>JAEVZK010000101.1 GCA_023392285.1 Armatimonadota bacterium | reverse complement strand
CGTCGACAAAGTTCACGAAGCCGCCACGGCAGCGTTCGGGAAGGCTCGCAGAGGCGAGGGACCCACCTTGATTTGGGCGGACCTAGCCCGGCTCTCCTCCCACACCTCAAGCGATGATCATCGGGTTTATCGAAAGCTCGAAGATATCGAGGAGATGATGACTCGCGATCCGATTCGACTGCTTGCTGAGGAGCTGATCGCAAGCGGCGAACTGAACCAGGAGAATTACGAAGCGATTCAAGAAGAAGTGCAGCGGATCGTAGACGAGGATTACATCCGAGCAGAAAAGGCGGAAGATCCTCGTGCGGATGAGGTTTACCTGCACAACTTCGGTTCGGAAGTGAAGGCGGAAGCGCCGCCGCTGCAGGGCAATCAGCGGATGACGATGGTCTCCGCCATCAACCAGACCTTCAAGAAGGCATTAGAAAACGATCCCAAAGTAATTTTCTTTGGCGAAGATATTGAAGATCCAAAGGGTGGCGTATTCGGACTCACGAAAGGACTCAGCGAGGCTTTTCCGAATCAGGTCTTCAATTCTCCTCTTGCCGAGGCGACGATTACGGGATGCGCAGTGGGTATGGCCGGATATGGACTTAAGCCGGTCTTTGAACTGCAGTTTGTCGACTTCTTCCCGCCCGGATGGAACCAGATCATCTCGAACATGAGCTCGCTGCGGTGGCGGACTTTTGGGGACTGGAGTTGCCCGTGCGTTATCTACGCTCCGTATGGTGCTTATTTGCCCGGAGGTTCGCTTTGGCATAGCCAAGCGAATGAGGCTTATTTCGCTCACACGCCCGGTTTGAAGGTTGCGATTCCGTCAACCCCTAAGGACGCAGCTGGCTTATTCTGGACCGCGATCCACTCGGAAGATCCCTGCTTCATCTTCATTCCTAAACACATCTTCCGCATGCAAGCCGAAGTTGGCCAGGTCGCAGCCGTGCCTTTTGGCAAGGCGAGATTCGTTCAGGAAGGGAGCGACGTTACCCTTGTCACTTACGGGAACTGTATCGAGGTTGCTCAGGAGGCTGCGAAGCAAACCGGAGTCAGCGTCGAAATTATCGACCTTCGGAGCATAAATCCCATCGATTACGACACCTTGACGCAATCGCTTGAGAAGACGGGACGCCTCGTGGTGGTACACGAGGATACGAAGACGTGTGGCATCGGCCAGACGGTGATCGCGGAAATGACGCGGATGCCCGAACGCTTTAACCTGTTCCTGTCGCCCCCGCAGCTTGTCGCTCGAGAAGACATCCACATCGGATACAACCCTATTTATGAGTATGCGGCGTTGCCCGACGCTGCCCGGGTGCTCGAGGCGATTCGCGTTGTGATGGAGTAGGCGAAAGGCAGCGCAAGAGGTCGGTTTTGTGGAGGATCGCCGAGAATCCTCGGTGCCTCGCGGGTCCGGAGCGAGTTACCTCGGTGGCGCGGACGAGAAAACGACTATGGATCGATGGCGATGACTTTGCCAAAGATTTGGCGCGCGGAGGTCCAGCCGTTGATTCGGCCAACATTCTTGCCGATTTGATACTCGGCACCACGGATTGCTTTCACAATGTGCAGGTATTCGGTTCCGCGCACCTTACAGAGCACAATGTCATTTACTTTGATTTCGTCTAGGTGAGCGGGAGCGACCGTGACAAGGTCACCCGACTCGATTCTGCCGACCATGGAGTTTCCCCGCGGGCGAAACTTGACGGTTTCGCCCGCTTTGAGTCTCTCAATGTGGTGAGCAGCCCAACCCATGGTTAATTATCGTGCGCGACGTTTCTTTAACAGAGCGATCGCGCCAGCACCGAGGGCGAACAGGGTCGCGGGTTCGGGAACTGGGTTCGTATTCGCCCAGCTTAAGCCGGTGGCGTAACTCTGAGAGGGGAAGAGGGTGCCGAAGTTGAAACTGCGATCCCAGGAAGAGGTGCTGAGATTGTAGCCTCGGATGCTCATGTAGGAGTTGCCGGAGACCTTCTGCGAAACCCAGAGCCGTCCATCACCGAACGTGATCCCGTCTGCACTGGTGATGTCGGTTGGAAAGTCCATAATTCGATTCACTGCGCCGGTGCCGAGCGCATCAATCGAGTAAATTCCGGCCGAGTGGTTGTTTCCGGTTTGATTGGCACCGTAAAAGAGACCGGTGGCAGCATCGAAGGTGATGCCTTGGAAGTTGTAATCCAGATCGGAGTGACTCCAGACTAACGATAGGTTCTGGGTGGCGCTAGTGGTCACCGTCGTATCGACGATGTAGATTCCGTCGTCGACTTGAGTGCCGCCGCTCGCGTTGTAAGTCGTGTAAGCGTAGAGCCCTCCATTCGCAAGGCAGAGGTCATCGACGCCGGTGACGTAGACGACGTTATCGTGCCCGGTCCGGTAAAAGCCGTTGATCTGAGTCGGCTTGGTTCCGACCGCGCCGTAATCCCAAACGAGCAGACGTGCCGCATCATTGGCGTACATCTTGTTGTTCGCGTCATCGGCGGCGATGCCGTTGACCTTGCGGCTTCCAGCGCCAGACCAGAGTTGGGTGGTCGCACCGGTATTGGCATCCATGTAGAATGCGCCGGATTCGGCGGCAGAGCCCGACGAATAGTAAGTGTGCCCGAAAACGAGTTGGGCGTGAGCTGAGATGCCGAGCAAGGAGATGCCCGCAGTTAGAACGAATTTATTCATGATCTGGTGTGAAGCACAGGCAAGCTAACTTTGCCGAATATACCGAACATCGTGCAGGTTTAACCTGAAGTTGACCAGAACATATACTAGGTTGCGTGCAGTACGTCGCTTTTCTGAGGGCTGTTAATGTCGGCGGGCGGTTCGTAAAGATGGAACGCATCTGCGAACTGTTAACCGGCTTGGGATTCAGGAACGTCCGTTCTTTACATCCAGAGTGGGAACATCCTCTTTGACTCCGACGAACAGTCACTCAGTGGTTTAGAAGAGACCATCGAGAAGGAGCTGACGGAGCACGTAGGTTTTAGCATTCCGGCTAACGTAGTGCCCTTAACTGAACTGCGAGATCTAATCCGTAGCCAGCCATTCAAGCGTGTGGACCTGACGGATGACCGGCGGCTCGCCGTAACGTTCACTCGAGGATCGTTCGTCGGCAAGATCGAACATCTGTTTCCGACTCCGAAGGGTGGCGTCGAACTTGTTGGTGTGGGTGACCGTTACGTGCTTCTGGTCTGGAAGATCATCGGCGGCAAACCACCTACATTCCCAATGACCAAACTAGAGAAGGAGCATGGAGTCGTGGCCACCACCAGGTTCTTCGGCATGCTTGAGAAGCTCGTCCAGTTCGCGGACAAGACTTAGCCGTCGGAAAACAGAGGACTGCGTGAAAATCGAATCTCAATCAGCTTTCCCGCTTTGAACGTATACGTCTGGGTGAAGTCGTCGCCATCGTCTTTCGTGCCGTCGATGTAGTGGTACACGTAATCCGTGAATTGGTGCCGCGAGCCGCTCTTCTCGATCTTCGTAGGTCTTCCGAGTTTAAACCGCAGTTGAGCTGGCGTATAGCCGATCCGAACGCCCTTGCCGGTGGACAGGCTTGGCAGAGGTTTGACGATGAGCTTCATCGAAGGAGAGCTATCCACCTTCCCAAAGTTGGGCACATCGTAGCCCATGCCCTCGATGAGATATCGGTCATGAGTTAGCAGTAGAGTGAGATCTGCACCGTCGCACTCGATGCTGCGCATGATGCAATAACCACTTTTGCTGTCGTAGGTGCATGCCTGGTTGTGCTTCTCGTCGTACGCAAAAGCGTAACCGGCGATCAGATTGTCGAACCCGGCTGGCATCTTTCCATGAGGAGCAATGGCGAGCGCCAGAGCGAAGCTTGTGATCAGCATTTGCTACATTGTAGTAGATGAAATCGTCTACCTTCGCGAAGCTTTTCGTCTCCCTTTGCTGTGCGATGCTGCTTTGTTGTGGAGCCTTGGCTCGGGTCCGCGAGCACCGCGTAGTGTTTGAGGTGAACGTCGGCAGCAAAGCGGCTTTCGGCGCCATTGTAAACAACATCGAGAACCTTAAGAAGGCCTTCTCTGCCGATTCGGTGGAAGTAGAGGTTGTGTGTCATGGCCTCGGAGTAGACATGCTGGTGAAGCGGGGCAATACCCTCACCAAGCGGCTAGAAGCGCTCATGAGAATCACGTGACCTTCGCGGTATGCGCTAACACGCTTAGGGGTCGGAAGATGGATTTGAGTAGCTTGGTCCGCGGGGTCACCTTAGTGCCTGCGGGAGTTGCTGAGGTCGTCTCCAAGCAGGAAGCTGGCTGGTCGTACATCAAGGGTGGATTCTAGCTTGCTGCCAATAATGGTCAATCAAACCCCAATTCTGCTGCAGCAAATTGAAACCAAGTACCACATCGCAGTCGTCGTGCTCAATCAGCCATTGAAATGGCACGGTGATGATTACTGGGTCACCGCTGATCCGCCTTCGCAGGAGCAGATAGACCTCTATGCAAAGCGTTTTAGCGCTGAGTGGAACCGGTACCCGGCAGATGTAGGCCGGAAGTTCCGCATCAAGAAGATCGTGTTTGGGATTCACCTAGCGGTCGATGGGCAGATTCGTGGTGCCGTTCCAGCGGCAGACGGCGACGCCATGTACTACGATCCGGAACTGGGATACAGCAGTGGCAACTTTCAAGTATCAGTCATCCATCACGAGTTGTTCCACCTCATCGAGGATCGAGGGAGCACTCTTTGGAAAGATCCGGAGTGGAGCGCGCTCAACTTGGTGAATTTTCGCTACGGCGAAGGGGGAGCCAAAATGAGGGATCCCGGGGTGGGCAATCTCAATATTGCTTTGCCGGGCTTCGTGACGCTATATAGCACCGCAGGAGTCGAAGAAGATAAAGCCGAACTCTACGCCCATGCTGCCGTCGATCCAGATTTCGTTCGCGCCAAGTGCGCATTCGATCCGGTGCTCGCTCGAAAATTCGATTTGCTGCGGAAGCGAATGCGCCAAATGGGATTGGGAAATCTCTTGTTACGAGCGCGTCGCTAACTTCTTGGCCACTTCTTTCGACATCCGGACGATGCCCGTCAGGCCCATGCTCTTTCCCATTGATAGCTCAGTTCCGAAAATTCGATAGACGATGTCTTCTTGAACGCTCTCGATCGCCTGCTGGGTAGCTCCATTCAGAGACTCTTCAAGAGCCGCCGCCAGGGCCATCGCCGAGATTCCCTGCGGGTTGTCCACTGCGATTCGCAAGTGATCGTTCACCGGTGCCACGTACACTTCGCTCTCACAACCAGGTACTCGGGTTTCGGAGGTTCGAGGTAGCTCGGGTCCGGGGTTCGTAAATTCCCCGGCCAGCGAAATTAAGTAGTCAATCTTCTCTTGACGATCAGGGAGAAGAGAGAGGTCTTCCAGAATCTCAGTGAGCCGAGGGGGGAGTTCAGGCATGTCGAACCTCTTACTTCTCGATTGGCGCGCCGACCAGATTGCCCCACTCGGTCCAGCTTCCATCATAATTGCGCACGTTCGGATAGCCAAGGAGGTAGCGTAAAACGAACCAGGTGTGGCTGCTTCGTTCGCCGATGCGGCAGTAAACGACGACATCGTCGCTCGCTTTGATGCCAGCACCTTCTTCGTACAACTTGCGAAGTTCGGCCGCGGGGAGGAACGTGCCGTCGGCGGGGTTGATCGCTTTTGCCCAAGGAACGTTAGCGGCCCCCGGAATATGGCCGCCTCGAAGCGCGCCTTCGTTTGGATATGCTTCCATGTGGAGGCGTGTACCATCGAACTCTTCGGGAGACCGGACGTCGATCAGCTTGCCCTTGCTTGCGACGTGCTCCATCACTTGATCACGGAACGCTCGAAACGCCTTGTCGTCGCGGTGCTGCGCTTCATATTCGGTTAGAGGCCGTTTTGGAACTTCGCGGGTGAGTTCGCGTCCCTCATTGCTCCACTTGAGGCGCCCTCCATCCATGATTCGGACATTCTCGTGACCGAACAAGTGAAATACCCAGGCGGCATAGCACGCCCACCAGTTGTTCTTGTCCCCATAGAACACGATCGTCGAAGACTTGGTTGCGCCGATGCGGTTCATGAGCGCACTGAAGCCCTCCTCATCCAAGTAGTCGCGGCGCAGGGGATCGTTCAGGTCGCGGGTCCAATCGACCTCCACCGCTCCAGGAATGTGGCCACTCGAATACAGAAGCGAGTCCTCATTGGATTCGACGAGAACCACATCTGGATCATCTTTGTGTTCGGCAACCCATTGGGTGCTCACCAGTGCTTCTGGGACGAGGTAGCCTCGGTCCTTGATGTCTTGCATGGAAGGGAGCATGGGAAGAGTCTACTTTGCTTCTACAAAGACGATCTTCCCAGGTCCCGGCAAACGAGCTGTCCATCATTCAAATGCAAGAAATCCTCTTACATGGACAGGTGAATCTCCGGGTGAAATACTTGTTGCAGAGACTTGCAAGCTCTGATATAGTTTAGTACCTTGTTTTTTCGACGATCGTTTCAAATTTTGCTCGTAGCTTTGCTGCTGATGACATCTGCCCTTGGGGCTATTGTCAAATCCCGGTCTGATCTTCTCGACTCAAGGGTTTCTCGGACATTGGACACGACTTCGAATCAGCTATCTTTTCCTACACCCGTGCTGAACTCAGGACAAGTGGTTGCACTAGTGGCGATCTCAGGCTGTAATTTGAAGGTGCTTGTCATCGGCTCGCCAACTGAAAATCCGATCAGGTTTGCCAACGCACTTGAGAGATTTGCTGAGTCCTCGGGATACGAAGCCACTGTTGCGTATTGTGCGCAAGAGGAGGCGGCGGTGGCGGAACTCAACTACGTTCCCGGGCATTTTGGTGATCACTTTCGAGCTACTAAGATCGATTTGGACGTGCTCATACAGAGCCTAAATCACCTCGGTTCGGATGTAAAAATTGCTGGAATTCAGCCATCTTGGTCGAATGTCGAGTTGAATCGTCCCGCGGATTACACTTCATCAGCAAGAACTCGATATTGGGACCTTACCGGAAAAGCGGGTTCATGGGGACGGGTGAACGGCTCAATTTCTCTTCATTGGTGGACCATTCCGCTCCTTGCCACCTTGCTGTTGTTGATGCCGATTGGTATCTTAGCCATTTTTGCATCGGCAGTGCTGCTTGGCAACTTTAGCAAGCTCCCGGTCAAGAAGCGTCGAAGTATCTACGCGAAACTCGTTCTCAATGGAACGATGTGCCTCATTGGCGTGCATTCAATCTTGTTTTTTGCCACGCTACCAACTCGTATTTTTGAGCCAGTTGCGCAGCTTTGGTTTGGGATCCGATTCACCCAAATAGCTCTGGTGGTCATACCGCTCTCAGTCTTCATTCCATTCGCCACCCTTCCGATCATGAAGCGGTTCGAAAAGAAGATTTTCGGGCCCACAGTAGAAGAGGCGCGGCGATCCAAATCAATTCCGAGCCTTTATTCAGTAAAGCCGATCGCCCGTCAGAAGGTTTTGCTTCGGGCCATTCCCTCCGTATTGCTTCTTTTCACCTTTTTGGGCCTCACCTTCTTGAGTCCTGGCGTCGGAAAATCGACCCTCTACATTCTGCTCTTCTGCTTGCTTATTTGTTCATCCTTCATGAATCAACAAGCGATCTCTTATGATGTCCCGGCCGAGGATATTGCGAAAGGCGAGGCGCGGGCAAGACAAGCCGCGGATCGACTCACCGGTATTATGCAAATGCCGACAGCGGCGGTTCGGATCCTCAAAGAGGTCCGCTATGGAAAGCTGTCAGCCCTTGCCGATGCCAAGGGAATTGGTGTTACAGCGCAGGCAGCCATGACCCTTTCTGATGCTGCATTGGACTTCTTAATAGCTCATGAACTAGCGCACATCAGGTTGAGGCATGTAGCAAAGCGGAGATTCGTCGCGTTTGTCTTTGCGGCACTCTTAGGACTCCCCATAGTTTTCCTTTTTGGCTTTCGGAATTTAATAGGTGCCAATTCCTTGTTGCTGCTTATTCCAATGGCCACCGCAGCGTGCGGATTTGCACCCATGTTTTTATTTTTGCGAAAATCATATCGACGCAACGAGCTAGAAGCGGATGAGTTGGCGGTGAAGACGACTGGGGATGTCGAAGGGGCAATTGCCTGTTTGCAAACGTTAGTTGCAAGTTCATCGCTCCCCGGGGTTCACGATACCGATTCGAACACTCATCCGGCTATAGAGCTGCGTATTGATAAGCTGCGCCATCTACAATTGCAACCTACAACACCGGTCTTACAAGCTATGGATGCTTCATTTTGAACTGGGATCGCTCTTCAGATGTGGCGGTGACTGGCGTCGAGCCGGCTTGCACCTTTACAGTTGGCTCGCTTGATCGACCCGCTTGGAGTGCGGACCAGATGGCAATACAGGCCGCCACCAACGCAATCAACGACCAGGCCAGGCCAGGCCGATTCATGCTCAATTTCGATCCCATATCGCTGGATCTGCGATTTTTCCAATCGCGACCGTCTTTGCATGTCCGTCTGCGAACTCAACGTTGGCGGCGTTGTTGTGGCGGGGCCAAACGAATCCGTAAGAGGAACGGGTCAGCGGCGGGTTGCCCGTCCACATTTGGGGGGGGTCGATGGTGTAATAGCCCATGCCAATTACCTCCGGATGATCGGGATCACCGTAGGTGCTGTCGGCGAACATGATCGTTTCGGCAGGACTGCCGAGGCCAGAAAGTGGCAGGCCACGACTGTTGCCGGAATCGGCCAAGGACGGCGGCGTGGTCGGATCCCAAGTGTAATCAGGGGATAGCCCAATCCAGTTATAGCCGTAACTAACGAAGATGCCCCAGAGATAGCCGTAATATTCGTTTTTCGGATCACGACAACCGCCGAAGCACGAACTCAGAGATAGGTCTTTCGTGTCCGCAGGTGAGCGAAAGATATCGCGATTCTTCGCGTAGGGCTGAACGAGCCACGGCCAGCGCCAGCCTCCAAAGTTGTCCGGCGTGGTCTGGCCACCCTGACCGATGTAGAACACTTGGAAAGTCAAGTCATCATAGTCGCTCGTATACATCTGCGTGCTTATCCCGATCTGTCTGATATTAGACAAGCTGGCGGAATTTTTTGCCGCCTCCTTTGCCTGAGCGAAGACCGGGAACAGGATCGCGGCCAAAATCGCGATGATGGCGATGACGACGAGAAGCTCAATCAGAGTGAACGCCTTCTTCATGCCTTCTTTGATTTTCTCCGGAGCAGGATGGCCCCTAAGCCTAAGATCAGGGCAGAAGCGGGTTCTGGAACAGGCTGGTAGAAGACTTCGCCTTGGAGCGACCGAGGTGAGAACGTGGCACCTTCGAACGGGCTGCCACCATTGAGGTTGAATCCCTTCGCGGCACCTGCGCTGAGGCTAAGGTTGCCATCCGACACATTGACCGCCCCAGAACTGTAGCCAATCGAACTGGTCGCCGTCATTCCGTCGAGTGTCGCATCGACGAAAATCGCCACGCCGAAGGTCTGACCTGCCGAGATGTCGAGCGTGTTTCCCACATCGATAAACGTTCTATTTCCTCGACCCTGGCCGACTCCATCACCCGTACCAAGCAACGTCCAACCGGAACTTGAGCCAGTGTTCCCCACATACGATCCGGCGCGGTACCAAACTTCATAAAGATCAGTCGCGGTTCCGTCGTCGTTCAGATTGAACTGACCCGTGAGCCGCAAGGTGGATGCGCTCACGTTGGTCACGTCAAACATGACACCTCCATACCACGAGGTGGCTTCATGGTCCCACGTGCTAATGACACTTGCTCCGGCGAACGCGGAAGCCGTTAAGAGGGCACCAATCACGAGTTGCTTCATTTTAGTTCTCCTTTCATCTATCGTAAAAGGCAAGTTTATAGGTTCAAACCCAGCGAAGCACTTGCCGAATCTGATGATTGCTATCTAAACTTGACAGCTTCGTATACTTATACTTAATAGGTAGACATAGGAGAACATGATTTTCCTTGCTAGCGTCAAATGTGATATGGCGAAACAACCGAATTCAAGTCAAGTCAAGGCACCTGAAGATTGGAAGACTGGTGATGAATCGATGACGGGTGCGCAGAAGAGCTATCTTGAGACGCTTGCCGAAGAGGCGGGTGAAGAGGTGGAGGAGACTCTTAGTAAAGCGGATGCGTCAAAAAAGATCGATGAACTTCAACACAAGACCGGAAGAGGCATCAATCACTAATTGACTCAAGTCGTCCGATGCAGAGGGTTCTGCATCGGACCTAATGTGTCTAATTTAAGAAGGCGTTGGCTTTCTTGTTCTGCTTATGCTCATACATCGCGGCGTCGGCGATTTCGAGCACGGTTTCAAGTTCGTTATAGTCGTGGCTCCGGACTCCATATCCGATCGAAAGGCTCGCCACATACCCCGCATCGCTCACCGTGGTCGTGAAGGCCTCATCGATGCGCTTCATGATGTTTTTCGCCTCTTCGATATCCGTGTCTTGGAAGACGACTGCGAACTCGTCTCCTCCGAGCCGTGCCACGAGATCGGTTTGGCGCGTGTGCCGCTCGATCGATCGAGCAAGCAAGGTGAGGACGTGATCTCCGGCCTTGTGGCCGAAGGTGTCGTTGAGCTTTTTGAAGCCGTCGCAGTCGATCATCACGACCGTCATCGGCTTCTCCAGGAGAAGTGCCCGATTGAATGCGCTCGAAGCAAATTCCTTGAGCGCGTACCGATTCAGAAGCCCAGTAAGTGGATCAGTGAGTGCCAACTTCTGATGCTTTTGCAAGGCGAGCTCAACCTGTGCGATCAGGAGCATCAACACTCCCAGAGTCGCAAATCGAATCATCAGGTTAGCCCACAGGGTCTCCTGGGGGCCGTGCTGTAGTTGCCATTCCGTCATCGTGCCGACGACGGTGCTGAGTAGAACCAATGCGATTCCCGCGCGCTTGCCGCCCATGCGCGTGGCAATCCAAATCGGAAGGACATAGATGACACGGAACGCGGAAGTGAATCCGAGCATGCCGTGAATGAGGGTCAGACCCGTCAACATCGCGATACCGGCTAGCACCGCGGTCAACCGCGGGCTGTCGTTATACAGCTGTTTTAATTTTAATAGAGTGTGCTGCATTTGCCGTTCTCCCTTTAAGACGTCTGGGCGGACGTCCGCTTTACTGCGAAGTGAATCCGTACGAGTGAAGACGTGTCCGTCATTCGAGCAGTTCCCCGTTAGAGTTACCAGATTCGATCCCCGCATATTTAGTGTATCGGCGACTACTCGGAAAACTTTAGATCAATCCACACTGGTAACTATTACAGCTTTTGTACAATTTGTAAAGGTTTGGGGATAAGAACTCAAGTCTTCGTGTGACTTACCCCATAAATGGGGGAAGGCAGAACATCGTGCCGCCGCTCTTTCCGGGCCATTTTATGGAACTTTGGACCCAGCGGGGATTCGCTGATCAGCGACGCCTTCAGAGGTGCGTCAGTGCCCGAAGCTCTTTGCCGCGATCGTCGCCAATGCTCCACGTCCATGAGACCATCGAAGATCGAGTGCCGATGCGCCGGTTGCGTTAAACCACCGCAATTCAAGGGTGTGCCAGCCTTTCGCCAACGGAGCGAACCCAACCTTGGTTTCGCTCGAATGCAAACCGTCATTGTCGACCACTACTTTTCCGTCGATCCAGAGCTTAGATCCATCGTCGGACAGCAAAGCGAATCGATATAACTCCTCCACCGGTGCATAGAGGTAGCCGGTGTAAAGTCGGCCGACCCTTTCATCCGCAGGGGTCTTGAGAGGAATTCCAATTGCACCCGCGACTGAGGTCTTGGTGGCTTCCAAGTTCTTGAAGTCTGGAACGCGGTCCCAATTTCCGGCATATTCCTTCAAGATGAGTCCTCCCGTGGGCTTGATGTCCTTGGCTGCATGCCAAGGGTTCACCTTTTGGAAGTGCTTGGAAGCGACGGAACTTACCTTTTTCCCCTGATCGAAGGCTGCCGCTTTGATCGTGGTGGACTTCGAAAGAAGAATGGGAGCCGTGTAGCGGGGTGAACTCACACGAGGCTCACTTCCGTCGAGCGTGTATCGCACTTCCAGGCCTTTGCTTCCCGATTCCAGGGAAACATGTGCGGTGGTCACGAAGTCAGCTGAGTCGCTCTTTATTTCTGGCGTCCGGTAGATGACCGGCTCGCCCACCACGGTAAGCGCGACGGTGTTCACAAACTTGTTCCATGGCTGCTTGGGGAGAGGGATGACGACATCACTCCCAACTCGAACCGGCATCACCGCCGTAGACGCAAAATGAGCCGACCTAAATTTATTACCGAGACCCGGGATCACAAGACGATGATCGGCGGGGTAGTCGAAGATGTGGAAAAACAGGGTGGTGGTGCCGTCCTTGTTTCGCTTTGTGGTGGAGCGACCCCAAGGGAGGTGGTCGAATAGGGAAGCCTTGGTGTCGTAGATCGAGTTCCCATTTTCTTTCATCCAGTTTCCGATGTCGTGTAGGCGAGCTACTGCCTCGGGCGGGAACGTGCCATCGGCTCTTGGGCCGACATTCAAGAGATAATTGCCGCCCTTCGACGCAATATCGACGACGTTGTGGATCAATTCTTCGCTCGACTTCCAATTCTTGTCGTGCGAGTTGTAACCCCAGTGGTCATTCATGGTCATGCAAGTTTCCCAATCCACATCGCCTAAACCCGTTGATGGAATGGTCTGTTCGGGCGTTGAGAAGTCACCCACTCGCTGATCGGTGCCGTCGGAGTTCATACCTCCTGAGCGATTGTTTGAGACGCGGTTATTGACAATCACATTAGGCTGAAGAGAGCGGCAAAGATCATAAAGGGGCTTTCCGTAGGAGTCGTTCCATGTGGATTCCCATTCCCCGTCGAACCACATCACCCCAATCGGGCCGTAATTGGTCAGAAGTTCAGTGACCTGATTTCGCAGGTATTGCACATACCGGTTAAAATTTGCACCGTCTACTGGACGGGTGGCCTCTTCCCAAGTTCTTCTCGGCAGGTAGTCGGGATGGTGCCAATCCATGATCGAGTGGTACCAGCACATCTTCAGGCCGTATTTCTTACATGCCGCAGCCATTTCCGCCATGATGTCTCGCTTGAAGGGGGTGCTGTCGATGTCGAAATCCGAAAACTTTGACTTAAAGAGATCGAAACCGTCATGGTGTTTCGTGGTAATCACGACATATTTCATGCCGGCATCACGGGCCATCTTCACCCAGCTGTCGGCGTCGAATTTGGTTGGATTGAATTGGGAGAGAAACTGATCATACTGACCGACCGGAATTTGTGCGCTTTCGCGAATCCACTCGCCGTATCCAGTTTTGCCGTTCCACTCCCCTGCGGGCACCGAGTAAAGCCCCCAGTGAATGAACATACCAAAGCGCGCATCTCTCCACCATTGCATGCGCGCATCGTGTTGCGCTTTCGTCTCATGGACTTGTGCTGCGTCCATCTTTCCTCCACCGATCGTGAGCATCGCCGCGACCAAACCTAGAAGGGCCATGTTTTTACTATACAAGCTTCAAGATTTTAGTGACTCGATCACAAGAAAGGCGACTCTGTGCCAGAGTCGCCTTTGCAAGTTGTCTTTGGACGCTTAGAAGCCGCCGCCGCCGAACATCCGTGACCCTCCGATTCCCATTTGAAAACCACCGGGCCAGTTGTATTTTTTCTTGTACTCATCCAACTGAATCACCGTGCTGCGCTCTGCCGATGCGGTCCTGAAATCGGGCTTTCCATTGTTTGTCAATACCTCGGCAAGCACCATAGGATCAGCATGATTGACTTTAACCTTCTTTCGAATTTTGTTAGACCCTGTTGCGACAGGTTGGGAATTCTGCGGTGCAGGCGAGTCAGCAGGTGGCCGTGACATGATGCGGTAGATCCCATCTTCAATTTTGGCTTCGGCATCCACCTGCAGCAAAATATTTTTCAGGGCAGCCCCCAAGCTGACGTTGTGCAGCGAAACGGTAATACGGCCTTGTACTGATTGATCGATGCTGTAAGAGGCCCCGACTTGCTTGAAGAGGGCATCTAACGCATCTCGGACATCGGCCTCACGATATTCCAGCGAGGACACGGTCTTGCTCCCCAGATCAGCTTGGGCGAATGCCAATGGCGCGCAAGCGAGCATTCCTGAGGCAAATGCCAAACCTAGAACGAGATTTCTATAACTCATGCGAAACTCCTTATATGCCAGAAGTATATAGCGAGGACTGGAAATTGCAAGATTAAGTTCTTAACGAAAGGTTGGTTGTCCAGCCAAGAAGCCGGCGTCGGCTCTTCGATCAAGAGCCCGGCAGGCTCCCTTCGTGTCCGCCGCCCTTATTGTTCCGGTTTGGTCCGCTCCCAGCTCCCGGATCGAATCCACCGCCATTGTGGTTTCCATTTCCGCGTCCGGAACCTCCAAACCCGTTTCCGAATCCTCCACCGCGCCCTGAAGTAGGCGTGTTAATGACGGTGCTCAGTTCTGGAGCAAAGGAGAAATCGGTTTTGCCGTTTTTGGAACCCACGAGGATCGCGACCAGCATCGGGTCAGCGTGCATGATCCTGGCCCGCCTGATTGTCTTATTCTCAAGAGTCACAGGGGGCGGAACCTTACCGGGAGGCAAGTTAGGTGCGATGGGCTCATGAGTAGCGATAAGGTAGATACCGCCTTCAATGCGGTAAGTGGCATCGACCTGCTTTAACAGGTTCTGGAGAGCGGTCGAAAATGGAACGTCGCGCAGGGAAACAGTGACGGAACCTTGAACCTCGGGTGCAACGGCGTAAGACGAGCCAACGAGCTTGAACAGCGATCGCAAAGCTTCCCTAATGTCCACGTCCTGCAAGTCCAATTTCGAGACATTGGGGTCTTGCGGGGCTTGAGCGAAGCTGGTAACGGGAGTTGCTGCAACCATTAGGAACGCAAGGGAAGCCGAGACAGCGAATTTGGAAAACGACAACATAACAACTGATCCTCCGCAAGTTAGAAGAATTAAAGTTGCAATCGTGTTGTCCTTTTTCGGGCCTGGAAAAATTTCCTATAAACTGAGCCCATGTTTGCCGCAGTCTTGGCGCTAGCTTTGTGCCAATCCACTCCTCTCGACAGCATCTTGAGCGATGATCGGCTCTCGGGCGCCCTGGTGAGCTGCGTTGTGACCGATGACGTGGGCCAGACACTTTATGAAAAAAATTCGTCGCTTCGCCTCATGCCCGCGAGCAATCAAAAATTGCTGACGAACAGCTACGCACTCGCCAAACTTGGTCCTGATTATCGGCCTCAGACCAGGATATGGAAGCTGAAAGATCGGTTGGTAGTGGACAGCCCCGGTGATCCCATGATGACCCACGAGCGGCTGCAGAGGGCAGCAAAGGAACTTGGAGGCAACACCAAGGTTCCGGTGTACGTGAGGGAAGCCTACAGTCCATTCATTCCACCATCGTGGGAGCTGGATGACCTACCCAACAAATATGCGGCTCCGATTACGGCCTTCACAGTGGACCGCGGTTCTTTCGAAGTGTGGGCACAGGGTGAGAAGATATGGTTGGAGCCGAGAAATTACGGGCTTCGGCCAGTGCGAGGCGTGAAAACCGGCAAGCCACAGGTGTTCTACGATCCGATCCGGCGGACGATGCTTGTGAATGGAAAGATGCCGACCGCAGCAGGTGTGATCGACAAGCTCGCACTTGAAAAGCCGAACGACAGCGCGGCGCTCTACTTGGGGGGTCGCCGGGTCGCTACTGCGTCGGTGCCGACAACGCCACCTACTTTGATTTTGGGTGGACCGCCCCTTATCGAGACGATGAGAGAGTGTCTGACCCGCAGCGACAACAATATTGCGGAGAACCTTCTCCTTATGGCAGCGTTAAAGGACGTCAAGCTGGGTGATCATCCCTACTCGGTTGCCCCCGCACAAATGCGATCCTTCATGATCCATGGGGTTGGCATCGATCCGCAAGACTTTCGGCCATACGATGGAAGTGGGATGAGCCGGCATAACCTCGTAACTACACGGGGAATTGCCAAACTTCTGCTGTGGGATCTTCAGCAACCAACGGGCACGGTCTGGCTCAGTGCCTTGGACCGTCCAGGTTCAGGAACCCTGACAAATAGGCTAGAAGGCGTCGATTTCGCGGGAAAAACTGGAACACTTGACATGGTCGTGGCCCTCTCTGGATATGTAAAGTCGAAGGATAATAAAACTTACATCGTCAGTTTGATCCTCAATCATTTTCTTTGCACCGAAAAGGAAGCCCGCACAATTGCCGACAAATTTATCCAAAAACTCTACTCAGGAGGAGCCTTCGGCACGGTTCCTGCGACTGCGAACAATCATGAAGATCGCAGTGCCCACCAAATCGCTCTTCGTCCTCCTCTTCGTCGGGTTTTCTGATCTCGCATCCACGGCACTGCTGCACGCGAACGGAAAGATTGTTGAGCTAAACCCTCTCATGAGGGTCTTCATCGAGCAGAGCGAATGGCTTTTTGCCTTCGTCAAGGGACTCACGCTCGTCGCCGCATGGGTCGCCTTGGCATGGTACGCCAAGACCAACCTTCGCTTTGTGAGGGCCGCTTGCTGCTGGGGAACGGTTGCTTATCTCTTCGTTTGGACGACCTGGTTTTTAAGCGCTCGCTAGATCATCGGAGCGGATTCCAAGGCATCCTCATGGGGTGGGATGTCAACTGAACCGGTGGCTTCTGCACGAAGCACGTTCTTTAGTGCCACGATGGCCACGTCAACCTGATCCAATTTCGGCTCCCGAGTCGTCAACCGTTGCGTCCACACACCCGGCTTGAATGCAGCGTTCACGAGCCCCTGATTCCGAAACTTGCCGGCAAGGCGGAGAAGCTCGTAGGAGATTCCGGCAATGATCGGCAAAATGATGATTTCGAGAGCGACTCGAATCAGAACGTTAAAGAGGCCGAACGTCGACTCTCCCAACGGATAACGCGGCACGAACGTAAAGAGAAAAAGGCTGACGATCAAGACAATGACGGCGAAGCTGGTTCCACATCTGGGGTGGAATCGCGTCTGAGCTTGGCAGAAGTCACGATCAAGTTCTTCGTGCCCAGCTTCGAGAGCGTTGATCGCCTTATGCTCCGCACCGTGATAGCGAAATACTTCTTTGATCCCTTCCATTTGCCCGATGGCAGCAAGGTAGGCGATGAAGAAAATGATTTTGATTAATCCCGCTGCCAGATTGAGCTCCATCGGATTATCAATGCCGAACTTCTTCAATCCTTCCGCGAGCCAATTCGGCAAAAGGACGAAGAGGAATAGTCCGAAAGCGATGCCGAAGACCATTGCGCCACCTACGGAAGCGTCTTGAATGGCCTTGTTGGGGGCTTTCCCGCTCGCCGCGGCGGCAGGGGTTTGGATCGTAACGTCCGCCGGTTTCGCTTCAGCAGTCTCGGTTGCGGGTGCTCCGTACTGAGGATCTATCTGCACATTTGCCGAGAAGCGCATCGCCTTGATACCCAGAGCCATAGCATCCAGAAGAGCGAGGGAACCTCGAAGGAAGGGAAGCTTCAGCCACTTTTGGCGACCAATCCAAGTTTTCTCGAGAGCTTCGGTGGTGCTGATGATTTCGCCGTTTGGAGCTCGGCAGGCGACGCTAAAGAATCGCGGCGAGCGCATCATCACGCCCTCGATAATCGCTTGGCCCCCGTATTGGAGGTACTCGCCTTTTGGCATTCGGCGAGTATACCGAGGGATGGTTACTCGTCGGGTTCGGATGAGTAGTAGACTCGTGGATCGGTTCTACCCGCGCGCATCGTTTCCCCATTCACCTTCACTAGCTCGATTGCTTTTACGCCTGATTGCGCGGATATAGCATCAGCTAAGCGAGCCGAGTGAGTGGTTAGCCATATTTGCGAGCGCTCGGACGCGGCGACGATGAGCTTCGCAAGAGGCTTCAGGACTTGGGGATGAAGACTGGATTCTGGTTCGTTAAGCGCGAGAAGCGGCGCTGCACTGGGGCTCAGGAGAGCTCCCAACAAACACAGATATCGCAAGGTGCCGTCCGACAGCTCGTGCGCAGTAAGTGTGCGTGCAATACCCCGCACGTCGAGACCCACCGATAAACCATCGTCGCCGCCGATGATCACCAAGCGAGCGCCATCGAGGGCCTCTTTCACCGCAGTATCGAGTGCCTGGTCGTCTCCATTCTCAATGATCGTCTGCAGAGCTAGGGCGACATCACTTCCGTCGGGTGCCATGATCGGTGTCCTCGAAGGGATCTGTGGTTTGCGGAGAGGCGAGTCGGCATCAGTTCGAAACTGATGGTAGAAGCGCCACTTCCCGATGACTCTCCTCACAAAGGAAAGGTGCGGGTATTGGAAAGGGTCGCTGATTTGGGATAAGACTGACTCTTCCGGCTCTAGTTGGAGATGGTAGGATTGCCGAATGCCTTCTCGATCGCGAACATAGCAAGTGCCCCTTCCGCGCTCGGCGATCTTTACTGGTTTCCGCTCGGTGAGGTCGGTGATGATTTCTTCCTCGATAGCTGGATCCAGGCTGAACCTTGAGCCTGCCATAGCGCCCACTTTACCAATTCGCAGCTGGAAGCGGAAGTCGTCGATTTGAAGATCAAGCTCAATCTTCTTCTTTCCGGAATGCGCTCCTGCCCAGAAGACCGATTCCATTCCACCTTCTGCGGCGATTGCGCGGGCAAGTCCACCATTGGCTGCCTTGAACAGCAGGGAAATGGAATGATACAAGTTGCTCTTGCCGCAGGCGTTTGGGCCAGTAAGCACATTGATCCTTTTGAGAGGCACAGAGAGGCTCCTGATCGACCTGTAGCCTTGTACCGTCAGTTCTTTGATCGGCATCAGGACCGCCTAGGCGCGCACCAGGTAGACCCGGTCTATCCAGACGGACTGCACCTTTGGGTTGGCGGGAGGCGCGGCCCAGATCGTCATCTGCTGAGTGAGGTCGAACGTTCCGATCTCATAAGTTTGGTAAGTGGATGAGCAGCGGGTGAGCGGATAGCTGTAGGTCATCACGTCGCGCCGGTTTGCGTTGTCCCATATTCCGGTCGAGAAGCCCACGGACTCGTCCCTGGGACCGCTGTCTACCCGGGCGACGACATAAAGTTTGTAGCGACCCTCGATATGAACTTTTGAGAGAGGAATTTGAAATGCCCACTCGTGATGGTTGCCAGGCATCCAGCACGCAGCGCCGTCGCTGGCAAGCGGGTCTGATCGAAGTTCGCAGCCGGTCGGCACCTGCCACAAATTGGCGCGGTCGTCTTGGAGGTCAATCCCTTTTGTCAGTCCGGTCGGCGGTGCAGCGTTTGGCTGTCGGACTGGTGGGGCATGGAAGACCGGATCAGGTTGATCGGTTCCTAGACTCTTCACGAAGTCTTTTGGAGGGTAGCCGCCCTCGTTCACCGTTGTTACGGGATTCCAACCCTCCGGGCCCGGTGTGGTTGCCCGCTTGAGCCAAGCCTCGGCGAAAGCCGCTCGGGAGGCGTTCACCGGCCAAGGCGTCTTGGAGGCTAGAGTTTCTCGACGGTAATCCATCCAGCGACATATCCACGCATATTGGGGATTGATGTGAGACTGCGCGACCCGCCAGGTGAGCACTGGATCGCCTGCCACACTTGCCTCCGCTTTTCTCCATAAGGTCTCGGCCTGCAACATTACAGGATAGTCGAGGTAGGACTGCATGAAGCCCGCCGCAAACGTGAGGTTGTCTTGCTTAGCCTGACCCGCCAGTAAGTCCATGTACGCGCGAATCGACGCAGCGGCTGGCCCATAATATCCGGCGAGGAACTCGTTGATAAGTCCTTCAGGATTTTGTTCAGGATTCCACAGGAGCTGCGCGGTTACCCAGGCTTTCAACTCAGCCATATCACCCCCATTCGAGGAGTAATCGCCCTCCTCAAAAACGCCTTTGACCCCGTTCTCCGAGAACCACTGAATCGTCGCTGGCAAGCTGAAGTAGTCGGGGAAGGGCAGCATGTAGTGGGCAAAATCGGTGCAGTAGTCCCACACGTAGAGGCGATTTGTCAGTTTGCTCCAGCCTCTGATATCGTCACCGAAACTTGCGTTTTCGGGAGCGCTAAGCGGGTACGCGAAATTGCATTCGATGCTGCACAGTCGCACGATGACATTCGGGCGCGGCCGCATCGTGCGGGTGGGATGCCTTGACCACTGGTAAGCGAGGGTGTCCACCGCCACATTCGGAAATTCCTTCTCGATCTTCTGACCTACATAGTTCGCGAGGTCCAGAACAAGGGCGGCCTGTGAACCTTCTCGCTCTGCCAATGCCTGACACACCTCACATTGGCAGGGATTGAAGCAGTCATTCTGACTTACGGAGATGATTGTTGCTTTGGGATTTGCTCGAAGCGTCTTCTTCACCTGTTCCACGACAAAATCGCGGAGAGCAGGGTTGGTTGTGCAAAGCTGGGCGTTCTGGTTGGTTCGCTTACCCCCGATAAGACTGAACCACTCGGGATGTTTCGAAAAAAGATCCGGAGGAACGAGACCGTTGTAGGTGTGAACGAAACCCGCGTATTCCACCTTGCCGCCACGCTCCGCTCCCACGCGTGTGTTGAAGCCATTATCAAAGTTGCGCGCTGCCCAATCGGCGTCGAAGCTGTGAAACCAATACGGATCGCGATACTCAAAGGCCGGAGTCTCACTCCAGTTCAACGCTCCCAATTTCAGCGATGAATTAGACGGGATCGTGGTAGCCCAAGGCGTCCACCAGCGCACCCCACCCTTCTCCTGCAGAAGGCGGTACACCGCATAGAGAGTCCCGCGGGAACGGCCACCCGCTACCACAAGTCGATCGCCAACGGTCCTCACCAGAGTCTGCTCCGCTCCTAACTTGGACCAGTCGCAGTCCGGCAGCAGCTTGCGGGTAACTGGCCCTTGTCCAACAATGATCGCATTCTTGGGAGCGTCGGCAGCGCCGGTGCGCAAGAGGATATTCGCTCCCGTAATCTTGCTAAGGTAGTCCCGAAGCTCCTGTGCGGCATGGACTTCCGCCGGTGTCGCTCCGATTTGAGAGATCACGACGGCCTTCGAGCAGTCAATATCAGCCTTTCCGAAGACGAAGAAGAGAAGCGTCGCGGATAAGACGCCAAAGAATTTCACGTCCTTAGTCTAAACCAGTGCGTGTACCGCGTTTTGAAAGGGAAGCCTTCGTAGGCAATGTACGGCTGTGAGTCAGTCACCTCCGGTCCTGAGACGCCTTTCGCCTCTTCAAAAAGCCTTATCGCCCGACCGTCGCTCGTTTGAGCTTACGCTTGCCCATTCCGAGCTTCCCATCGCTTGTCCCCATCAACGCACGTAGAGAGTTGATCTCATCCCTCACTTGAGCAGCCTTCTCGAACTCCATCGCTTTCGCGAGGTCCTTCATCTCCTTCTCAAGAGAGGAGATGAGGATGGGAAGGTCCTCAAGCCGCATGGGAGTTTCGCCGTCTTTAATCTTTGCGGCGGTTTTCTCATCGTATTGGGCGATGACTTCAGCGACCGCGTCGTAAGCGCGCACAGTTTCGCGCACGACCTTGTTCACAGTGGTTGGAGCAATGTTGTTGTCGGCGTTGTGTCGCTCCTGAATCATCCGTCTTCGGTTCGTTTCGTCAATCGCCCGCTGCATGGAGCCGGTGACGGTGTCGGCGTACATGATGACTCGGCTGTCGACGTTTCTTGCAGCTCGGCCAATCGTCTGGATGAGGGACGTTTCAGAACGAAGAAATCCTTCCTTGTCAGCGTCCAGGATGGCGACGAGAGTCACTTCGGGCAGGTCGAGTCCTTCTCGCAAAAGATTAACGCCGACAAGCACGTCGTAGACTCCAAGGCGCAGATCGCGAAGGATTTCCGGCCTTTCAAGTGAATGCACATTCGAGTGGATGTATTGCACTTTGATATTCAAATCCTGCAGGTATCCGGTGAGGTCTTCCGACATCTTCTTCGTCAACGTGGTGACCAGGCAACGCTGGCCCAGGTCTTTCCGTTTCGCAATTTCGTTGATGAGATCATCGATCTGGCCCTTGGTGGGACGCACATCGATAGGCGGATCGACGATGTAAGTTGGGCGGATGATCTGCTCGACCACCTGCGACTGCACCTCGCTCTCAAATGGCCCTGGGGTCGCGGAGACAAAGACAACTTGCGGAACTCGGGTAAGGAACTCGTCGAATTTCAAAGGACGGTTGTCGAGCGCGCTCGGAAGTCGGAATCCATAGTCAACTAGCACCGACTTGCGCTGCTGGTCTCCGTTGTACATCGCCCGGATCTGGGGGATGGTCTGATGGCTCTCGTCGATGAACACAATCGTGTCGCTCGGCAAGAAGTCGAGGAGGGTGTAGGGGGCGGTTCCAGGAGCGCGTCCATCGAAATACCGTGAATAGTTTTCGATCCCGTTGCAGTAGCCGACCTCCTTCATCATCTCAATGTCGAACTCGGTGCGTTGGCGCAGCCGTTGTGCTTCGAGGAGTTTGCCCTGCGAAATGAACAGCTCTTCTTGCATCTTCATCTCGTTCGTGATCTCTCCGATCACATCATCCATGCGCGCCCAGGGCGTCACATAGTGGGTAGCGGGGAAGACAGAGACTTGCGAGGGTTCATCTAGGACCTCTCCGGTCAGCGGATCGAAGAGTCGAATCCGCTCCACTGTGTCACCGAAGAACTCAATGCGTGTGACGATTTCCTCATCTTTGGGTTGAATCTCTAAGGTATCGCCGCGAACGCGGAACGTTCCCCGCTGGAGAACCATTTCATTTCGGACGAACTGCATCTGAACGAGCTTGGCAAGAACCTCGTCCATGTCGAACTGTTCGTTTGTGCGGAACGTGACGACGGCCTCTGCATACTCGCTGGGTGAACCTAGACCGTATATGCACGAGACCGAGGCAACGACAATCACGTCGCGGCGCTCGAGCAACGCGTGTGTCGCGGCATGGCGAAGACGCTCAATTTCTTCATTGACGCTCGAATCCTTCTCAATGTAAAGGTCTGATCCGGGCACGTAGGCTTCCGGCTGGTAGTAATCGTAATAGCTGATGAAGTACTGAACCGAGTTGTTGGGGAAGAATGCTCGGAACTCCTGACACAGCTGGGCGGCAAGAGTCTTGTTGTGCGCCATGATGAGGGCCGGTCGCTGTGTCTCCTGAATAACGCTCGCCATCGTAAACGTCTTACCGGTGCCGGTGGCACCTAGCAACGTCTGGAACCGATATCCTGAATCGAGTCCTTCGGCTAAGCCGGCGATGGCACTGGCCTGATCTCCTTTTGGCGAGAAGTCTCCACTTAGCTGAATCGGATCGTTGTATTTTACGATAGCCATCTGTCTACATTTTACTACTTGAGCTGCGTGGCTCTCGCGTCAACTCGGGCGGGCGATTTCTGAAAAAAATACCAGGTTTGCAATCAGCTCCGAATCTGTCAGGCATATGACGCCAGAATGGTTTGGAGCAAGTTGCAATGAATGATTCTGTGGATGAAGTCTCCTCTCCGCTGGCCGTGGTCCACGCAATGGCCGCGCAAAAGAGCCTACGGATATTCGAGGTGCGGGTTCCATCTGTCCATGAGCTTGGCCAGATACTCGAAGCAGCCGCTGAATATGGCTTCGACGCCAAGTATGACGAGTCCACCGGTATCGTGAGACTGCACCGCCTCAATGGTCCCAGAGACCGATGATCCCGCGGCTGGTGAATTGTCAATGCTCGGCTAAAGCTGATCTGCGCGAAATACGGCGAGGGAGACTGCGCTCGCAGCCCCCCAAATTTCCTTGAAGATTAGTGATGACCCATCGTCATCGTCTTCTTTTCTTGTGCGTTCCGCAAATGCATTTCGACTGCGGGCTCCATCTTGACCGCATAGCCCTTCACCATCGTGTCGTTGCCGGACTTGATCTCCTTACGGATCGCGGCGAGAACTTTGGTATGGCCCTTGATCATCTCTGACCGGTAAGCCGAATCAAATGCGGCACCGTGCAAGCGACTGAGGCGGCTGTAAAGCATCTTGTGAGTGGCGTCGATGTCAGCGGAAAGCGCAATCTTCTTTGATCGAGCAAGAGACATCAGCTCTTTCTGCGCCATCGTGTGCTCGCGTTCCATGTCTCGTCCAAAGCCCTTGGCCCATGTGCCGCCATTGCGTTGAGCCAACTGACCCAATTTCACCTCGGCCATGTTTGCGATCGCGGCTCCTTTGGCAAAACTTCGATCCATCGCGGAGACACCGCTCTTGGGCTTCATGTGCTCCATATTCGCCGTGCTGTGGATCGGAGGTCGGCGCTGCTGCCCAGCTACTGCAGGAAGAATAAATATCGCAGCGAGTGATATCGCCAAAATTGGTCTACGTTTCATAGATGTGCACCTTTCTCACTCTTTGACAAGCCGAAGTGGCTTTGGTTCCCGAACACAGATTTGGTGCAAATCGTCCCGACATACATGAGGTTTGCAGATAAAGCGTGCCTGGTGACGGGCGGCGCGTCAGGGATTGGATTGGCAACCTGCCAGCAACTTGCCAAAGAAGGAGCCAAGGTTGCCGTTGTCGATCGAAACCTCGACGGCGCCAAGGCGGCTGCGCAATCGATCGGAAAGAATGCGGTTCCAATCCGTTGCGACGTGGGGGTTCCCGGCGACATCGAAGGGGCGGTGGCGGAGACGGTCCGCCAATTCGGCAAGATCGACATTCTCGTCAACGACGCCGCGATGATGACGTTCAATCCTGTCGTCGATCTCACGTTAGACCAATGGGATCACGTACTGTCCGTCAACCTGCGTTCAGTGTTCCTTTTCTGCAAGGAGTGCATCCCCCATATGAAGAACGGGTCGATTGTGAATGTGAGCTCTGTCCATGCCCATGAAACCACCGCCAATGTGGTGCCCTATGCCTCGAGCAAAGGGGGCATGGAGGCGTTCACTCGCGCGGTATCTCGCGAGTATAAAGTGGACGAATTGCGCATCAACTGCGTCGCTCCGGGAGCCATCGACACCCCGATGCTCTGGAACAATCCCAACATCAAAGATGGGGCGGAAAAACTCACTGGACCCATCGGCAAACCTGAAGACATCGCCGCCGCCATTTGTTTTCTAGCCAGCGACGAGGCCAAATTTGTTCATGGGACCACTCTTGTCGTGGATGGAGGACGCCTCGATACCCTATGAAGAGCACCTTCATGTTCGCCACTGGGATCGAGAACAGCTACCCCACTGTTGTCGATGCATCGGGCAATCGCCTTCGCGTCGATGAAATGGAAAAGTGCGGACACTATAAGCACTGGCAGACAGACCTCCAGCTGGTGACGGAATTAGGATGCGACACCCTGCGGTGGGGACCTCCACTTCACAAAACTTGGCTCGGTGATGGCAAATACGATTGGGAATTTACCGACGCCGTTATGCACCAGATCCAGCAGCTCGGCATTCTTCCGATTGCGGACTTACTTCATTTTGGGGTGCCGGATTGGATTGGAGATTTCCAAAACCCCGACCTGCCCGATCGATTTCAATATTATGCGGCTGCCTTTGCCGAGCGGTATCCGTGGGTTCAATATTTCACTCCAGTCAACGAGATTTACGTAGCCGCACGATTTTCGGGCCTGTATGGCTGGTGGAACGAGCGGTTGACAACGGATCGAGGATTCGTGACCGCGCTCAAGCATCTTTGCCGTGCGAATGAGCTTGCGATGGACGCCATTATGGCAAGAAGAGATGATGTCACCTTTGTCCAGAGTGAGTCATCGGAATACTTTCACGCGGATAAGCCTTCTCGCCTGGAGATTTGCTACAACCTCAATGAGCAGCGCTTTCTTGCTCTTGACTTAACGTACTCCTATCCGATCACCGCGAGTATGTACACCTATCTCATGGACAACGGGATGACCCGAGAGGAATACGATTGGTTCGTCCAACACAATCACATCAAGGCTAACTGCATCATGGGGAACGACTACTACATCACGAACGAGCACTTGGTCTGCGAGGATGATTCGACGCAACCGTCGGGTGAGATTTTTGGCTATTACGTGATCACCAAGCAGTATTACGATCGCTATCACCTCCCGGTGATGCACACAGAAACCAACATAGCTGAGCCTGATTCGGTGAACTGGCTCAAGAAAGAGTGGCTGAATCTCCAACGCCTACGTCTCGATGGAGTGCCGATGAGCGGCTTCACGTGGTATTCACTCACGGATCAAGTCGACTGGGACACTGCTCTGCGCGAGAACAACGGAAACGTCAACTCATTGGGCCTTTACGACTTGGACCGAAAAATCCGGCCGGTTGGGGAAGCTTATAAGGAGCTCATTGCATCTTGGAGAGGTCAATTGCCCGGGGAGAGCACATCCCTTCAAATGGTGCGCTGGTAGCTATTTTCGTCGGCTCAGAGGACTGGATAAGTTAAGATCGAGCCAGTAGTTTCGCAGTCGGGCCATCAGCTGATTCATCGCCTCTTCGTCTTTAGGAACTTCAAGCACGCTGTTCACGCCGCATCGATAGAATCCCTCTACTTCCTTGTAATCGCTGTCGGTCAAGATCAGCACCGGAACCGAGGCGGCTTCCTTGACACTGCGGAACCGCTTCACAATCGAGAGCACTTCTTCTTCGGGAAGGTTGTGCCCGATGAGGATCAACTTCGTTTGAGCGTTGATTGTGGGGGTTTCGAGGCTATTGTATTCGTGGCATAGAACGGTGACATCCGGGCAACAGCGATCGAAGGCTCGGCGGATGGCGTCCAATGCATCCGCGGTGCCATCCATCACTATCACTTGATGTTTTTGACCCACCCGTCAATTGTCCGCTAACGGAGCGGCGGATGGAATTGGACTTAGCTCGAATGCATCAAGATTCCGCAAGATTGCGGAGTGCTGCTGCTAAAGGAGAGCCGTGTATGAGGTTGCGGCGGGAAATGATTTCGGAGTGAGATTTAAACCGCCCCAATAACTTGCCATGCGCTCAATGGTTCCGCAAAACGAGTCGAAGTCGAGCGGTTTTTCGAGGAAGCTGTTAGCTCCTCGAAGATAGAGATCGACGATGTCCTTCTCGCTGGCCGATCCCGAAAAAACTACAATGGGAATGAGACTTGTGCGGGGATCATTTCGAACGGCGCTCACGAGCGCCGCGCCGCCTTCTGGATGGATGCGAAAGTCGGTAACGATCACATCGGGCTTTACAGTCGAACCACCCGGAGTGACCTCAGATCGATGAAGGTAATCGAGGGCCTCAGAGGTTGTGTGAGCCACGAGGATCTGGCAAGGAAAACCGGATTTTCGGACCGCTCGCATGATCATGGCTTCTTCATCGGGGTTGTCCTCGACGAGCAGGATATTCGCTTTCCGTTCACTATCCACAATGTCTACTATACACGTGTTTTATTGCGGTCGGAAGTTGTTATTTTGCCACTTAGCTTCCTCGATGGCTCGCAGGAAATCGGGAAGAGGCACGATACATTCGTGGAGCGAACTGCCTCCCGCTTTGATGCTGAAGACGATATCTTCATCTTTGCGCTTGGCCAAAAGAATGCCTTTCTCATCAACGCACTGGTAAGTGAGCCCTTGCGATGTAACCAATAGCTGGTCGAGGTCGCAGGTAAGGACAGCAATAAGTTCGCCGTCCCTCCAGAGTTCAATTCCCTCCGAACCCAGGTCGTTGAGAACTTTAACCACGAAGCCGTCGCGGCAGAGTTCGTAGGATGCCATGTCAAGGAGGTTTGACTCACATGCGAAAGCACTTTGTTTCACGGTACTTTTACTGTGAAGAAACAGGGTCGCTTTGGCAGTGCGAATGGTTAGTGGCCCACGTCTATTCTCTGTTCTCCCACCCGTGAAACCGATAAACATAGCTGAATTGACCGCAGCCCTTGGTGGGTCGGCGGTCGGAGTGCCACCCGAAACTGAGATCACCGGCTTCGCCACCGATGATCGTCAGGTGCTGCCCGGAGACTTGTTCATTGCCATCAAGGGAAGCCGAGTCGATGGGCACGAATTTGCGGCCGCCGCCATTAGCGCCGGAGCAGTCGGCGTTCTAGCTCAGCAAAATGTCGACGTTCCTCACATCTTAGTGGCCGATGTCGTCCTTGCTCTTTCACGAATGGCGGCCGTCTTTCGGGAGGATTTCAGGGGTCCGGTTGTCGGCATCACGGGAAGCGCGGGGAAGACGACGACGAAGGAGTTCGTCGCGGCCGCCCTTTCGCCCCTTGGCCAGATTTTGAAGACTCAGGGCAACCGCAACACCGAATACACGTCACCGCTGCTCTGGGCGGAGCTAGAGGAAAAGACCAGGGCAGTCGTCGTCGAAATGGCCATGCGGGGCTTCGGGCAAATTGAGCATTTGGCTCGCTTCACGCGGCCCACGATCGGGGTGGTGACGAACATCGGATATTCCCATCTCCTTCAGGCAGGGGATCGAGACGGGATTGCTCGCGCGAAAGGCGAACTCCTGCGTGCTCTGCCTCCCGACGGGACCGCAGTGCTGTGGGCGGAGGATGAATATCTTGGCACCCTCTTTTCGATGTGCGATTGTCCCGCCATCACCTTCGGCTTTTCTGGAAACGCAGACTGCCATCTCTCCTCGTATGAAGCGCTGAATTGGACTTCTTGCCGAATCGGTGGTTCGTTCGGAGATGAACGATTCGAAGCGACTTTGCCAGCGGTCGGCCGCCATATCGCCCTAGGTGCGGCGGCGGCGATCGCGGTTGCGGCAACGGCTGGAGTCGACGTGGGCAAGGCAGCGGCTGCCTTGGCTACCGCAGAACTGCCGCCGATGCGGATGGAAGTTTGTCAGTTCAACGGTGCGCAGGTGCTGCTGGACACGTACAACGCCTCACCTCCTTCAATGAGGGCGGCAATCGAGACCTTCGCTGAACTGCCGTGCCGCGGCAAGCGCTTTGCGGTAATCGGCGAGATGAAAGAGTTGGGAGGGTATTCCGAAGAGGCCCATCGGGAGCTTGGGCGGAACCTAGCCGAGAGCGGAATCGACGAGATTGAACTGTATGGCGAATTGACCGCGCTCACTTACCAAGAGGCAAAAAATCGCGGAATGGTGGTGCATCAGGCGGGATCGATAGACGAGGTCCGTCAGTTTTTGGAGAGAGTGGAGGATGGAGACGCGGTCTTGGTAAAGGGAAGTCGGAGCTTGGAGCTGGAGAAAGCGTTGGAGGTTGAACTTCCATGACGTTCGCACCCGGCCTTCTACAAATCTTCTGGATTTCTTTTCTCGCAGCGGGTCTGGCTTCCTATCCAATTTATAAGGCCCTGCTTGCACTGAAGTCCAGACAAACCGTCAGCCAATATGCGCCGGAAGGGCATCAGGTGAAGCAGGGGACTCCCACCATGGGCGGGATTATCATCATCTTTGGACTGCTTGTCGGGGGATTTGGAATTGCCTTGTTGCACTATGGTGATCCCGGCTCCCGCATCCCCTCCTATCCCTTGCTTTCAGGTTTTCTCCTTGCGGCCAGCTTTGCTCTCATCGGATTTGTGGATGATTTCGTCGTTCCTCGAATCTGGAAGGATAAACGAGGCTTGGGGTGGAAGCAAAAGATCGTTCTTGAGCTCGTCTTTTCAGTCGTTGCGTTACTGCCTTCGTATGGTCAGGCCAGCGCCCTCATATGGATTGTAACGGTTTTCTCGATTCTCTTCTTTGCGAACGCTTACAATTTCAGCGACGGATTAGACGGCTTGGCAGGCACACTCCTGCTGACGATGTCGGTTGGCTTGTTGGGCGTTGCCGCTGCGGGCGGGCTTGGAGTTTCCATTGGGCTTTGGTCGGCGGCACTGATCGGAGCGGTGCTTCCGTTCCTGTTTTATAACGCGCCGCCGGCAAAGCTCTTCATGGGGGATGTTGGTTCGCTTGGTATTGGTGCGCTGCTCGGTTTCCTAGGGGTCCAGGCGGTGGGTCAAGCAGCCGATCTTCACTGGCTTGGCGCGGAAGAGATTCGGTTCCATGACGCCGTGCAATCCCCCTGGATTATCGCCTTTGCCTTGCTTATTTGGAGTGTTGTCATGATCGTGTCTCTGGTGCCAGTTCCACTTCAAATAGCTTCAGTAAAGCTGTTCAAGAAGAAAATCTTCCTTTACACCCCGATCCATCACGCGTTTGAGAAGATTGGGTGGAAGGAGACGAGAATTGTTGGCTTTTATGCCCTAGTTCAGCTTCTCCTAAGTTTGCTGGCTATAAGCATTGTCACCTTCGTATCGACTTCCATTGCGGTGAGTTTTGGCGCCGTCCATTAACCTTCAGGGTTCTCGGGTAGCGATTTATGGGCTCGGCCGTTCCGGCCTTGCGATTGCTCGTGCTTGCCTCAGCGTTGGAGCCACGCCGACTGTCTATGACACCGCTTTACCGGAGCAGATGGTGAAGCAAGACGTGCTCGAAGCTGCAAGGGAGCTTGGAATCGAGTTGAGGCTTGGCTGGGGTGGAGAATTCGACCCAGAAGTGATGGATGTTCTGGTAACGAATCCGGCGGTCGACATGCGCTCACCTGTTCTGCGGAGTGCCAAAGCGTCAGGTATTCGCATTTGGAGTGAAATCGAATTCGCCTTTCAACTCCTCAGAATGCGACGAGCAGGGCTAGAGGAGCATGGAAGTGGGCCACCGATGGCGGCCCCCATCATTGCCATCACGGGAACGAATGGCAAGAGCACGACCACGGTGATGACCTACCTGGCGCTTCGCGAGTGCGGCATCGACGCCGTGCTCTGCGGAAATATCTTTGGGACGGGTTTGCCGGAGGTTCCAATGACCGAGGCGGCTCTGCATTGGAAGCCTGGTCAAGTACTTGTGGTGGAGGTGAGCTCGTTCCAACTCGAATGGGTAGAGGATTTCAGGCCTGCGGTCGCAGGAATCACGAACATTTGGCCCGACCACCTGGATCGGTACCAGAATTTCGAAGATTATGCGGCGACGAAGCATCGTATCTTCTCGGCCCAAACATCAGGGGATTTTGCCGTTGTTCGAGCGTTTGACCCCAACGTGCGAGCCCCTGGATCTGAGGTGGATTCGGCATATCGGGGGCGGCGAGGCGGTCATGGCCGAGACGGCCAAGACACTCATGGGCGGGACGCCCATGCCACGGTGCTCACCTTCGGATCGCAGGGTACGGATGCTCAGGTCATGGAAGAAGAAATCCGAATCTTGGACAAGTCAATCCGCACCGATGAGATGCGGGTGATCGGGGTGCATAACTATTCTAATGCGGCCATGGCGGGACTGCTAGGCTACGCCATGCTGCGTTGGATGGCCGATCGGGTGTCCGATGGCTCCTCATTCTCGCCGGAGGCTGACATTCATGCAAGAAACCTCTTGCTGGAGGCTCAGGCTGCGATGCTCGAAAAGCGCAACGCTAAGCGAAATGTGTATTCGATACGCATTCCGCAGCCTGAGGAGTTTTCCGCTCTCCCTGAGCCGATTGTGACCGCCTTGAAGGCTTTTCCCGGAATCGAGCATCGGATGGAGCTGCTCGGCGAAAAAAATGGCATCAAGGTGATCAACAACTCGATGTGTACCAACCCCGACGCGGTGGTCAAGAGTGCACAGTCGATCAAGGGGCCCAACCACCTAATTATTGGGGGAAAGGATAAGGATCTACCGTGGTTGCCAGTAAAGCACTACCTGGCTAATGGTATGCACAAAGCTTATTTGTTCGGCGAAGCAAAAGAATTGTTAAACGATGCGCTGGGCGGGGGTTTTCCGACGTACACTACTCTGCAAGAAGCTTTTCAGGCTGCCACGGAAAAGGCAAGGCCCGGTGAAGTGATCATGCTTGCTCCAGGATGCGCAAGCACCGATCAATTTCACGACTTTCGTGACCGCGGGAACGTCTTCAAATCGATTGCCAGGGAATGGCTCAACACATGAAACGCACGTTACGTCTTTACGATCCAGCTTTGTTTTGGCTAGCCTTGACGGCCACGCTGCTGGGGCTGCTTTTCGTCTTCGACGCAGGTTATGCGCGTTCGATCGCGACTGGCAAGGGGCCAATTCCGCGCGAGTTCACGATGCAACTCATTTTTACGCCGATCGCGGTGTTGGCTTCCGTGTTCTGCGCTGGCATCAAGCCGGATCGCTGGAAAACTATTTCAAGGATTCTCTGGTGGGCGAGTTTTGTGGGGCTGCTCTTGTGCATGGCACCTGTGATCGGAGTTGCGATGAATGGTGCGCATCGCTGGATCAAGCTGGGGCCACTCATCTTGCAACCCGCCGAGTTTGTAAAGGTCACGACCGTGCTCTACCTAGCTGGCCAGTTTGCGGATCGCAAAGAGTGGCCCGCCCGAATCAAATATCGCGATTGGACCGAGTGGGCAGATCGAGTTCTGTTGCCCAAGCTGGCTCGCTTCGGCCCTATGATTGTGGTGCTGGCTGCAGTGATTCTGATCGAGAAGGAGCCGGACATGGGCACCGGCGCAGTGGTCGCGTTCACCGCCTTCTGCATGATGATTTTGGGAGGCGTTTCGAAGAAGTCGATCGTGTTGGCGACGGCAATTGCGGCACTTGGCGTGATCGGCATGATCAAGCAGGAGCCTTATCGCCTGGAGCGGATTACTAACCACGCGAAGCGGTGGGAAGCGGGGACGATGGATGATACCGGCTACCAGACTGTTCAGTCCGAAGTCGCGATGGCGAGCGGCGGCTTTTTCGGGACGGGACCCGGCAGTGGCCGCGCCAAACACGTTCAGCCAGCAGCTACGACGGACTTCATCGGCTCGACAATTGGTGAAGAGTTTGGTTTTGCCGGAATGATCCTCACGCTTGGCGTCCTTTGCCTTTTATCGGTACGCATGCTTGCTCTTGCGGCAAAAGCGCCGACGAAGTTTGGATCTTTGTTCTTGAGTGGATGCGCCGCATGGATCGGTATTCAGGCAAGCGTCAACGTCATGATGTCCAATGGCCTCCTTCCGGCGATTGGTATTCCCATTCCATTTGTAAGCTCCGGGGGATCGAGTCTTATCGCACTTTGGATGGCTTTGGGAATCTGTCAAGCGGTGATCGCACCCCAGACCGCGGAGGAGGTAGAGATTGCGCCTAATCGTCACAGGCGGTGGCACCGGCGGTCACGTTTATCCCGCGCTTGAGGTTGCCCGCACGGCAGCAGAACGGGGATACGAGCTGCTCTATCTTGGATCTAATCGCGGCCAAGAAGGGAAGCTTTGTGAAGCTCGAGGCTTTCTATTCAAAGGTTTTCCGTCCGAGCCGCTTTGGTCTCTGAAGACTCTGAAGGGCTGGAAAGCTTTATCTCGCCTCATCAAAGCTCGGAGGCTGGCGAAGCGATACGTGGCTGCTTCGAAAGCGGACATCATTTTCTCGACCGGGGGATATTCGGCGGCGCCCATTTTGTCGGCGGCGCGTTCTCTTAAGGTGCCCTACGTGATTCACGAGAGTAACTCGGTTCCCGGCCGGACGAACCGGATGTTCGGGAAGGCGGCCAGCGCGTTTCTCTCGGTGTTTCGGACGACCGAACGGTTTTATACCGATCGGCCAGTGCTGCGAGTCGGGCAGCCGATCCGAAAAGAGCTGCGGACGGCGGCTGCTCGCGATCGAATAGAGGATTCGGTTCTGCTAGTGTTGGGTGGATCGCAGGGCTCGGCGTACCTCAACGAAGCAGTACCGGTCGCGGTGAAGGAGAGTGGCTTTGGCGGTCGAGTCATTCATGCGTCGGGTCCGAACCATTTTGCCGAGACGCAGGCTCGGGTAAAGGGCCTTGGACTCAACCATTACGAAGTGAGCCCTTACCTTGAAACAGAAGAGATTACGGCTGCTTATTGCCAGGCCAGACTTGTCGTATGCAGGAGTGGCGGGACATTAGCTGAACTGGCTCTTTTTCGTCTTCCGAGTGTGCTTGTACCCCTCCCAACTTCTGCTGATCAGCATCAGCTCCATAATGCGAAAGAATTTGAGAATTTGGGAGCGGCAAGCGTTACCGAGCAAGAGAAGGAACCGTTTCCCGCAACCGCGGCGGCAATAAGTCATTGGTGGAACGATGAAAGCGCCAGGAATTCAGCAGCCGAAAAGCTGGGAGAGTGGGATATACCAGACGCAACCGAACGAATTCTGGGACAGATCGAGGCCGCAGCACGATGACACTTCTGCGGGTCGGCGAGGATTTTAAGTTGCGGGAAGGGCGAAGGTTACACGAACGAAGATGAGAAAAGCTGCAGAAATTAAGGAAGCCTTTGCGGATCGGGCGGAGCTCGATGGGCGGACCTCTTTCTTTCTGGTGGGGATCGGGGGAGCGGGAATGAGCGCGCTTGCGCGGATGCTGAAGCATCGTGGCTTTGACGTGGCAGGCACGGATTCGACGATGTCACCCGAGACTGATCGGCTAATTGCTGAAGGAATTGACGTTCGCATCGGCCATTCAGGTGACGGTATCGAGGCTCGCCATGCCGTAGTTTTGACCGACGCAATCGATCTTGCAAACAGCCCTGAAGTGCAACGTGCGAGAGAAGTAGGCGCCCCTATATTCCGTCGCTCGCAAGCCTTAGGATGGTTGCTGCGAGACAAGAAAGTGATCGCCGTGACGGGAACTCACGGGAAGACGACCACTACGGGCATGATCGGCGCCGGCCTAATCGCAGCCGGAATCGACCCTCTCGTGGTCGTTGGCGCGGCAATCCCGCAGTGGAATGGCCCCGTCGTAGAAGGTACGGGCGAGTGGGCGGTGGTCGAAGCCTGCGAGGCTTACGACGCTTTCCATGATATCGACCCGCAGGTCGTGGTGCTCACCAACCTAGAATTGGATCATGTCGATTACCACGGGACTTGGGAGAACCTGAAGGGCAGTGTGTTTCGGTTCGTGGCCAGCTTGCCGGTCGATGGGGTGCTCGTGTACTGCGAGGAGAGCGAGGGTGCCCGAGAAGTGGCCGCCGATTTTCCGGGCCAAAAGAGGGCCTATTCAGGCGCTCTTTATGAGGATCCACTTCAGCCTGGATCGAGCGAGAAGTGGTCGAGCTTCCTTGCTGCTCCCGGGCGGCATAATTGGGTCAACGCAACTGGGGCTCTCGCAGCCATCAGCTGTACGGGCGCGAACGTCACGTCCGCTCTCGACGAGGGAATAGCCCACTTCCGTGGTGCGGAGCGACGGCTTCAAGTGGTCTTGGACGGCCCGGTGACGGTGGTCGACGACTACGCGCATCATCCCACTGAAATCGTGGCCAGCATTGGCGCGTTGCGGGACAAGTATCCCGACCGACGACTGATCGTGGTGTATCAGCCGCACCTCTACTCGCGTACCGAGCCCCTGATAAAAGAATTTGCTGATGCGTTGAGCTTGGCAGATCAAGTGGTGTTGACGGATATCTACCCGGCGAGAGAAGATCCGATCGCGGGAGTTAGCTCTGCGAGGATAGCCGAATTAGTCTCAAAGCCGGTGCATTATGTGCCGAATCGACATCTTCTGCCGCACAAGGTTGCACAAATGGTCCGGGCAGGGGATCTCGTCGTTGGTATGGGAGCGGGCAACATCGCGGAGTTCGCTCCGGCGTTCGTCAAGGAAATGGGTCGTAAGCCCGCTCTAAGCACCCCGTCCGTGGCTGGAGGGGGGTTAAAGGTCGCAGTCATCTACGGTGGCAACTCTGCGGAGAGGGAAGTATCGATTCTATCGGGAAGGTCGGTAGCGGATGCGTTGCGCGGGAAGGGGCATCAGGTGAAGCTCATCGACTTGCATGCGTTGATCGCGAAATCCGGCAGCCTAGGTGAGCTTACGGGAGCCGACCGGCCCGACGTTTTGTTTCTAGCCGTTCATGGGACGCACGCCGAAGATGGAGCGATTCAAGGGCTTTGCGAACTACTGCACGTCCCATACACTGGATCGGGCATTCAAGCGAGCGCGGTTGCCATGGATAAGGAGTTAACTAAGAAGCTCCTGCAACAGGTAGGCATTCGAGTGCCTAATGGAGTTCTTGTCTCGAAAGATTGCCACCCTGACGTGCCTTCAGCGCCCGTGATCGTGAAACCAAATGCTCAGGGCTCGACAGTCGGACTGAGCTTTGTAAAGGGGGACGACGAAGTTTCAGCGGCAATCGACAGAGCTTTGCAATACGATTCTTCTTGTCTTGTAGAAGAATGGATCACAGGCATGGAAATATCGGTGCCCGTGTTAGGAGATAGAGCCCTGCCGCCGGTGGAGATCGCACCGGTGAGCGGCAAATATGATTTTGCCTCGAAGTACATGCCTGGAGCGACAGAAGAAATTGTTCCGGCGAGACTGCCAGAGGAAATATTGGAACAAGCAAAAGAAATTGCCTTGTGCGCCCACCGTGCGCTCCGCTGCGAAGGAGCGACGAGGACGGATATGATCGTGCGCCAGGACCACACGATCTATGTGCTCGAGGTCAACACCCTTCCGGGCATGACGGCTACCAGTTTGCTGCCAAATAGCGCAAAGGCAGCTGGAATCGAATTCGGCGATCTGTGCGAATGGTTGATGGAGGACGCGATTTCCCGCTATGCCAAAGCGTAAACGCAAGCGAACTCGCTTGAAACCGACTCCATTCCTTACCATTGCGTTGGTGGTGGCTTTGGCGACGGGGTTCACCACGAGCTCGCTTACGAGCGTCAGCAAGGTGTATGTCTCAGGTGCCAGAGACGAAGATCGCCCGGAAGTTCAGCGTATTCTGGCCCAGCTTAATAATCAGCCCTGGGTGCACGTGAATGCACGACGCATTGAAACCGAAGTCCAGCGAATCCAAGCGGTCGATCACGCCGAATACTCCCAGAATCTGCTTGGTCGCGGCCACTTGAAAGTGGTCTATCGCTCCTCGGTAGCTCGGGTTCGAGGTCCCGTACCTATGGCGATGGATCGACAAGGCGTGATCTATCGAACGGCCGAGGTATCGGCTGACCTTCCTGAAATCATCCTTCCTGCCCCACCGCCGACAACCCTCACGATTGCTGGCTCATCGCCAGTTGGCCGTCTGGCGCAGCTCGCCCTAAAAATTAAGCAGATCGAACCGAAAGAATCGTTAAAGATTTCGTACAATCGCGATGGTGCGCTATGCTTAAGAATACGGAACGGTCTCGTTATCCTCGGCTCCACCGATGACTTTGAGAACAAGCTCCGCATCCTCCAAGATTTTCGGGAACAGAATCCCGGCGTGCTCGACGGTTTGCAAAGCTTCGATCTCACCGCGCCAAGTGCCCCTGTCAAGACGTACAAGAAGGAAAGATGAAATCGTTCGCTGGTCGCAATTCTGCCAATAACTGGGTCATGCCAGTCACCGCACTGTCGCTGGTGCTTGGCTTTATGCTCGTGACTGCATCGATTACTGCGACGAACCGGGGCTCGCGGTTCAGCCTGCTGGGAAATGATCAGCGGGTGCGATTCAACACTGGCCAAGACGATATTCAGCAGAAATATATCCAGCTTTCCTCGGAGGTCAGCAAACTTCGAGACGAGAATTCGCGCCTACAGAAGGCGGTAGGCGACAACAGCAAGTCAGCGAACGTTCTCAATGAAAGCTTAAACGAGGCTAAAGCCTTTGCCGCCCTCACCGACTTGCAGGGTCCAGGCATCAAGGTGACCTTACTCGATAGCAAACGGCAACTCTCTGGTTTCGGAGGCAACGACAACATCATTCACGATGTGGACATCCTGAAAGTCACCAACGAGTTGTTCGCTTCAGGGGCGGAGGCAGTCGACGTCAATGGTCAGCGAGTCGCCGCGACCACATCCTTCCGATGTGCCGGTCCCGTCATCTATTTTGATAATGTTCACATTGCCTCGCCCTTTGTGATCCGAGCCATCGGTGATCCAGCCGCCCTGCTGGGAGGCATGAACTTGCCAGGCGGAATCCTCGATGAAATCAAGCAGACCGACCCGAGCATGGTGATGATCGAGCAAGTTAAAGATATGAAGATGATCGCTTACGCTGGTTCGACATCTCGCAAGTTTGGTCGGGTGCCGACCGAGGCCAAATGATTTTTCTCCTACCCATTGTTGGATTGGTCGTAGGCGCGATTGCCGCGTTCATCCTCAAAGTCGGCCCTCAGGGGGGATACACGGGCCAATATCTTGCGGTGGCATGCCTGGCAGGTTTCGATACCATTTGTGGAGGGATTCGAAGCGGCTTAGAAGGGAAGTACACCAACGAGGTGTTTTTGACCGGCTTTATCTCCAACATTGCGATTGCATTCGGAATGGCGTTTTTGGGTGACTACATCGGTCTCGACCTATTCCTAGCGGTCGCGTTGGTGCTCGGTTCTCGTATCTTTACGAACTTGAGCCTCATCCGGCGGGTCCTGCTCACTCGTTACCAAGATGCTCGGGAGCGAAAGCGCCTGCTCGACTTGGCTGCTCAGGCCAAAGCGCAGGCCAACCTACAGGCAGAATCTGGATCATAGCGGTCTTAGGAAAATCCGACTGAACGGCGCCCGTTTGGAACGGCACTCAATTTACACTTCTCTTGCTTGAGAGAACACTGGAGGTGTATTTTGAGAAGCTTTAACAAGAATCACGCATTGATCACGCTGGCCGTGTGCATCACGATCTTTGGATGTGGCAAACCGTCTGATAACGAAGCCGTGGCCGACGGCGCTTCATCCGCAGCCCCGCAGGAGATGAAGGGCTTGAATGGTTACATTTCGTCACCCTTGCACGATGCGGCAAGAGAAACCGGTGCTCGACGAAACACGGTGAGATCGGCGCAGGTCGGCGTGACGGTCGAGGACGTTAGCAAAGCCGACTCCACCATTGCCGAAGTGGTGCGTGGAATGCGAGGCTATGTCGCCAAAGAAGTCGGCAACGATCTCGCAAGCGATCATCCTTCCATCTACCTGACTCTAAGAGTCCCGGAAGAATCGTTCGAATCTGCTATGACCACGATCCAGAAATTGGGACGGGTGGTCAGCAAGCAAATCACGGCTGCGGATGTGACGGAAGATATCCTTAACGTCGATGCGCAAATGGAGAAGGCACGTGGACGCCAGACGCCCGAAACGCAGCACGACCTCGCCCGGTTGCTCGAGCAGAAGAATGCGTTAGTTTCTCAAGCTCGCATGTCGAGTATTGAATTGGCGATTCAGCAAAATCCAGACGCGATGCGAGCAGCTGCCGCAAGCTCGAGTTGGAGCAAAGACGCTCTGAACTCAGCCCTCAGCTCGGCGGGGAATGTGTTTAGGCTGCTTGGCGCGGCGCTGATTTGGCTCACCGCGTTCGCGCCGCTTTGGGGAGCTGTGCTGATGGTGATTTGGTTAGCGAGGCGTCAGCACGGAAGGAAAGCCGCCCAATCCTAGTAATCGACTTTAGCTTTCACCCTGAAGGGTAAGGATCGCACCGTATCCTGCCGACCTGTTATTTAGACGGGTAAGAAAGAACAGGCAGGATCGGGGTGAAAGCCTCGAGTGCATGAGCTAATCCAGAAGTGGTTATCTCGACTTCTTTCCCGACTAAGTTCGAAAGAACATCAGGAGAAAGACAGAGAATATGCTTCAAGCCATGCTTGCTGGCGTCGCCAGCATCAAAGCGCAGCAAACGCGCATGAACGTGATCGGCAACAACCTTGCCAACATCAATACGACCGCATACAAATCAAGCCGCGTCACATTTCAGGATATGATCGCGCAGACTGTGCGCGGGGCGACCCGTCCCTCAGAGGGACTCGGTGGCATCAATCCGACTCAGTTCGGACTTGGTGTCAATGTGAATGGAACGGACGTGAACACGTCGCAAGGTTCTTTGAGCGCGACCAATCGTCCGACGGATCTCGCCATTCAAGGCAGCGGATTTTTCATGGTCAGCAATGGCTCCCAAATCAGCTATACCCGGGATGGAGGCTTCGACCTCGACTCCAATGGCGACATCGTCAATCGAGCAACGGGACAGCGGCTCCTAGGATGGACTGCCGACGCCAACGGTAACATCGACACGACATCGCCGATCAATGCAACTGCATCCCTGAACATCCCGCTCGGGCTGCTCAACTCGGTGCAAGCTACGACTCAAATGGCCTTTGGCGGCAACTTGGATGCGAGTTCGGACGCAACCGCGACCTACGTTACCCAGGTGACGGTCTACGATGGCTTGGGCAACTCGCACGACATTTCAATTAAGTTTTCCAATCACGCGGTCCCTCCGACTGGTACGCCTCCGGCGGGTGCGACTTCGAGCTGGGACTGGGAAGCTTTCGAAGGGACTCCCGATACGGGCGTTTCGGTTGGTAGCTCTTCCAGCCCCGGCAGCGCTCCTCTCTACTTCAATGATGGGGGAACCCTTGTCAATGCGAGCGGGTCATTCAACATCAATGTTCCCGGAACAAACGGAGCCTCCGCACTGCCGATCACGATGGATCTGTCGCGAATTAGCAACTTGAACACGACGGCCCAGGTGAACGCAATCGGTCAAAACGGTTTTCCTCCAGGATCGCTGTCCAACTTCTCCATTGGCGCGGACGGAATTGTCACAGGCGTCTTTAGCAATGGACTCACTCGGGCGCTGGGCCAGATTTCTATGGCGGTTTTTCCGAACGAAGCCGGATTGGAGCGAGCAGGCAACAACCTGTGGAAGGATTCCGACAATAGTGGTCTGCCGGTCATCGGCCGGCCGGCGACAGCTGGACGTGGCGCGTTAAGCGCGGGATTTCTGGAGCAGTCGAATGTGGACATCGGCAACGAGTTTTCAGACCTGATCATCACTCAGCGCGGATTTCAAGCCAATACTCGCGTGGTGACGACGGTCGACGAGATGATGCAAGATCTCATCAATATGAAGCGCTAAGACGTCTAAACGGTGGGCATGGCTAGGCATCTAGTCATGCCTTATCACCGCTTCTTGCGGACTCAGATCCAATTGACGAATTGCCTTCCGAATGGTTGCTGGGATCGGCATAAAATATCCCAGCATCGCATCATCTATCGCAGAATATTTGCGGCCAGCGACGATGATCGGCACACGGGATCCATCCCGCCGGATCAACTCTTTGAAATACGGAGTGATCACTCCAGAGTTTTCAAATTGTTGCATCGCAAAATAGTCAGATTCTGCAAACTCTGGGGAAGTTATGTCAAAGATGTTGATTTCATATAGCTCGTCTTGCCGCAAACTTAATTCATCAAAAAATTCAATGTTTGCGCTTAGAATCTGCCCATCCGTACGAGCGATAAAGTAGGCCAATGCCTCGCTCAACAACTGGCCCTCAGGATTGTTCGAATTTAACGGGTGGGACTCCATTATTTGCCCGGCGGCAAGGGCGACCGCATGCGCACGAGTTTTAGCCATAAGCTTTCGCCGAAGGCTGATCCAAAACGTCTTTACAGTTTCTGAGCCGATGTGAAGGCGTTCACTAATTTGTGGGTCGGTTAAGCCATTAGCGGCAAACCCTAAAACCTGTCGTTCTCGTTTCGATAGCCCTTCTAAATCATCGAAGTTGAGCATGGGCATATTTCATATCATACGATGAATTCTCATAAATGTTGAGCTAAAAATGGAGGCACAGAATATTTCAAATGCCTTTGCACTAAATTGTTAGAATGCCGCATGAGGTGGGTAGCCGCCATCGTTCCGGTATTCTCTCGCGGTATGAAGCGTGAAGTTATCTCCACCGACAAGGCACCGGGAGCGATCGGTCCTTACTCACAAGCGATCAAGGCTTCAGGAAATTTCCTATTCTGCAGCGGGCAAATTCCCTTGACTGCCGCTGGCGAGATGGTGGCCAAAACAGTCGAAGAGCAAGCTGAGCAATCGATGGAAAACATCAAAGCACTTCTGGCCGCCGCTGGGTTGGATATCTCGGCGATTGTGAAGACGACGATTTTTCTCTCGTCGATGGATCACTTCGCCACGGTGAATCGTGTTTACCAAACATTCTTCGATGCCGAACCGCCGGCAAGGTCCACCGTCGCCGTTGCCGGACTGCCGAGAAATGTCGATGTCGAAATTGAAGCCATCGCCGTCTATTGAAAGGCATGAAGCGCGTCGTCTCAGTTTCCCTCGGCACAAGTAAGCGTGACAAGGCGAACGACGTTACCATCTTAGGTGAGGAATTCCGCTTGGAAAGAATCGGCACTGACGGTGACTTAGCGAAGTTCGGCCAAATGTTTAAAGACCTGGACGGGAAAGTCGATGCGCTTGGAGTGGGAGGGGCGGACATTTGGGTCGTTCTGGAGCAGAAGAAGTACGCGTTCAAGCAGATCCTAAAGCTCATCAGCGGCGCGAAGCATACGCCGATCGTCGACGGCAGCGGTCTCAAGCACACGCTGGAGCGGGAAACGATCCGTTATCTACAACGTGAGAAGATTGTTGACTTTGCGAATTCCACCACTCTGCTGGTCAGTGCGGTCGATCGCTTCGGGATGGCTCAGGCATTAGTTGAGGCGGGCGGCAAGACTATCTTTGGAGATATTCTCTTCGCGATCGGGTTACCGATCAAGCTGACGAGTTACCAGCAGGTGAAGAGTGTTGGCGCATTCGCCCTCCCGATCTTCACTCGGTTGCCATTCAAGTGGGTTTATCCGACCGGCGAGAAACAGGAGCAGCGCACCCCCAAGCACGAGAAAGTTTTTCGGGAAGCCGATATCGTTTGCGGAGATTGGCACTACATTCGGCGATACATGCCAGCCGACATGACTGGCAAGACGATCATTACACAAACTTTGCGAAAGGCTGACCTAGATCTGTTGAGAGAAGTTAAGGTAGCAAGGGCTATTACGACCACACCCGTAATCGAGGGAGAAACTTTTGCGACTAATGTGATGGAAGGAGTAATCGTCGCGCTTCTCGGAAAACGTCCGGAAGCGATGAAAGAGCAGGATTATCTCGATACCTTGAAGCGACTGGACTGGAAGCCGAACGTGATCGACCTGACGTCAGGCACAACCTCACTTCAAACCGCTCCGTAGAGTACAACGTTGACCAAATTCGCCTTTATCATCCATCCGTTCAGCAAGATGGACGTTGCTCGGAAGTATCCGTTCGTCAAGTTCCTGCCTGAGCGATGGGTGGAAGAATTTGCTCGTCGCAAAGATCCGGTTCTCATGAGCCATATCACGGGCATCGAGTCTCCGACCGGAGCGAGGACGGAGGGATGGTTCATTGCACTTCCCCTCACACCGAATCAGATGATCAAGACCGTGCCCATCGAAGAGGTTTATCGCAAGATCACCCAGTGCTGTGATCTCGGGGCCGAGCTTGGGGCTGACATTTGCGGCCTTGGCGCGTTTACGAGCGTCGTTGGCGATGGCGGGGTAACAGTTGCTAAAAAGTCCAAGATCAAGGCAGTGACGACGGGAAACTCGTATACGATTTCCACGGCCATCGAAGCGACTTTGCGTGCTTGCAAGCAGCTAGAAATAGATCTAGGGGAGGCGACTCTTGCGGTCGTTGGTGCCACGGGATCGATCGGCAAGACCTGCGCAAAGATCTTGTCCCCGCACTTTGGACACACCATTGTCATCGGACGCGACCTCGATCGAACTCAACAGGTCGCCGACGAACTGGTCAATGCCACCGCTTCCATCGATGTGCGAGACGTCTCGCAGGCCGATGCGATCGTCACCGTCAGCTCGGCAGGTAAGGAGCTCATCATGCCTGAATATCTGAAGCCAGGGGCAATCGTCTGCGACGTCGCTAGGCCGCGAGATGTGAGTGTCCGTGTGAGTAAAGAGCGCCCGGACGTGCTCGTCATCGAAGGTGGAGTTGTGAAGGTTCCTGGGGATGTCGAGTTCAATCTTAATTTTGGATTCCCGGAGAAAACGGCCTATGCCTGCATGAGCGAGACGATGATGCTGGCGCTGGATGGAAGAATAGAAAACTTCACGCTTGGCAAAGATGTCTCGGTTGAACAGGTGGAAGAGATCAACAGGCTGGCCCATAAGCATGGGTTTGAACTCTCCAAGTTCCGTTCCTTTGAAAAAGCGGTCGATCAGGAAGCGATCGACCGCGCTCGAAAGGCTAGAAAGGAATCGAGGCGCTAGAGCTTCGATTCGAATTCTGGAATCGCTTCGAACAGATCGGCAACCAAGCCATAGTCGGCTGCATCGAAAATAGGAGCGTCTGGATCCTTGTTGATGGCGACGATCACCTTAGAATCTTTGATTCCTGCCATGTGCTGCGTCGAGCCAGAAATTCCGGCTGCGATGTACAGGTCGGGAGCGACGATCTTACCGGTTTGACCAACCTGCAGCTCGTTTGGAGCGATGCCCGAATCAACCGCGGCACGAGTCGCGCCAACGGCGGCACCGAGACGGTCCGCAAATCCGCCGATGACTCGCTCAAAGGTTTCCTTGTCGCGGAGAGGCCGACCTCCGCTGACCACCACCTTCGCTTGAGCCAGGTCCGGGCGGCTCCCACCGCGGCTCGTCTTGCCAGAGCGAAGAACATTCGATGAGGAGTTCATCGTTACCTTTTCGACGGCCGCACTGCCCATCGCACCGGGAGCTTTCGCGAATCCGGCGGGGCGGAACGTGAAGACTACGGGCGAGGCAAGTGCTTCAACGGTTTCAATGAGAGACCCGGCAACGATGGGTCGCTTGAACACGGTTTCGGATTGGATTTCGATGACGTCGGTGATCATCGCCGCATCCAGCAAGCCAGCCAGTCGGGCCATTGCGTCTTTGCTCGCCATCGAGGCGACGGCAGCGATGTGACTGTAACCGGAAGCAATCTGCCCAAGGTCGGTCGCAAGCGCGTCGGCAGGTGGAATTTCACTCCACCCAGGGGTCATCACTTTTTCCGCTCCGCACTCGCCGCTACAAGCGCTGGCCAGGCAGATCACATCGAAGGGGATTCCCAGCGCGTCAGCAATTCCGCTGCCCATGCAATTTTCAGAAGACTCGAAGGCAACAAATAATAATCGGCTCATTAGAGGACACCTCGGGATCGAAGAGCGCTTATAAGTTCATCGACACTGCCGACGCGCTGTCCGGCCGCTCGGGCAGGTGGCGCTTCCACTTTCAGCGTCCGCGTCTTTGGCTGGGGCGTAGTCTTAGCTGCCCGCTTCTCAAGCGGCTTGGATCTCGCTTTGATAATGCCAGGCAGGGCAATATAGCGGGGTTCGTTTAGTCGCAGATCGGTGGTGACGACGGCAGGTAATGGAATATCCAGAGTTTCTTCCCCGGTATCCGTCTCCCGAGTAACGGAAGCGCGACTTCCATTTACCTCGACTTTCGACGCGAAGGTGGCTTGCGGCCAGCCCAGCTTGGCTGCGAGCATTTGGCCAGCTTGATTGTTGTCGTCGTCCGTGGCCTGTTTGCCCATGATGATAAGGTCCGGGGCCACCTCTTTGGCGATTTCAGCAAGTTCAGTGGCCACGGTCGGCGAATCCCATCGGATATCGCTTTCGACCAAGATCGCCCGATCGGCACCGATAGCGAGCGCCTTTCGTAGCTGATCTTCGGCTTTCGGCTCACCGATCGAAACCACCACTACCTCGGTCGCAACGCCCTTCTCCTTCAACCTCACGGCTTCTTCCACTGCAATTTCGTCGAACGGGTTGATTTCGAACTTCTGTCCGCCGCTGTCAATCCCGCTACCGTCGGGCATCGGCTTTACTTTCGCGTAGGGATCGACTACACGCTTGATTGGAACCAAAATTTTCATAAGTCCAGGTTAAGAGGATACCGCTCCGAGCCCGTGTTGGTCCCTGACGCGGCGCAACCTTCATCCGGTAGATTCGTCTGAAAGAACATGAATCTCCGATTTGCACTTCCTCTTGTCGCCGCTCTGTCGATGGGCGTCGCAGTGCCAGCAAGCGCTCAATTTGGTAAGCCAAGCAAGGCTGATCAAGTGAAGTTGGGAACGCAAGCCGCCGATGAAATTCGAAAGAAAGAAAAGGTGCTCCCCTCCTATGATGAACGTGTGAGAGCGGTGCGCCGCATTGGGCAGAGCTTGGTCAATGCCATGGATCCAGCAAGCCGTCAGCCGTGGCAATTCTCTTTCGACGTGATTCAGAGCAAGGAAGTGAATGCATTCGCCCTGCCTGGAGGGCCGACGTTTGTCTATACGGGATTGATCGACAAGCTGACCACGGAAGACCAAATTGCGGGAGTCATGGCTCACGAGCTCACCCACGTTCGCCGCGAGCACTGGGCGTATCAATATCGGGATCAGCAGCAAAAAGGCTTATTGCTTAACTTAGGCCTGCTCGTCTTCGGGGCAAACCGCACGACGGCTAGCCTTGCAAACATCGGGCTCGACGTCCTTGTCAATCTGCCCTACTCGCGAAAGCACGAGACGGAAGCCGATGTGCAGGGGTTTGACCTTATGGCGAAAGCTGGCTACAACCCCGAAGGCATGGCCGATGTGTTCCGCATCCTCCAAAAGAGCGGCGGCAGCAAGCCACCGGAGTTCTTGAGCGATCACCCTGGCGACAGCAGCCGCATCAATCGAATTGAGGACATGATCAAGAAGTCGGGCAAGCAGTATCCGCCGCAGAAGCCGATTACGTGGAACTAGCCTGAGATTCGAAGCGCTGGAAGATCTCGAGCGAATGGTTGAAGACCATCTCCGTCAGAGGATTCCAGAGATGGTAGATGTGGGGCAGCTCCTCGAAGGTAACGAGCTGACGATCGAGCGACTCTTCCTTCATGATGATCTCGCCAAATTCAGATATTCGAGCGACATAGACGTCCGCCCAGCGCACTTCCATCTTTTCGGAAATGCGGTAGCAGCCGATATATTGCAGGTCGCACAATAGGACACCGCCTTCCTCCTGAGCTTCCCGAATAACGGCTTCGACCGAAGTCTCATGTGGCTCGACGCGTCCGCTCGGAATCGACCACCCGCGATCTTCGATGTCGCAGACAAGGACCCTTCCATCGCAATAGGGGAATACCATAGCCGCAAACGCCCGAAGAGGTGCCCGGAAAGGGGCCGGATAGAAGGTCAGCGTCTGCTTGCCATAGGGGCAGGTTGGAAATCTCTTAATAGGCAACCACCTTCCCAATCACACGAGACAGCTGTACGGAGCCAAATTTACGGCTGTCTTCGGAAACTTGGCGGTTATCTCCCAGAACGTAAATGCTCTTTTCCGGGACAATGTACGGGCCGCTTTCGAGCCGCCAAGAAGTGGGAGCATTGTAAGTGTCGACGGCATCGCCTGCCATCTTGAACACGCGCTTGATGATGAAGTCGTTGGCCTCTTCCTCACGAATCACGACGATGTCACCAGGTTTGATACGGCCCACCAGCCAGTAGGCGCTGCTCACGAGAACTTTCTGGCCGTTGTGAAGCGTCGGAATCATGGATTCGCCCGAGACTTGTACGGACGTAAAGTTCAGCCGGAAGAAAACGACGAAGCAAAGCACGAACAGGAGCGCGGCAAGAAAACCGGTTATTGCTCGCTTTGCATTCTTTCTGGGTTTGCGTTGAACCGGTTCTGTGTTTGTCATCCTCTTTTTTCGTTATACTTATTTCACCTTAATTTAAGCACAGGGCGTCCCCTTGTGTAAAAGCCGCACGAATTTAGCGTCCAAAGCGCTCGTGCTTGATTGGATACATGATTGCCACTCGAACAAACAGGCTCATGAGCGACCGAACGACAGAGGATAACGTGCTTATTCGAAGAGCACAAGCCGGAGATCGTTCCGCTTTCGACGACCTAGTGGCGCGTTATCAGGTGCGGGCATTTCAATTTGCCTTTCGGTTGACGCGCAACGAGGATGAGGCTGGCGATGTCGTCGCGGAAGCATTCCTGCGTGCTTATAATGCGCTGGCAACATTCAAAGCGCAGTCTTCGTTTTCGACTTGGTTTTATCGGATCCTGACGAACTGCTTTTTAGATATCGTCAAGAAGAACCAGAGCCGTCCGACGGTTCCTCTCGAGGGAACTCTCCAAGGCGACGGAGAAGGGCCGGTGGAGCGCCAAATCGAGGATACAAAGCCCACTCCCGAGGCTCGTTCGCTGGTGAACGAACGGGATAAGGCGGTGGAGCAGGCGATCCTTCAATTGCCTGAATATCAACGCGCAATGATCGTGATGTACCACGCGGAGGGCATGTCATACGAGGAAATTGCATCGGCTCTGGACCTGCCACTCGGCACGGTAAAGAGCCGCCTCAACCGTGCTCGACTACTGCTTCGGGACCTTTTACTTAAACATGAGGAACTTTTCCTCTAGCAGCCCGGTCTGCTACGCAGAGTTTCAGGAGCACATTTGTGTTTTCGGACTCTTGGTGCGTAGGCAAGCAAAGGAGAGCTGCTTGGTCAGACGTTCATCGGACAATTTGGTGAATCACACTCCTTGCCCCATCAAGGGCTGAACAGCATAAATGACGAACGACAAAGCAAAAGACTTTTTTTCTTCTTACTACGAAGGAACTTTGGACCCGGGACTGATGCAGTCCCTGGAAAGCAAGCTTGAATCCGACGCTAAGCTCGGGGGTGAATACCGGTCGTTTGCCCGCACCATGGATGATCTCGCCTTCTATCAGGAGGAAGAGATCCAGGTTCCCGCTGACTTAGGTGAGAAGATCGCCCAACGATTGGATCGCGCGATTTACGAGCAGAAGCAGAAGAAGCCGTTTACTCTGGCGGGAATTCTAAAGGGACTTGCTTTCAGCGGCGTTGCTGCCCTTGCTTTGATTAGCGCAGTGGTCACCATCAACAACCGCAACGTTGAATCTGCGAGCAGCAATGTTTTACCGATTACCGCGAAAAGTTCTTCGCTAAGCACTGCGAGCGAGGGTGTCGTCTATCGGCTCGTCAGCACTGACCCCAAAGTAGTCGTCATTCTGAACGGAGCTGGCAAAGAAGTAGATCGCACCATTGTAGGGGGCGACCATGCTTCTGTTTATCGCAGCATTCTCAAGAATCCAAACCCAAGCGCAGCAGTGTTCACCATTGCGGTCGATGGGGATAAGCCGCTGAGCGTCGTTGTTCCCGGTAGCACTCGATCGAGTGAGCGCACATCAGCGGGAACGCTTTTGGATTGCGCCAAGGCGCTTTCGAACGTTTATGGGGTTCCGGTGATGTTCTCGGGAGATTCACCGACGGACAAGATCGAGTGGAAATTTGAGAACAGCGATGTAGTGGCTGCGGCGAGCAATGCCTTAGGCGAGAAGTATCGCGTCACCCTACTAACTGACGATGTTCTTCAAATCGAACAGAACTAGTCGAGCGACTTCTTAAACTCGGCTATTTTCACATCCAGATTGGCTTGGGAAGCGATGCCGAGCCTTACGCCGGACACGAAGTTGGGAATAGAGGTGTCGTTGGAGGCAATGCCTCGCTGCTTGATCGACTGTACCGCTTCCAGCGCATCGCCCTTGACGAGCGCAGGCAACTCCGATACAAGGCTGCTATCCTCGATGCTCAGCGGCGGATCGCCGTGCCGATTGCGATAGGTCAGGAAATTGTGTTTCGTGATGACTGTCAGTCGCTCAACCGCCTTCTGATCATGCTTGATTTGATCTAATTCGCTGGCAATCGTGCGAAGTTGATCCTTCGAGAATTTGTTTCTGTATTTTTCGACGAGGTAGATGACCCTCCGCTGCTCAGTCGTGCCATTGAAGAGAGATATGAAATCTGAAAACTTACCGGCGTCTCCCAGCTTGATCCAAATCGCGAGGTCCTTCATCCCCTCCGCTGAATTCCCCTCTTGCAAGCTCTTTGTCGCATGAGAAGACAGCAATGCGCAGAGACGACTCTTCGCCAAGAAAATCTGCGACTTGACTCCGTCGGACGTGGTGTCGTCGTAGGCAATGGGGTTCAGATCGGGAAGCGTGCCATTTTGGTAGTTGGCCACCCATTTCGTAGCGGCGTCGCGGGTCGATTCGATATGCCCCTCGCGCAGGCCAGGAGCGATCTGGCCCAGGAACTGGCCATAGCGTAGAATGCTCGCTTCCGTCTTGGGATCGTTCTCCACAAAGTCCCAGCCATTCAGCATGGCTCTTGCATGCACGCCAATGCCTCCTAGGAAGATCGCCGGAGCGATCGTCATCAACCTCAGAAGGAATTTCCGCGCAGACATCTGCTGAATATTTTCGGCATTTTTAGTTGGTTTCGACACCTCAGATTTCACTGCTGCTCTCCCAAGCAAGTACCCCTTCTCTTATAGTAAGAGCAGCAAAGCTGCTGCAGGGACTATGTGCTTATTTCGACGTTTCCCTCTTGGAGCGGTTCAATTTACATCATAAAATAAGACTGTTCGAGGTGAAAACCGAACAAAACGATGAAAAACAATCGGGTCCTCAGCTGGGAGGCACATCTCATCCAGCGGGCCTCAAAAGGCGAGACGGTAGCCTTCGAGTTGCTCTCTGACCTTTACCGGACAACGCTCTACAGTCTGGCGATGCGCATGTTGCGCAACGTGGATGATGCAAACGACGCGGTGCAGGATACGCTTATCAAAGCGTATCGCCACATCAGCGAGTTTGACGCGGAGCGTCCGATCAAGCCCTGGCTTTGCCGAATCTGTTCAAACTGCTGCGTAGATCTCGTACGCAGAAAGAGACAGGCTGAATCACTCGATCAGCATGAGTACATGCTAGAGGATAAGAGCGATTCGCCGGAAGTTAAGGCGGGCGATCAAATCGCTCAGGCACAAGTGTTGGCTTCGATTGCCAAACTGCCTGATCACTATCGGGAAATCATTCTGATGCGGCACTTCCAGCACAAAGAAGTGGTGGAAATCGCGAATGAATTAGAGAAGCCGGAGGGAACCATCAAAAGTTGGTTGTTCCGAGCGCGCGCTCTCTTACGTAAGGATTTGAGTCCGGCAGTGGGATAGATCGCTTGAGTGGAATTCCTCGGAAAGAGGCTAAGCTTCACCGAATTCCATTTCGCAGATTGATCAAACGGGGCGGGCAAATCGGGGAGGAGTTTCCCGTCCAACACCTCGAACGGGGGCCGCAATCGCGGCCCTTTTTGCGTTAGACCTTGATGACATTGACCGTCTCGGAGTGGATGATATCGCCTGCTTGAGAAACCATCAAACGGTAGAGGCCCGGTTTGGCGAGCTTTAGGTTCGGGATCGGAGCAAAGAAAAACAGCCGGATGGTGTCCATGGATGGATCATTGGGAATCTCTCCGTTGATGTCGCTGCGCACCAGATCCTTGTTGTCGGCATCTAAAATTCTTGCGACGATGTCGATTCGTGATCCGTACTCCTCCTTTTCGAACTCAAGCTGAAACGTGAGATACACCGGCGGGTGTTCAACTGGGAATTCGGCGGCTCGGATATCGTCGAATACGCCAACCAAGGTGTGGCGACCATTCTCGAGCTTCGTCACATACTCACAGAGCTTGCACAGCAGAACACGCATGCGGGTAGCTTACACGAACGCAGAGTTCCTCCTAAGGGTTCATGAACACTGCTTGTAGCCGGTACCATGAAGGTATATGCCAGTAACTGAAGCGGCTGTATTGTCCGCTCTCGAGAGGGTAGTCGATCCCGATCTGCATCGAGATATCGTTTCTCTCGGTTTTGTCAAGAACTTAACCATCCAAGAGGGTACGGTGAGCTTCACCGTAGAGCTCACTACTCCGGCTTGTCCAGTCAAGGAGCAATTAGAGGAGCAGTGCAGAGAAGTGGTTGCAGAACTCGATGGCGTGTCGAGTGTGGAAGTGACGATGACTGCGCAGGTCCGACCGCGTCAGGCGGCTCCGCAAGATCTCTTGCCCCAGGTGAAGCACGTCATCGCTGTTGCAAGTGGTAAGGGAGGTGTCGGCAAGAGCACGGTGACCGTGAATTTGGCCACCGCCCTCGCAGCTACGGGTGCGAAGGTTGGCATTTTGGACGCCGACGTCTATGGTCCGAGTATTCCCTTGATGATGGGTGCGGCCGAAGATCGACCTTTGACGAACGAGGACAAGATCCTTCCGATCAACCGCTTTGGCATCGCGATGATGTCCCTTGGATTTCTTCTCGAGGAAGGCCAAGCCGTTCTTTGGCGTGGACCGATGGTGGCGAGCACGGTGAAGCAGCTCCTGCAGGACGTAGCTTGGGGTGAGCTTGATTATCTGTTGGTGGATCTTCCCCCGGGAACGGGAGATGCCCCAATGTCTCTAGCCCAACTGGCACCTCTCACCGGCGTCGTCATCGTGACGACTCCGCATTCGGTGGCGGCCAATATCGCAGGTAAGTCAGTTCAGCTTTTCCGACGCCTCAACGCTTCGATTCTTGGAGTTGTTGAAAACATGGGCGCCTACACTGATCCTGACACCGGGGAAGAGAAGCGGATGTTCGCAGGAATGTCCGGCGAAGCGCTTGCAAGCGAGCTCCACGTGCCCTATCTTGGCTCGATTCCGATGGACCCTAAGGTGAGCTTGGCAGGGGATGAAGGAGTTCCTGCCGTCATCGCCTATCCAGCCTTGCCTCAAGCCGCGGCGTTTCGATCGATCGCGGGACGCCTAGCTCAAGAAGCGTCGATTCTTGCACTCGCCCGATCCGCACGCGAACCTGTACCGCTGAGTTAGCCGCTTCGTCGAGATGAAATACGTCCTGCGAGGGTTTCGCCTAGTGTACGTAGGCGGACGGTACTGGAAGTTCGTTCTAGTGCCGTGGTTTATTGGCCTCGCTGCGATGGCGGTGGCCCTCAGTCTCAGCTACTGGCTCATCGTTCCTCGTGTCGATGCGCTCATTCCCGCAAGTTGGAACGATACGGTGGTGGTTCCGCTTCGCTTCCTGATCTCGATCTCATTCCTTCTGCTGTTTTTCCTGATCTCGGGAGGTCTTTATCTCTTGCTCGTGTCGTTGTTCAGCTCGACCATGTGGGAGAAGCTCAGCTTCGAAGTAGAACGGAATGAAACCGGTCGAGAAATCTCTCATCAATTCCGAACTTCTCAGCTCCTCGGGGATGGGTTGGCGCGAGGCTGCTGTGCGTTGGTCGTTTTCTTCGCCAGTTTGTGTTGCGGTTCAGTCCTGTTCGGCATTCCCGCCATTGTGTTCGCGGGCTTTCTGGGTTTACTCGACTACACGGCTGCCGCGTTCTCGCGACGAGGTGTTTTATTCTTTCGTCAAGTTGGCTTGATCGGCGATCTCCCTCACCGTTTTTCCTTCCTCATCCTCTCGGGACTGCTCACCCTGATTCCGCTTGTTAACGTTTTGATGCTGCCAGCTCTGGTGGCAGGAGGAACTTTGATGGTGGCAGAGAGTGAAACTCTGAGGCGTTGGTCGCCGTCACACACAACTGCGGATTAGCGCATCTAGCGTTTTCGTTTGGATGAGATCAGCTCGGTGTTCATGCCAGCCCAGTGAAGACCTCCGCCGAAACGTCCATGCTCCATCTTGATGCACTTGTCCGCCACTACTAGGAGGCCGGCATCCTTTGCTTTCTGGGCCGCTTTCAGATCGGCCAGCCGTAGTTGCATCCAAACCGCCTTTGCGCCGATCGAGATGGCATCCTCAACGATTTTCATTGCCTCGGAGGGCGGTCGAAAGATGTCGACGACATCTGGGGCGAAGGGAAGATCGAGCAGAGTCGGGTAAGCCTTCTCCCCCAGAATCGCTTCTGCCTTCGGATGAATTGGAATGATTCGAAAGCCTTCGTCTTTCAAATAAGATGCGACCATGTTGCTCGCCTTCGTCTTCTCCGTCGAAAGGCCGACGATCGCGATTGTCTTGGCTGAGCCTAAGATCTGTCGAATCGTGCGCGTGCTCTGAAACATTGCCCGCTCTTCTTCAGTGAATTTGGAATTCAAGCGAATGTCGCAGCTTACAGTGGCACCAAACTCGGTGTTTTCCATCTTAATTTTTCGCCTCCAACGCTTGGTCCAAATCCCAAATAATGTCGCTGAGCGTTTCCAAGCCGATCGAAAGCCGCACCATTCCTGGGCTTATTCCCGCGCGGCGCAGCTCTTCATCGCTCAGCTGCTGGTGAGTTGTGCTTGCCGGGTGAATCACGAGCGACTTCGCGTCACCGACGTTGGCGAGGTGGGAAAAGAGTTCAAGGTCCTCGATAAACTTGCGTCCAGCTTCGCGTCCGCCCTTGAGGTCGAAGGACATCACGGCACCACAGCCTTTAGGCAAGTATTTCTGAGCCAGCGAGTAGTCGGGATGGGATGGCAATCCAGCGTAATACACCCGCTCGACCTTAGGATGAGCCTCCAAAAATTTAGCCACTCCCATCGAATTCTCGACGTGCCGCTCCATGCGTAGCGATAGGGTCTCGATTCCCTGCAGGAGCAGGAACGCGTTGAAAGGTGAGAGGCAGGCACCGGTATCGCGCAGGGTTTCGGCTCGAAGTTTGGTCAGGAAGCCGTAGTGGCCAAATGTTTCAAAGAATTTCAGGCCGTGATAGGATTCGCTGGCTCCCGCTATTGTTTCGTAACTGGAATAATCGAATTCGCCGGAATCCACCACTAATCCCCCGATCGATGAGCCGTGTCCTCCCAGGAACTTCGTGACTGAATGGGTGACGATGTCAGCCCCGAACTCGATCGGTCGGCAAAGGAATGGGGTAGCAAAAGTGTTGTCCACGGCGAAGACGATTTTGTGACTCTTTGCGATTTGGGAAATACCTTCCAGGTCCGCGATCGCCCCAGCGGGATTGCCGATCGTTTCAGTGAAGAACAACTTTGTTTTCGGTCCCACTGCTTCAGCCCAGCTGGGGAGATCACCCGCTGGCACCAGCTTAACGGCAATGCCCAACTTTTTTAGGGTGTGCACCATCTGAGTGACCGTGCCGCCGTAAAGCTGCGAGGAGGCGACAATCTCGTCACCGGGTGACAGCAGGGTCATTACGGTGGCGAACTGCGCGGCCATCCCGCTGGCGAATGCGACTCCGCCCGTTCCGCCCTCCAAAGCGGCGACACGCTCCTCTAGAACCGCGTTGGTAGGATTGTTGATGCGCGTGTAGATGTTGCCGTACTGCTTTAGTTCGAAAAGATGAGCTGCCTCATCCGCATCTTCAAACACAAAGGATGTGGTTTGATAAATTGGCACTGCGCGTGCGCCGACGTCTCCATCGGGAATTTGGCCCGCGTGGAGCATCTTGGTTTCAAATCCAAAGGAGTGATCTGCCATCTTTGCTCCTTCTACGCAACTTCGCCTGGGTGTTCTACGGCTCGTTCAATTCGGCGATCGGGAATGAGCCACATAAGGGCGACGAGAACGTAAATCGCGGCTCCAAACCAGGGAGAGACAAAGGAAAGAAAAATTGCGGTTAGATACAACAGCGGCGATGCTTTGCCTTTGTAGTCTCTGCCGATCGCGCGCTTCAGGAATGAGTGGTCCCCGTCCGATCGAACGATCGTGTACTGAAGAATCCAGTAGGCAATTGCCGCCATCAGCAAGTTGACGCCATAGATCGCCATGGGTATGGCCGCGAACTGGTGCGCTCCATTCCACGCAGTCGTGAACGGGACGAGTGAAAGCCAAAAGAGAAGATGCAAGTTCGCCCAAAGGATGCTTCCGTTGACATGCTTGACCGTCGTCAGCATATGGTGATGGTTATTCCAGTAGATCCCAACGTAAATGAAGCTTAGAATGTAGCTGACAAAGATGGGCCAGAGCGGTTTTAGGGCTTCGATAGATGTTTCCCCTGGGGGGCGAAGTTCAAGCACCATGATCGTGATGATGATCGCCAAAACGCCATCGCTAAAAGCCTCCAATCTGCCTTTGCCCATTTGGAGGGAGAGTTTACAACGATGCCCGAGTCATGCGCCGGGCACATTCTAGGCGTTTAGTGAGGAGCGTTTCCGGGCTGTTCGGCTGCGACTATATGGATGTCGATCGTGCGAAGCTCTCGAGCGAGGGCTGTCGAAATGGGCTCTCGCATCATGTTCTCAAAGCGGCTCCGGATTGCGTGCCCGATCATGATCTGGGTGATGTCGTTGTCCCGTGCGTATTTGATCAATTCATCGGCTGGATTGCCTTTGAGACGAACGAGGCGAATGTCCAAGCGCTCTGCTAGCATGAGGTCGTCTTTGATGATCTTGTCCTGCTTTTCGTTCAGCTTGCCTTCTTCAACATAGACGGCGACCGTCTCCGCATGCATGCGCTGGCCTAAACGCCAGCCTCTGCGAATAAGACGCAAACTTGGATTGGTGGGGCTGATGCAGATCATCAGCTTTTCCTTGGTTTGCCAAGGTTTCTGAATCTTCTTCTCCTTGCGGAGCTCGACCACGTCTTCATCCACGCGCCCAGCGGCCTCTCGAAGCGCAATTTCTCGCAATGCGGCCAAGTTGCTCTCCTTGAACATGATCGCTGCGTTGGGATTCATCGTGCCTTTGGGGAAGACATCACCTCGATCCAGTCGATTGATCAAAGCTCTCACCGTGACATCCACCATCTCGATTTCCTCGGCATCGTGCAGGATGTGATCTGGCACTGTGTCTTCGATGTGCACGCCGGTGATGTCCTCGACCTGGTCATTCAAGCTTTCGAGGTGCTGAACGTTCATCGTGGTCAGCACGTTGACGCCGGCCGCCAGAATCTGCTCGACATCCTGCCACCGGGTTGCATTCTTCGATCCAACCGCGTTGTTATGAGCTAGTTCGTCGATTAGAACGACCTCAGGCTTTCTTGCAATGATTGCATCCACGTCTAGCTCTTCAGTGACCCAATCACCTTGGCGGATCTTGATGGTCGGGATGACCTCGAAGTTTGCCAACTGTTCTTCGGTTGCGGGCCTGCCTTTCGAATCGACCATTCCAATGACGATTTCCTGCCCACGCTGCTTTCGCCGACACGCTTCGTCGAGCATCGCAAAGGTCTTGCCGACCCCTTCGGCATAGGATAAGAAGATTTTGAGCTTTCCGCTAGTTTTGTTATCGGGCATCGCTAAGTTCAACCGTGAGTACAGAGTCTAGCCAACGTTGAAGACCAGCGGATAGGTCCTCAAGGCGCAACCGATTCTGAGGCGGGATCTCTGCATTCTGCCAGAGAAAGTTGGCGAGCGCTTCTTCGCATAAACCTTGCCAGAAGCCTTCGCCTCCGGGGGGTTCTTCGGTGTCTGTATAGGCTTTAACCAGCTCTATCACGTAATTGGGAAGAATCACGCTCACGTTGGTGTGGGTACCACCCGGCTGGTCGACGACGAACTCGCACGTAATATCTCCACCTTCGGTGGTGCGTCCTTCTGGCATGGGTTCGAAGCGGAAGCCATTGATAGTCGTCCTGGTGAAGGGCGTGAAGGCGCTGGCGGTGTTTTCGGCTAGAGAGAGGACCGGCCGTTCCAGCGCGGAGGTGACGGCCTGACGGAGCGTTTCGGCCGTGAACGGTTTTCGGAGGAAATCCATTGCGCCGGCTTGAATCGCTTCTGCGGCGAGATCGATCGTTCCGAACGCTGTGATCATGATGATGCGCTGCTTGGGCTGGAGCTTTCGAATGGCTCGCTGAACGTCGATGCCAGACATCCCCGGCATGCGCTGGTCGAGCAGTACCAGATCCCATGCGGATTCACGGCACTTTGCGATTCCTTGTTCTCCATCTGCTGCATCCTGAACTTCGTGTCCAACGTGCTGCAGGGCCAGCCGGATCATCATCCGGATATTGGTTTCGTCATCGATGATGAGTATTCGACTCAAATTGCTTCCTCTTCCGGAGTAGCGGACCTTTCGGTTGGGAGATTGAAGCTAAAAGTGCTTCCTTTCCCAATCTCGCTTCTAACCTTCATATGTCCACCATGTGCTTGAACGATCGTGTTGCTGATCGCCAGCCCAAGACCAGCGCCCCCTCCCGTCGCTCCGGGAACTTGAACGAAACGTTCGAAGATCTGCTGAAGGTATTCCTGAGGAATTCCAGAGCCAGAATCTTCAACGCTCAAGGTTACTTGATCTTTCTCCGCCACCGCCCGTAAGGTGATCGTTCCTCCCGCACTTGTGTGTCGGATCGCATTGTTAATGAGGTTTACGATGACGCGCCCGATCTGGCTTCGGTCGGCACGTACTCGGGAGAGTCCAGACTCCACGTCGACGGTCATCGTCAACCCTTTTTGAGCGGCTGCGGCGCGAGTCGAGCTAAATGCGCTTTCCAGTAATTCTGCGGGCGCAACGAACTCAAAGCGAGGAGGTGCCGAGTTGGCTTCCAGCCTGCTCATGTCGTGCAAGTCGCGCATGAGTTTGTCCAAACGTTCAAGGTCTTGACGCTGAACTTTGACAATCTCTCTTTGTTCTGCCGTAAGTGGGCCGGCCGCTCCCTCTTCCAAGAGCTGGGTCGAAAGAAGCATGGAGGTCACGGGAGTTCTCAGCTCATGTGATGCGACGCCGATGAATTCCGTTTTAAGACGG
>JAEVZK010000082.1 GCA_023392285.1 Armatimonadota bacterium | reverse complement strand
TCTTTGTGCTCGCCTGAACGAGCGAATGGCCATCGTCGCCGTCTCCCAGCACGAGTCCAAGCATTTGATGCGCTGAGCGACCACCGAACAGCGGCGCGATCAGTGGCTGAATGATGGAAATCGTGCCGTCGTAAGCGCGAACGTCGCTCCACTCCTCAAGATAGTGGGTGCTTGGTATGTGCCACACGCATTCCGCACTCGTCTCGTCGTTGTAATATCCGTGCCGAATGGTGCTTGGACAGTTCTTGAGCAGCTCCGCGAAGTTGAGGTCAGACGGGGCGGTGTAGACCGGATTGCAGCCAAGAATCAGAAGACAGTCCACCTTCTTCTGTTGCAGATCGGCGGCAAGATCCGTAATGTCCTTGAGATGGGAGCCCGAACCGACTGCCGGAGTCTCGACATATGAGACCGTTTTCCCAATTGCACCGATGTGATCGTTGATTGCATTGCAGATCACGTGAACGTCGGATGACAGATGATCCCCGGCGACCACGAGTGCCGCCCCTCGGTTGGCGAGCAGATCTCGGCCCATCGCAGCAATCGCCGCCTGCGGAACCGCTCCTCCCCCAGAAGCCGAAATGCCCGGAACGCCGACCGCGGCAGCTAATGCCATGGCCATTCCCAACATATCGCTCGTGCGGCAGGGCCATCGATGATCCGCAGTGGCTCCAACCGCGGTGGGAATGCTCTCGATCGAGTACAGGCGATTCATGTCCATCTTGTCGCCCAGTACTCGACGGCCATCCATGAAATCACGCGAATATTTCAGGCCGCCTGGGGCATCCAAGAAGAAATCAGCATCGAGCGAGACCACGACATTGGCCGCGCTAAAGTTGTAAATAGGATCGAGTGGCGATCCGAAGCAACTCATAGCCGCAGCGCGAGGGTTGTCGCGATTCACCGGCTCATAAACGTGCCACCGAGCGCCTGGATACCTTTTCAGCAGCGTCTGAATTTGATCGATCAAGGTGGGAGACGAGATCTCTTCCGTCAGGATGCGAAGGCCCGCGCCGCGCTTGGCTTTCTGCTCCTCCAAGATCTTCTGGAATTCGGCGAGAAATACTTCCCACGTGCTAATCTCGCCATCGAAAGTGACCGCTTGTGACCGATCGGGATCATACATCTGCAGGATTGAAGCCTGCATGATCGAGCTGGTTGAACCTTGGCTCTCCGGATGATCTGGATTGCCTTCGATTTTGATGGGACGCCCTTCCCGACTCTCGACCAGAACACCCACACCATAACCGGACATTGGCATGGCGGTCGCATAATAGTTCGGCTTTCCAAGAGTGATCTCTTCTGGCTGCTTGACGTAGGGGACAATCTTTTCTTCGTCGAGGAATACTGAGCGGCACCCCGTCAATCCTGCGAGTGCCATCGAGGCACCCATGAACTTGAGCAGCGTTCGTCGATCCATTTCCAGAAGACTGCGACGATTCGGGAACTCATCGCCCATCCAAGCGTTGAATTCCTCGGTTTCCGCAACTTCTTCCAAGCCGCGCCAATAAGCGCGTCCACGCTTGCCCGCGAGTTTTTCTCGCACCGCGTCCAGATTAAAGCCTTGTCGTTTAGGGTCCATTCGCTCCGTCTTCTTCTCGTCTTTATCGATGGCAAATCCAGCAGTCGGCCAGTTGCGCGACGCGAACTCCGAGTTGCTCCACCAACTTCTTACCTTCCGCGATATCCTCGCTCTTGTCGCTGAAAACGCTTCCACCTTCGGCCAGCCGCTGCTCCCGTGGGGTGAGCTTTTCGCCTGCTTGGATCTTCCAATACATATCGAAAGCGTGCTGGGTGGGCGTGCGATCTGGATGAGCAGGATCCTTCTCAAGAGCTCTCTCCGGAGCCCGATGGCACTCCAGGCACCAGGCCATCTGGAAAGGATTGCCTTTTGCGGTAATTGCCATGTCCTGCACTGCTCCGTGGCACGTGTTGCAGTTGAGGCCCCGCGAAATATGAATGCTGTGGTTAAAGTAGGCAAACTCTGGCAGCTTGTTCACCTGGGTCCACTTGATCGGTGTCCCGGTCTCGTAAGACTGGCGAACCGGCTCCAGAAGCGGCGAGTTCGTCCAAATCTGCGAGTGGCAGCTCATACAGGTCTCCGATGGCGGAACTCCCGGGTACTGCGACGTCTCCACGCTTGTATGGCAGTAGCGACAGTCGATCCCCAGCTCTTTGTTGTGGTGGCGATGTGAAAACGGGATCGGCTGATCCTTTGGCACGTCCACCTTGGTGTTAGCGGGGCTGCGGGAAAGCGCGGCGATTGAAAATCCGAGCCCCAGTGGCACGGCAAGGCCCATGATCATGCTGAACCGGGCAATCGTATTGGCTTTTTCCTTAAATACCTGCGCTGACATAAGTCTCTCCAAGCATAGGATCAGGCTGCTGAACCTGCTCCATGTATAGATTACCGAGCTTGTGCAAGCTTGCACAGACCCGCTCCTGACCAAAAATGATTATTCTTTGTTGTGGATTGCTTGTCTGGTTTAACTTTTCGTGCCCAAACTTACAAGTTTCGCCGTTAAATAAATTTTTCATAGGATCACGATTCGATCGACCGCTACCATCAGAAAGAGGATGGCAAGGTAGAGCATCGAGTAGTGAAACAGACGACTAGCCCGAGGACGATCGATTTGCTGGTATAGCTTCACGCAGAGCAAGACAAGCGGAATATTGAGCGCAACGGCTGAAACGAGGTAGACCATGCCGAGCTGCCCAAGCACGTACGGCAGAGCAGTGAGAAGGACGGTTAGAACCGTGTAAAAGGCGATCTGGATAACGGTCACGCGCTCTCCCCTGACCACCGGAAGCATGGGCACACCCGCTGCTGCATAATCGTCCTTCAACAGCAGCGCGAGGGCCCAGAAATGAACCGGAGTCCAAACTAAGATAAGCGCGAATAGCCACCAGGCGAACGGATTAAGGCTGTCTGTTATCGCCGCCCATCCCACCAAAGGCGGAAAGGCTCCGGCTGCGCCGCCGATCACGATATTCTGCCAGGTTCGCCGCTTCAGCAGCATCGTATAAATGATCACGTAGAAGACCAGACCTGCCAGCGCCAACATCGCTGTGAGCAAATTCGCCGCCGCCCAAAGGATTGCGAATGACCCAATAGCGAGCGAAAAGGCGAAAAGGAGAGCGTTTCGTGATGAGATCGATTGAGTGACCGTCGGACGTTTAGCCGTTCGCTTCATCGTTCGATCGATGTCCCGATCAATTACCATGTTGATTGCATTGGCCGAACCTGCCGCCATGTAGCCACCTACGAACACCGCCACAAACAGGATAAATCCGGGCCAGCCCCGAGCCGCCATAAACATAGCAGCCATCGTCGTGAAAAGGAGCAGGCTGATGACTCGCGGCTTGGTCAGTACCACATAGGCTTTGACCAGTTGCGCTCCCTGCAGCTTCGGAACCATCTCTTCCTGGATTTCCTCACCGGCTTCGATCTCAACTCGCCGAACGTTGTCCGACAGTGCGAAGGTAGCCACCACTGCGAGAGAAACGAACAGCACGTCTGCCAAGACCAAGTGGACGATTTGCATCCAAATGGGAGCTTTCAACCAGATATTGAGCAACCCAAGTGCAAATTGGAACCCATAAACCCCCATCAGCAGCTGTACGGCCTTCTTCACTTCAGGACTTGGGCGCAAATGAATGAGGAGTCCACTGGCCAGCAAAAGAAATAGACCCACTGAAATCGCGATCAGCGGATGAAGCGGCTGCAGCCGAACCATCCAGTGGGAGGCCGGGTCCGCAGCGGCGGCCAATACGTTGTCGACCGGCTTCAGAGAGTGGCCCAGCGCACTTACGGAACCGCTCACACCGAGGATTGCCGTCGCCAGCGCGCCAATGCCCAGCAGCCAGGTGACGGCTCCCTGGTTTCGAATCCGGAGTGAAGGCACGCCCCGAATTGCGAGCGCGGTAAAAACGATGCTGGAAAGCAGGAAAAACGTATTGAGCAGGTGCAGGCTCATGCTCATCGCGCGGTACGCGCTGTCGTTGTACGCGACCAGCTTGTAAAGGACGAGTACCGCTCCGACAAGAGCTTCCGAGATCGTGAATCCGAGCGCGAAAACCGCACCCTTCCTCGCTTGATGGCCCTTTGGAAAATGCCTGAAAACCTGCCAAAGGAGGATGCCGACGAGCGGGAGCACCAATCCGCTGCTTACTCGGTGGCTGAATTCAACAATCCTTTTAGTTGACTCAAGATTCGGAAGGAGCGCTCCACCGCAAAGCGGCCAGTTGGCGCCGCATCCATCACCAGAGAAGGACGCGCGGACGAAGCCTCCCCAGGCGACTACCGCCAAATTGTACAGAAGGAGGATCCAGGTGTACTGGCCGAGTTTGCGCCTCAGAGCATCAGGAACCTGAGCTTCTCCCGAGTTTTCGGGTCTGAGGTAATTCGACGCCACTTGGGTCTGCGGGTCGGGTTCTGCTTTCACGCGCCTTATAGTTTGGCTCAGATGCTCCAATAGAGTCAAGCCAACCTTGGCCGCCTTCACTCTGCCAGCAGAATCGTAAACGAAAGGGACCTCTTCGCCCGTCATAGCGAAAATGCGGATTCTGCATACAAATGATTTTCACGGCAAGCTCGATGATGCGAAACAAGCAAAACTAGCGATTCTCCGTGAGGAAGCAGATCTGTACTTTGACTGTGGAGACTGCATCAAAGCCGGAAATCTTTCGATCCCGCTTACGGCTGACGATGTTTGGCAGCGACTGGATCAGCTTAACTGCACCGCCTCCGTTCTCGGTAATCGAGAAACGCATATCCTTCAGAGCGCCTTTCAAAAGAAGGTGGAGGGTGCTTTGCATCCCATTTTAGTGGCGAATCTCCGCCTCAAGAACGGCGACCACCCTTTTGCCTCCTCGCTCGTTCTGGATGTGGAGGGAAGGAAGGTTGGGGTTCTCGGCGTCATGGTTCCGATGGTGACCGAAAGGATGAAAACGCGTGCGGCGAGCGCCTATCTGTGGGACGCTCCCATTCCAGTCGCCGCGGCACTGGCACGAGAACTTAGAAGCGAAGTCGATTTTCTGATCGCCCTGACTCACATCGGCCTTAAATTTGATCGTGAGCTGGCCAAAGAGGCACCCGAGTTGGATTTAATCATTGGGGGCCACTCCCACGACTGCCTTTACAAACCAGAAATGGTGGGGCAAGTAGCCATTTGCCAAGCGGGATCGCACGGGCGATATGCCGGTATCGTAGAAGTAGACTCGAAGATACGGGGACGATTAGAGCCGCTCCAATAAGCTAAGATGCGGTCGTTTTAGCAGGATCCCAAGATTGGTGCGAGGTGAGTCCCAGCTGCCAGAAACTCCCCTCGCGCACCCAGATCGAGATGATCGTGGCAGTATAGGGTTGCTCTTTATCCTTCGAATTGGCGCTCGCATGATAGAGCATCGCTACGCAGTCTGGAGTCAGATCGATAAACTTCTTATCCTTCATCTCGACATCTTCCCATCCAGGGCTCTGCTTGGCAGCTTCTACAGCAATCTTCTTTTCCACGAACCCCATTGACTCGATCACGCTTATGGCATTCGAGGTCATCAGCTCGCTATAGGTTTTCGGGTCGTTGCTAGCGGACCAAAACTTTCGCTCTAAGCTTTCAATTTCTTGGTGGCTCATGCAGGATTCTGACGATGGACGGCGTGTTAGGTTCGACGCCAGAAAATTTGACTCCTTTTCCATGTTTTGCGGGCGAATCGCCCAAACTTCGAGTCGATTGTTAAGTTTTAGGTCTAATCCTCGCACCTTTACCTGCCAATAACTCATGGTGGGATGAACCGAGGACTCTACACAGCGGCAACCGGAATGTCGGCAGCACAGCGCATGCTCGATGTCACCGCCAACAATTTGGCCAACGTGTCGACCAACGCCTTCAAGGCCGACGGTCTGATGTTCAAAGACGCTCTCGAAAAGCAGATGAACCTTGGCGGCAGAAATATCGGCGAGATGAGCTTCGGGGTAGAGGCCGCTGGCCAATATACCGATTTCTCCCAAGGCACCATCACCGGAACCGGCAATCCGCTTGATCTAGCGATCGACAACAGCAAGGGTGCCTTCAAGGTGCAAACTCCCCAGGGTCAAACTAGGTTCACTCGAGACGGTGCATTTCGTCTCAATTCCGACAATCAACTCGTGACTCGGGACGGGAGCCTTGTCCTCGACAATAACGATGCACCGATCGTGATCGATGGCACACCGTATCAAATCGACAAGACGGGAGTGATCTCCTCGAACGGTCAAGAGATCGCGAAGATCGGCATCTTTGACGGCACCTTTACGAAGGAGGGTGGCAATCTGTTCAGCTCGCAAGATGCGAAGTCAGATGACGCCATTGGCGTCGCACCCAGATCCATCGAAGGATCGAACGTGAACGCGGTAGAGGCCATGGTGCAAATGATCACTACCAGCCGCACCTTTGAAATGGCTCAAAAGGCCGTCAGCCAACATGACGAACTCACTCAGAAGCTGATCCAGAGCATCGGCGGGTAGCAAGAGACAATTTGAGCGGCAAGTCAGGATGACCGGCCGCAGTAACGCTCATGGACGGGCACAAAGACGATCGACGGATTGAACCTCGATAGGCGGCAGACGCTGCTTTATCGGACGTTCACCCGAAGTCAACCGAGGAAGAACGACTATGATGCGAGCACTGACGACTGCGGGCACTGGAATGATTGCCCAACAATTTAATCTGGACACGATTGCCAACAACTTGGCGAACATCAACACGACTGGCTTCAAAGAGCAGCGCGCCGAATTTGAAGACTTGATGTACCAGACGTACAAGGCTTCGGCTCAATCGAGCAATGCCACCCAAGTCGGACTTGGTTCGGTCTTCAAGTCGAGCGCCTCGAACTTTGGAATTGGTGCCATTCAACAGACTGGCAACGCCACCGATGTTGCCATCACGGGCGACGGCTTCTTCCAAGTCCGGAAATCGGACGATACCATTGCCTACACCCGTGACGGTTCTTTCAAGAAGGATGCGATCGGGCAACTGGTAACCAGCGACGGGTTCCCGCTCGAGCCTCCAATCACTGTGCCGCCCAACGCCACCTCTATCAATATCGCCCCCAACGGCGAAGTCAGTGTCACAGTTCCTGGAGCGGATCAGCCGCAGAGCCTTGGCACCATCCAGATCGCAGTCTTCGCCAATCCATCAGGGCTTACCCGAATCGGACAGAACCTCTATTCTTCTGGCGGTTCCAGCGGCGATCCGCAGCTCACGACTCCTGGAAAGGATGGTGCCGGGGCACTTCAGTCGAACAGCCTCGAGGGTTCCAACGTGCAGGTGGTCGAAGAAATGGTGCGCATGATCATGGCGCAGCGAGCCTACGAAATTAATTCGAAAGCCATCCAGACCAGTGACGAGATGCTCAGCATCCTTAACAACTTGAAGCGCTAATGATTACCGCTGCACTTTCCCTTGTTCTCGCCGCCGCGCCCATCAAAGTGTCGGTCGAAGGAGACGGCTATCTTCGCTTTGTTCTAAATGGACGCATTGTGTACTCGCAGAAGGAGACGCTCGTCGTCACCCATGGCGTGCTCGCCAGCGCTCACGGTCCCGTGCTTACGCCAACCGTCCGCGTCTCGGACCAATCCGCTATTCAAATCGGACTGGATGGGACGATTACCGTCGATGGCAACGAAGCTGGCCGTATCGTTCTTGCGATGTTCGATACAAAGCCAGTCCGATCTGGGGACTTCATGGTAGCCCCGAATAGGGCGCACCTCGTCAATCCTGGCGACGGTGGTGCCGGAGTGATTCGCGTCGATGGACAGGGCAAAACCATTCTGTCGTCCGCTCCCAAGAGTCTTCCGACAACCACCTCAAAGCGTCTGGTCATCAAGATTGCGGAGAGCACCGAAGTTTCCGGCGATCACGTGCTGCTTGGCGATCTCTGCCAACTCGCTGACCCCAAATTAGCGGGAATTTCCTTATTCGAAGCTCCTTCCATCGGTGTGAACCTCCCGCTCAGTCAGTATCGCATTGAAAACGCCCTCAAGCAGGCTGGTATCGACGCCACGGTAGAGGTACCCAAGAATGCGGTGATCTATCGTAAGTCGCAAGTCATCCGCAGAGAAGATTTCAGCGCCGCCGCGATCAAAGCTATGAACGAGAAGCTCGGTGTGGAACTGCCACTCAGCTGCTCAGATCTCAGCGGAGACTACAAAGCTCCGGCTGGCGCTTTGGACTTAAAGCCTGAATCATTTAACACGGCTACCAGCACCTTTACGGTGACTCTTGGCATTTACGTCGATGGGAAGCGCATCAATTCGCGCACGGTGACTCTCCGCCCCGATTCCAATGCCGTAAAGATCGAAGCAAACGCACCGATCAAGGTCGTGATGAGAACGGCTGGCCTTTCCGTTGAGGTGAATGCGAAAGCTAGATCATCGGCGTACCTCGGCCAGACCATCACCGTGATCACCGACACCGGCAGTGTTCTCGAAGGCCGCGTCATCGGGCCCGATCAAGTGGAAGTAAACGTATGAATAAGATTCTTATCCTCAGCCTAGTTGCCGTTGCGGCCAGCGTCTCGGCTCAAACCAATTCAGGTCAGAACTGGGGCAGCCTGTTTCCGTCTGACTTCCGTAATCCGACGCTCGATCGAACTGCTCGAGCTATCGGAGATATCTTGACGGTCGTCGTGGTGGAGAACTCGAGTTCAAATGTTTCGGCGACAACGAACGCCACAAAGAAAGACTCCACCAAGGTTACAGCGCCTTTCATCAGCGCTCTCAAAATTCCTTTGTTGAAAGACGTCATCGGCGACCTGAGCACCGGCGCCGACAGTACCGTCAACGGAGCCGGTACCTCCACCAACTCAAGCCGACTCAGCGCGCGAATCGCGGTGGTCGTCAAGGAGGTCCAGCCAAACGGAAACCTTGTGGTCGAAGGCACGCGATGGATCAAAGTGAACAAAGAAGAGACCAATATCACCTTCACCGGCATCGTTCGCCGCGATGACATTGCCGGCGACAACACGGTGCAAAGCGAAAACGTCGCTGAGGCAAAGATCACGAACGTGAGCAAAGGTCTGATTGCCGACCGGCAACGTCGAGGCTTTCTCACCAGAATTTTGGATTGGCTGTTCTAATGAAATACTCTCTCCTTTTCTTTATCGTGCCCGCACTTGCGCTTGGTCAGGCAGCTCCGAAGGCGGCTGCCCCTCCCGTCCAGAAACCTCGTCCGGTGGCGCAGCAACAAGACCCTTCGCAGTTGAAGGACAAAGCCATCGCGAACGCAGAACGCAACGGCGTGCAGGTTCGAATCAAGGGCATCGCACATTTCCGAGGCGTACGATCTAACCAGTTGATGGGCACGGGCCTGGTGGTTGGCCTGGCTGGCACCGGAGACACGAAGAAATCGGTCTTTGCCCAGCAGATCATCTCCAATCTTTTCAAGAATTTCGGGGTGAAAGCCGATCCAACCCAGTTTGATGTGAAGAACGTTGCCGCGGTGATCGTCACCGCCGAGCTTCCGCCCTTCGCCTCCAACGGGCAGGCCATCGACGTTGAAGTTCAGTCCATCGGCGACGCAAAAAGCCTTGTTGGCGGAACGCTCCTCCAAACACCGCTGTACGCCGCCGGAGACCAGAACACGGTCTATGTGGTCGGGCAAGGCAGCGTGAACGTTGGCGGATTTGACGTCAGCTCGGGAGGCGCAAGCAATCGCAAGAACCACGTCACTGCTGGCCACGTTCCCGAAGGAGGCATTGTCGAGCGAGGCGCGGCCACGACAACTGTTGTGGACGGCAAGATGTACCTCGACTTGAATCAAGCCGACATGACCACCGCGCAACGCATTTCCGATCTCATCAACAAAGAGATGCCGGAGATGAACGCGTGCGCGCTGGACGGCGGCTCCATTATGTTAAGCCTGCCTTCCAATCTCACCCCAGTTGCCGCGATGAGCCGCATCGAGGAGATGCAGGTTTACGCAGACACCCTCGAAACCATTGTCATCAACGAGAAAACCGGCACGATTGTGATCGGGGGGAATGTCAAGATTGGTCCCGCCGCAATCGTTCACGGTAGCTTGAACGTCCGCATCGACCAGGATGTCTACATAAGTCAGCCAAATCCGCTCTCGCTAGGCCAGACAGCCGCTTCCCAGAAGACGAACATAGATGTCCGCGAGACGAAGGCAGACGTGGCGTCTCTGGCACCCAACACCACTGTTGCAGACCTGGCGAAGGTTCTGCACGCTCTTCAACTGAAGGCGTCGGACGTGATTGCCATCCTGCAAGCACTTCGCGAACAGGGTGCCCTCAAGGCAAGGATCGTGTCGAAATGAACCTCGATCTGATCCAAGCAGCCGCACCGACCCTGGGCGCTTCCAAGGACCTCAAAGCGCTCAAGAAGGCGACGCAGGAGTTCGAGGCGGTCTTTGCCAAGAAACTGCTCTCGGAGATGCGTAAAGGGCTGAAAGAGACTTCCTTCGGAGACACCCTCGGTAAGGACATGTACGAAGACATGATGGACGACACGATGTCGAAGACGATGGCTGAACAAGGCTCACTCGGCATCGGCAAGATTCTCTACAAGGACTTCGCCCCGAAAGTAGTTGCCATCCATCAGATGCAGGCATCTCGGGAGGAGAGAAAGAAATAAGGCTAACCGACTACCGATTAACGACTAACGACTAACGACCAATGACTAACGACTAACGACTAACAACTAACGACTAACGAAAACAAATGAAAACAAGAGAATTACAAACACTTTGGTGGGATTGGCTCGGCACTAGCGAGCGACTCCTTCGCTCGCTGCACGAGCAGATGGCGGCGGTTACTTTGCGCGAGCTAGCTCGTGTGGAGCGAATACAGCCGGAACTCGATGTGATGCTTGAGCGAGTAAAGACGCTCGACGAGACTGCTATGGCTTGCGTTCATCGACTGGCCGAAGAGCTGGGCTGCGAGCCTCGCCTTCGAAGCATGATGCAGGTGCTTGACAAAGCCGAAGCGCAGCAGCTCCAAGGACTTGCCAATCGGGTTACCGTTGCCGCCCGCAACCTTCAAGACGTTCTCAAGAGAAATCGCGCCCTGCTGGAGAACGAACTGACCTACGTGAACGGCAGCCTCACCCTCATCGCTAAAGCTGCGGTTGAGGAAAGGGGCCGCTTCGGAATCAAGGCTGGCACAGCCGTGTTGGTGGACCAAGCGGCCTAGCGTGCGCGCCATGCTGTTTGCCTTCCCTCTCCTGCCCCCAAAGTGGGAGAGGATAGCTTAGAGAGCGCCGACCACCGAACACCCAACCCTTAACACTCAACACTCAACACTCAACACCGAACCACCGAACCACCGAACACCGAACACCCAACACTCAACACTCAACACCGAATCCCCAAACCCCGAACTACCATGGCAGGAACCTTTTACGGAATTAGCACGATGAACACCGCTTTGCGGGCGTTCCAGACCGGGCTTGATGTCACCGGCCACAACATCACGAATGTGAACACGGCCGGTTATTCGAGACAGGTCATGGGCCTGACTGACACCAGTCCGACCAACTATGGCAACTTCATGCTCGGGAATGGGGTTTCCATCGCCGGAGTTACCCGAATCCAAGACGCATTCCTGGCTGCGAGACAGCTCGCGAACAACAGCGAGGGTAGTCGTGCTGGCACCATGCTCGGTGGGCTGCAGTCCATCGAAGGCCTCACGCAAGAGCC
>JAEVZK010000041.1 GCA_023392285.1 Armatimonadota bacterium | reverse complement strand
CGATGTTTGGAATTTGGATTGCCTTTACCTACAATAAGCCGACTCTGATTAAGGTCCCGTCAATCAAAGGCATGACGGTAGAGGAGGCAACGTCCACCCTCCGTAAGTTGAATCTCCAGTTGCGGGTCAGTGGCGAGAAGATGAACGACCAGGTTTCCGCAGGACACATCGTCTCCAGTGAGCCCTCGGGCGGAGATCAACTGCGTGAAAATGGAACGGTTTTTGCCACCCTGAGTTCCGGCAGTCGCTACGTCCGGGTGCCGGATTTGAAGGGTGCCACCGTCGACGAAGCACGCTCGATGCTGAGGGCGGTTCGGCTCGACGTCGATGATCAGATCGTCCAGCGCGAAAGCGCTAATGTTGAGGCTGGACACGTGATTGCTCAAGATCCGGCAGCGGACTCGAAGGGTGCCAAAAGCGTCGTCGAACAAGGCTCTAAAATCAAACTGATCGTCTCCAGCGGCATCGGTGAAAACAGCGTAGAGCCAAATAAGCCAGCTCCGACTAGCCTCTACACCTTGAAGGTGAAGCTCACCGGTCTCGACGCACCCGTCGAACTGCGGGTCGAGATTGAAGACGACCGAGGTGTGCGTGACGTGTACGAGAAGAATCAAGATCCAGAGGAGACGGTCATCCTCAACGTCAGGGGAACGGGAGAACGTGTCAAATTCCGCATCTACTACGATGATGAACTCGTTCGTGAAGTTGAGCAAAACGCTTCTGAAGCAAAACCATTAGGGGTGACCACCGGCCGATGAGGAAGATGATCGCTCCATCGATTCTGGGCTTACAGCACGGCAACATGGCCGCCTCGGTAGCGGAAATCATCCGGGCGGGAGCGGAGATCATTCACGTCGACGTCATGGACGGACAGTTCGTGCCACCGATCACTTTCGGTGACGGGCTGGTCAAGTCGCTAAGTAGTTTGGGAGACGTCTTGTGGGAAGCGCATCTAATGACGCTTACCCCGGAAAAACACTTTGAAGCCTTTGCCAAGGCAGGATGTAAGCGCATCATCTTCCACGAGGAAGTCTCTCCCCACGCTCATCGCCTTTGCGGAATGCTGCGAGATATGGGCATACAGGCTGGAATCGCGATCAACCCAGGAACCCCTGCAGAATCCATCAAAGGGGTATTGGATGTAGCGGATCTCGTTCTCGTCATGACCGTAAACCCGGGATGGGGAGCTCAGGCATTTATCCCATCGGCGCTGGAGAAGGTCAAACAAGTCAGAAGCTGGTCCAGCGTCATCGAGATCGAAGTCGATGGTGGGATCAATCCCACCACATTCAACGATGCGGCTGCGGCGGGAGCGAATGTGTTTGTGGTTGGCGACTATCTCACATCGCAGGAAGATCTCTCGCGCGGCTTTCGGGAGCTCCAGAAGCTTTGCGACTGAAGATTTGGGTTACGGTCCTCTCTGTGTTCTCCATCCTCATGATGGTGAGTTGGACAGTGATTTTAGGGCCCATTCCAAAAGGCCAGAGCAAAACCGCACTTCGACACTGGCTGATCGGATCACAAATTTACGTTTCGATTCTGTTGATCTGTTTGTTCTTGACCCTAGTGTTTGCTGTGCTGCTGGCAAGATCCATTCGCAAGGAGTATCGAGAGAAGGCCTCGGACGCGATGAAGGAGCTGATCGAAGGCACGATGGAAGATCATAAGAGGAAAAGTGCAAAGCCAACCGACCCCGAATGATTTGGCCCTCATGCGCCGCGCCATCGAGCTCTCTCGGCAAGGCTTTCCCGCACCCAATCCTCACGTGGGGTGCGTGGTCGCTCAGGGAAGACAAGTCGTGGGGGAAGGGTTCCACCATTTCGCAGGCGGTCCGCACGCGGAAGCCGTCGCTTTGGAGCAAGCCGGGATGCACGCGGCTGGAAGTTCGGTTTACGTCACCCTAGAACCGTGTAACCACCAGGGTCGCACCCCGCCGTGCAGCCGAGCGCTGGTGGAAGCTAAGGTCAGGAAAGTGTTCGTTGCAGTCTCGGACCCAAATCCAACTGCCGCTGGGGGGGCAAAGACGTTACGCGAGCACGGCATCGAGGTGATCGAGGGATTTCTGACGGAAGAAGCTCGTTCCGCCAACCTCATGTGGCTGACCGCGATCGAGCGAGGGAGCCCCTTTCTAGTCGTGAAGGTAGCGAGTTCGCTCGATGGAAGAATCGCCACCCAGAGTGGCGAAAGCAAGTGGATAACGGGCGAGCTCGCGCGGCGAGCGGGACAAGCTTTGCGGGCCGAATGCGGAGCGGTGCTGGTTGGACGCGCCACGGTGCAACTCGACCATCCACGCCTTACCGTGCGCGATTTCGAGGTTGTGAATCAGCCTCGAAAGATCATCTTGGATCCGTGGCGAAAGCTGCCGCAGAAGCACGAAATCTTTAGCGAAAACGCGATTCGAGTTGTCGCTGGTGAGGCTCGCGAAGGTGAGCTGAAGGTAGCGACGAATCGAGCAAAGTTCGAATTGGATGACCTGCTTCACAAGTTGTTCGATCTGGGCATCACAAGTGTGCTGGTCGAAGGTGGAGCAAAGACGATCAGCCACTTTATCTCGGAAGATTGTTTTGACCGTCTGGAGCTGTTTGTTTCTGGAAAGATCATTGGGACCGGCAAGAACTGGCTGGATTTGCCGTTGGCGGGACCGCTTAGGGACCGTCCGCACCTTCAGTTCAGGCAGGTTGAAGCGGTCGGAGAGGATCTTCGAATAGGCCTTACGTCCACCCGCACGAGAAAGATCTGAAACGCGCAAGGAGGGTAACCGTCAGATCACGCGTAGAAAGCTCTACCTGGAGAAATTCGGAAAAAATGCAACGACGTTCACTATCTTTCGCAGTTGGTTTCGCCGCTCTGATGGCCGCGATCCCCTCTTTCTCCCAAGCGGGAACCGTCGACTTGCGGAGGGACGACGTTATTCCCGTCGTGGTTCAAGATGAATTGACATTCAAGAACACGGAATCGGGTGATCGATTCCGAGCCGAAGTCACCGACTCCCGGCTACTCCCCTACGGCACTCGTGTCGAAGGGCGTGTGAATCGGGTGCAGCAGAAGCGGGGCAAAGAGCCTGCTTACATGGACATCGTTTTTACCGCCGTCATCCTTCCAGACGGCAGCCGCACGAACATTAAAGCCACGCCGATCGCGCTGAACGGAAATTCAGTCACCCGCAACAGCGACGGACGCTGGCAAGCGAAGAAAGGATACAAAAAGGAGACAGTCGTCCTCGGAACAACCGCCGGAGGCTTAATCCTCGGAAGTTTGATCAAAAAGCCATTTGAAGGCGCCATCATTGGAGCGCTCGCGGGAATCTTCGTTGCTGAAACGGATAAAGATCACGTTGGCGATGGCAATGTCGTGATTCAAAAGGGTGCAAAGATTGGCGCACTTCTAGATCGAGACGTTCGCATTTCCTGGAGCGGCGCTTGGAATGATGATGGCTATGGCGATTACAACCGCGACGGTTACAACGGCAGTGGCTACGACCGCTACGGCTACGATCGGGATGGCAATTATAATCCTCGCTACGACCAAGGCAGAGATCGCAACGGCGATCGTGACTCTGATCGCTACCGGAATAATCCGGTGCGGGGAGACTACAACCGAGACGGCTACGACCGCAATGGCTACGACCGGGAAGGCCGATACAACAGCCAGTATGATGACTCTCGCTCAGACCGCTACGAGCAGCGGTCGACGAATGGCCGGGACATCGTCATCGAAGCTGATCGACGCAGGCTTTCCTACCGGAACGATGAACTTCCTTACTGGAAGGACGGGATGGTGATGGTGCCGCTCCGCGCAACTGCCGATCAGATGGATCTTCGCCTCCGGGAGGGTGATGAGATTCGCCTGGAAAGCGACCGAGATGTGATCACGTTCAACTCGTATTCACGAAATTATCGATTGAATGATCGGAAAGGCACGATTTCTGCAGATGTAGAAATTCGGAACGGGGTCACCTTCGTTCCTATTCAGGTTTTTTCGCTTCTGAAGAAAATAGTCTGTACGTCAACGGAACCAAATTCTAGAGGCGACTTCTAACTGAATACAGGAAAAACTAAATATTCCTCCCTCCCCCAAAAGCCCCGTCTCACGCCCTCAAGAGCGGGGCTACTTTATGGATAAGAACCACTCGTGGATGCGGTCATCGCCGGTGAGCTCCGGGTGAAATGACGTTCCCAAAAGATTGCCTTCGCGAACCGCCACGATATCAGCGCCGACGCTGGCTAGGTGTTGAACCCTTTCGCCCAGTTGGGTAACAATGGGCGCTCGAATGAACACGGCGACCACCGGCTGGTCCAAAGGCTCGAAGTCCAGTTCCGTCTCAAAACTATGGATCTGCGCGCCAAAGGCATTTCTCCTGACTTCGATGTCGAACAGATCGAGGCTAAATTGCTGCGGCCGACCTTCCACGGAGCGAGCCATCATGATCATTCCCATGCAGGTTCCCCAGATTGGCATGCCCTCCTCGGCGCGGCGTCTAATCTCGTCGCCTAAGCCATGACGATGGAGCAGCAATCCAACCGTGGTGCTTTCTCCCCCTGGGATGATCAGCCGTTCGGCCACATCGAGTTCTGCGGTACTGCGGACCTCTACCGAGGGCTCCCCCAGCCGTTCAAGCACCTCCAGATGTTTGGAGAAGTCGCCTTGGAGAGCAAGAACACCGGTCATTTAAATGAGAATATCTGAGTTGGCAAACTCAGACTGTATCCGCCTTCCGAACCGTCAAATCTGAACTCCGGAAACGCTGCGCAATGAGAATGCCGCACCTGATGGCCTGATGGCACCGACATCCATTCACAGTCGCGGAAGTCTTTTCCATCTGATTCAGCGATCCAGAGAGTCGCCTCCGGACGCGCATCGAAGTGAATGCCGGATCCCTCAATCCAGATCATACAATTGACGGAAGGCAGGCACTCGTTTCGGGAGCATGTCCCTGCAAATTCTCCTACTGTCTCGATCATTTGAACTTTATCACCGAGGATATGGCCGGCATTCGGCACCATCAGGCAGTGCTTAGAAGTCGGAATATCGTGCCAGTAAAGCCGGAGCGCGTCGCTAGTCCAGTAGCGATCATTCGAACCGCTCACGGTAAGGACCGGACATCTCAGCGATGGCAAGCTAAAGAATGGATCCATCATCATCACCAGTTCACGACCTCTTTCAGAGGAAGCTTGAGCCTGCAAATCGCGCGATGTGTAGTCGGCAATCTGCTCTGAATACTCGCCCCAGCTCGCAAGTTGATGGGCCATCTGCGATGGGAAATTCAAATTGTCAAACACCATCGGCGCAATCCCACAAATGCGAGGATCACCCGATACTCCCGCCAACCACGTGGTCCAGCCCCGTTTGCTCATGCCCGTCAAGACAAAGCGCTTCAGTTGAAAAGCTTCTTCGAGCGCATCCATCGCTCTGACCGCGGCGCGCACCATCGGGAAGAGGAGCGGCCACGTAGAATCACCAGTTTCCAAGAATTGGTCAAAGGTGAAGGCGATCAGGTCATCCTCGATCCGCCCGAACAAAGGTTGATTCGGAATTTCGAAGAGCATGGCGACCGGCAGACCGGAGCGTCGAGAGAGTCTTTCCGCCTCGTCCAGATCGGCTTGGTTGATGGTGCCGCCAGTGATGTAGAGAATAGCCGCGTCCCCCTGGATAGGTCCAGTGACGGTTATCGGATGAAGCCAGTCGTGATCCCTGAACGAGCCCGAAGTTAGACGAAGAACGCGTACTGGGCCAAGCGGGCGCCCCATCTGCCAGGCGAAGTGCTCGCGATCCTCCACCGCATTGAGAAGCTGCTCTGAAATCAACAGTTTCAGCTACGAACCTTCCCCAGTGTCGGTTGCGTCCAGCATGTACGTCATGGCTGGGGGCTTGACAATAAACCCCGAGTGTGCGAAACTGACCAGTGAATTGGTGGGAGCCACCAAACCTTGGGGAAGGTAGGAATGTTTAATTTGCCAAAGCCTCTTAAGAGGATGTTTATTGTTGCTGGACTTACAGCTACTGCTGCACTTGCCGGTGCGGTGGCACTCGATGGACAGATCAAGGTCGACAAAGCCTTGAACAGTCCGACGTTGACGATCCGCTATTCCAACGCGAATGCCGCCTTGGTAGAGCTCCGCGTGAATGGCGAAAGCGTCGGCACTCGTTCTATGAGTTCGGCGAAGAGTGTAGGCGAAACGACTTTCGACCTGAATCTGGCTTCGCTCAAAGGTGGAGATAACGAGGTTGAAGTTGTCCTCTACGATAAGAGCGGCAAACAGATCGGATCTGAGAAGACGCTTGTGACGGCGGACCAGGCGAGCGGACCGGTTTTCCTTTCGAATCCTAAGATGGGTGCGACGATCAACGGAAACGTTGAGATCAAGGTTGGGTTTGGCGCTGATTTAAAGAACAGCTACGTGAGCTTCTTTATCGACAATCAATTTAAATCCATTAGCAATGTTGCTCCCTTCTCGTTCTACTGGGATACGCAGAAAGAATCGAACGGATGGCACGAAGTCGAGGCATGGGTGGTCGATGAGAACAGCACCACTTTTAAGACAAAGAAGGTGCGAGTATTCATTGATAACCCGCGTGGTCGCACCGAGCGAAGAATCGAGACGCCCGCCGTTGATAAGACTCCGACTCCGGCACAACCCGTGGAGAAGACTGCACCCGCAGTGAAGCCCGTGGCTGGGGAAATGGATAATCCGCTCGTCCTGAAAGTCGGAGGAGCATCACTTTCCAAGCCAGCACGAATTGATGAAAGCACCGCGACGGGTCCTCAAATGATGACCCCTACTGGCCAGCGCAACGTGAAGCCGAAGCTGGCGCTTCAGCAGAAGGGACTGTCGCCAACGATTGCTAACTCGGTGACCTCTAGTACCCATCTCGTCTCGATCACCAAAGGACAGCGTCTGCCGAACATCGGAGCCTATGCGATTGTTTTCAATTCCTCCGTCGTTAAGTTCGATGTGGCTCCCCGAGTGGAAGATGGCGTCCCGCTGACTCCTTTCCGCCACCTCGTGGAAAAGGCGGGAGGCAAAGTTGAGTGGACCAACGCTGAAAAGACAGTGAGCGCCCAAGCGGATGGCAAAGATATCTTCTTCAAGATCGGTGATAAGATCGCGATGATCAACAAGCTATCCGTCGAACTGGAGCGCGCTTCCTACATCGATTCGGGGCGAGCGATCGTGCCGCTCAGCTTCATGCGCGACGCACTGAACGTGAACATCGACTATGACAAGGCGACTGGGCACGTTCTCATCACGTCCCTTAAGAAGTAGCGAAATAACGGGTCTGAAAAAGGCGGCAATTTTTTGCCGCCTTTTGTACGTTTCTTGCACCATTATGCCGATATAAAAGACTGGATCTCCAGTCTTATGCCGAACATCCGGTCCCGAATCCAGCTGAAGCTGTGGCTGCTGCTAACGTGCGCTTTCGTATGCGTTGGGTCGGCCGCAATTTACCTCTTGTCTTACCTGAGTGGAGGTCAGACAGAGGGCGAAATGCGTTCCGAACTTCAGAGCATCAGCCGCCTCGTGGCGGCACAGGTTCGGCGTCAGGACTTCAACACGGTGTCTGACGAAGATAATGCGCGCCTCGCCGCATCGCTCGATCGAACACTCGGGATAGCGCGGATACGGGTCGCGGTGCGAGACCGAGATGACTTTAGGCTTGTTCGCGACACCGCGGAGGACGATTCGTGGATAAGCCTTCCCGACGTGCGGCACGAACTTCGGCGAGTCTTCGACGATGGCGTGTCGGGGGTCGTTAGTGGAGGAGAAGAAGCATCCCACGAGACCGTCTCCGCGTACGAACCGATCATCGGTCCCCGAGGCGAGGTTCGTGCGGTCGTCATCGTCGACCAAGACGCAGCTCGCCTGCTCCATTACGAAGCACATGCGCGCAAGCTTGCGCTGACCGCCTTTTTGGTGGTGCTCATTCTCGGAGCAGCCTTTGCCCTCATTGTCGCACGCCAGTTCATCTATGCTGGCCGAACGGAGCCTTGGTACCGTGGACGGCGCGCTTTCCGGATCATCTTTGGAGCGACGATCTTGGAACTGGCCGTAGGGGCGATGACAGCGGGGATCGTGCTCGTCGGCCTCTATTCTCAGATTCGCTTTGGTCAACTTCGAGCAGACCAAGAAACCTCAAGCTCCCGCTCCGCACCTCTTCAACAGTATCAAAACCGAATCGCCAGAATTCTAAAAGATAACTATCGAGACGAGAAGACGATCAGCCTCTTGGCAAACTGGTCAGCAGGGGAAGGCATGCCGGAACTTGCCAGCGCCCTCAACACCGTGCGCGGCCTTAAGACCGACGCTTGGAAAGAGCCCGTCTGGTCGGCTCTTCAGGCTCTTACGAAGCAGCTGGAGGTCGAGGCGAAGCGACAAGCCGAAATCCGCAACGAGATGAAGGCGGTTGGAGACAATCTCGCCCACAGCTTCATCTTGGCAACGCTGCTATCCTTCGGCGCCCTCTTTATCGTGAGGACCGCTTCCAATCAGCAGCAACAGCTGAAGCTCGCCGAGTCCGACAGTAAACGGCACAAAGTGGCTTACGAGCAGGTTGCGCAAAATCTGCCGATCGGACTTTACACGTTCAGAGAGGGCGTGATCGAAGACGCGAACGATCGATGGGATGAGCAGGTGACCCGACAGCCGGGAGAAGACCGCATGATGGCGCTTGAGCGAACGGTCGATCCGAAAGATTTCGCCATGTTAAAAGGGCTGCTAGCCAGAGCTGAGCAGCGACAAGAGGGGCTTCAGTATAAATTCAAAGTTCACACCGGAATGTCCGAAATTCGGCATTACGAGACTCGCGGAGTTTTCGTAAGTCAGCCAGAAGAAGGCACTTCAAGCCTACTTGGCTTCTTTCTGGATGTCACCAGCGTGGTTGAAGCGACCCATCAGTTAGAAGCGAGCAACCGCGAGGTCCAAGCGAAAAACCTGATGCTTTCCAAGGCACTAGGCGACTTGGAAAATAACCTTGAGGCGATGGTGCATGGGCTTGTGAAGGCGGTCGAGGCAAAGGACCCATATACCGCTGGCCATTCCGAACGGGTAATGGCCTACAGCATGAAAATCGGTCAGGCGATCGGCCTTTCGGCAAACGACCTGCGAACCCTGCAACGAGGAACCCTCATCCATGACGTGGGCAAGATTGGAATTCCCGATGCGATCTTGATGAAGCCAGCGCGACTCGATGAAGGGGAAATTGAAGTCATTAAGAAGCATCCGCTGATTGGTGCCTCCATGATTCGCGGCATTCCGGTCTTTGAAGACTGTTTGCCAATCGTCCTGTCGCACCACGAGCGTTTAGACGGAAAGGGGTATCCCCACGGCCTCGCTGGCGATGAGATCCCGGTGATGGTTCGGATCGCCAGCGTCACGGATGTTTTCGACGCTTTGACGAGCACTCGTGCTTATCGATCAGCCATGCCAGTCGCCACGGCGCTCGAAATACTTAGAAAAGATGTCAGTTTAGGCATGTTGGATGGAAAGATTGTCGAGGTTCTTGCCGATATCGTATTAAGGGAAGGAATTCTCCGCTCAGATCAGGAAGAGGCTGCTTAACCATTGAACAATTACAACTCAAGCGACAAACGCAAATTTCTTCGATACGAAGTTCTGGATTATGCGGTGGTCAATGATGGCTTAGCCACGACCATCAATGCGGTGATCGTCGACATTGGTCTTGGTGGACTTCAACTAAGATCGAAGCACAACCTTCCGATTGGCAGCCGAATTCGCCTTCAGATTGGAAGGCTGCATCAAGAACCGATCAATCTGCTGGGTGAGGTGCGACATACAAGCGAAGTCGAGAACAGCGACTTGGTGGCCGCAGGCATCCGCTTCTGTCCGGAAACTCACGAGGACAGGCTCGCGATTGCAGAATACGTCCATGGCGTCTTCCAGCGTCAATGCGACAAGCTGCTGATCTAGTCTCACCGTAGGGGCGGCGGGTTCGGGTTAAATGATCTTGTGCCCTACGTCATCACCGAACCTTGCATTGGAGTCAAAGACAAGTCTTGCATGACCGTGTGCCCGGTCGATTGCATCTACGAAGCGGACGATATGGTGTACATCCATCCGGATGAATGCATCGACTGTGGCCTTTGTGAGCCTGAATGCCCGGTGACCGCGATCTTCGTCGACACTGACGTGCCCACCAACTGGAAGGATTACATCGAAAAGAACCGGATCGAGGCGAAGAGAATTTCCGGAAACTAGAACGGTTTGATCAGTTTCTTCCAGCTTGAGGAAGCAATTCTTTCCTCCTGTCGAAACTGAAGTCCGACTCGGAAAGCTCCGGTTAAAGCGGATTCAGGTCGGCAGTGCTTGACTTCGGCGAAGAATTCAACTTGGAACTGATTTCCCGATAATCGGATTTCGACTACATCGCCCTTCTGGAGTTCTTGAAAGGACAGCAGCCCTACTCCCTGAGGTGATCCGTCGATCACTATGGCATCGAAGATGGTGCCTTGGTAGGTGAACGAAGCCCGCAAGTCGGACATCACCTTTCGCGGCAGTTGCTGGGAATCTCTGAATTGGATTGGGCTGAGAAGATTGAATTGGGCTTGTTCGAAATCGAGCTGAACGACCTTTGCTGCTGACCCAACCGTCCGAACTTCCTGCTGCTGGTAGCCAATGGCGGCCAGACTCGCGAGAAAATACGCATCGGATTCCAGTCCGGTGAGTTGGAAAAGGAATTTTTCTCCCACCGCTGCGTCGAGAGGCTCCTCGAAGCGCACAGCAACGTCAAATTGGGTCAGCCGAGTGACCCAAGCGCTCGAAACGCTTTGATTCGCTAAACGCTGGAAGCGGGCTCTACAATTTTCAAACGTATCTAACATCGAATTTCCAATTCCTGAATCGAGGGGATTCCAATCTTATTGTCGGTTGCTGAGCGGTTAATCTCAGGAGGTGCAAGGTGTAGAATTGGGCCTGTGATCGACGAAAAGTCATCTTCCCCTAGACTTGCGAAGGTTCAAGATCAATTTATCGTGGAGTGGGGAAGAATGAGCTCCAGTTGGGGAATCAACCGGACCATGGCCCAGATTCATGCGCTGCTCTTCGTGTCGGAAGAGGCGATGGATGTGAATCAGATTATGCGTCGCCTAGCTATTAGTCGAGGCAACGCCAGCATGAATCTGCGCGAGTTGATCGACTGGGGGCTGGTGAAAAAATTGAGGGCTCCGGGCGATCGCAAAGACATCTTCGTAAGCGAGACAGATCCTTACGAGATGTTCTTAAGGGTAGTGCGCGAGAGAAAGCGTCGGGAGATAGATCCTACGAGCACCGCTATTCGAGAGTGCATCACCCACCTCGACGATCTAAAAGACGGAGGTGAAGCCGCGCTGATACGTAAACGCCTTCAAAGCTTGCTCGAGGTATTCACGCTGGTGGATAAAGCGTATGGCCTAGTCTTCAGCTCCGATACCGCGTTCAACGACCTTCGTCAGCTTTTGAACGATCCGCTGCAGGTTTGGAAAAATACAGAAGCAGATAGCCAATAACTCCTGCAAGAAGTGACCCGCAAAGAATTGCCACCTTCGCCACCTCCGTATGTTCCGGCGTCTTAAAGGCAAGTTCGGTAATGAAGAGGGACATGGTAAATCCAATCCCAGCAAGAATGCCAGCCCCGATGACTTGAATGGGAGTGATTTCCTTCGGCAGTTCTGCGATCTTCAGCTTCACTGCGAGAACTGAGAAGAGGGCGATTCCCAGTGGCTTACCTAGAAGCAGCCCAAGACTAACACCCAGGCCGACGGAATCCTTCCAGAGAACGGAGAGGTCGGTCAGCCGCACCCCGGCATTGGCAAGAGCAAACAGGGGAACAATCAAGAAGGTGACGGGAAACTCGATTTTGTGGGATATCCGCTCCAAGGGCATTTGAACGCGTTCGCAATGCTTTTCGAGATCTCTGACCGCAACTTGACGTGCCTCGCTTAAGATGATGGGTCGATCATCGCCTGAATCGCTCTCGAATTCGTCGATTGATTGGCGGGCGTTTTCAATAAATTCCTTTGGTTTCAGATAAACCCGAGCAGGGATTGTAAATGCCAACAGAACGCCAGCCACCGTGGCATGGACGCCGGATGCCAGGACCATGAGCCACAAACCGAAACCGAGGACGGCATAAACCGTCGTCCTTCGCACCTGGAGCCAATTCGCAACAAGCAAGGCGAGAAGGAAACAGAGGGCCCCGAGTAGATACGACCACGAGATTGAACTGGAGTAGAAAATCGCGATGACCAGCACGGCACCGATGTCGTCTACGATCGCGATGGCGGTAAGGAAAACCTTGAGAGCGAAGGGAATTCGCTTGCCAAGAAGGGCAAGGACTCCGAGGGCGAATGCAATATCCGTCGCCATTGGAATGCCCCACCCGTGGCCACTTGGGCGACCGGCATTGAAAAGCGTGAAGATGAGGGCGGGGACGATCATCCCACCGACAGCCGCAATCGCCGGGAGAGCCGCCTTTTTAACGGATGACAGTTGGCCAAGGAGAACCTCGCGCTTAATTTCCAGGCCGACGAGCAAGAAGAACACGGCCATGAGGCCATCGTTCACCCAATGCACCAAGGTCTTGCTCGCGGCGGTGGCCCCAGCTCCAAACGCAATGGGAGTGTTCCAGAAGTCAGCGTAGGACTGGGCTGCTCCGCTGTTGGCGATAACCACAGCAAGGACGGTGCAGAGCATCAGCAGAATGCCGCTAGATGCCTCTTGTTGGGCAAATTCTGCCAGAGGGCTCAGGAGCCGTCGAGCGACCTTTTTGGGGGTGGATTCGAGCGACATCGGATTCTAACCTTACCTGCGCAGGAGAGTCCCAGCCGGAACGGGCCTTAACTTGACTTTTAAGTCAACTTCAAGCCCACAATATGGTAGACAAAATGCTAGAAATAAAAGATTTGCACGCCTCGGTCGAAGACAAAGAAATTCTGAAGGGGATCAATTTGATCGTTAACCCGGGGGAGGTGCACGCAATCATGGGACCAAACGGTTCCGGGAAGTCGACGCTCGCTTCCATTATTGCGGGAAAGAGCGACTACGAGGTTACTTCAGGCTCGATCGAGCTTAACGGAAAGGATCTCCTCGATCTAGATCCCGAAGAGCGAGCTGGCGAGGGAGTGTTCCTAGCTTTCCAATATCCAGTGGAGATTCCCGGCGTGTCCAACACTTATTTCTTGCGCGCCGCAGCCAATGCAACTCGCAAGTATCGGGGTGAGAAGGAACTTGGCCCTGGCGAATTCATGAAGCACATGCGGTCCAAGATGGATCTGCTCGAACTGGATCAATCTTTGATGAGCCGGAGCGTGAACGAAGGGTTCTCGGGTGGCGAGAAGAAGCGCAACGAGATTTTCCAGATGGCGGTTTTAGAGCCGAAGCTGGCGGTTCTCGATGAGACCGATTCGGGACTCGACATCGATGCGCTTAAAATCGTTGCAAATGGAGTGAACGCCTTACGCTCACCCGAGCGCGGAATCATCGTGGTGACTCACTATCAAAGGTTGCTCAACTACATCGTGCCTGATTTTGTTCACATCCTGATGGGTGGTCGGATTGTCAAGAGCGGGGGCAAGGAACTGGCCCTGGAGTTGGAGGAGAAGGGCTACGGCTGGATTGAGGATGAACTTGCCGTGGGCGCGAACTCATGATCGATTTGCAGACGAGACCTCATAGCCTGATCGACAATTGGAGCAAGATGCGGGGCGTTCTGAACGCTCATGGCCCAACCGCGCTTCAACTGTTCCGAGAGGAAAACTTCAATAAATTCAGCCGTGTCGGATTCCCAACCCTCCGAGACGAAGAGTTCAAGTACGTGTCTTTCCGGGACGTTACCGAGTCAACGCTGGAGCCCGCATATGGCGCAACAATTAGTCGCGCTGATTTGAAGGATGTGCCGCTCGCTGCTCTCGAGACCACCACCATTGCGTTCGTGAATGGCCAGTATGCGCCCGAACTGTCGACACTGCACAATCTTCCTCGCGGTGTGTTCGTCGGGACGCTCGAAGAGGCGTTCGAGAGTCATGAAGCTCTGGTTCTAGAGCACCTCGGCAAGATCGCAACCCACGAGGGAAAGCTTGGCTCGACCAATGACGAGCGGTTCGTCTTCCTCAACAATGCCTACTTGACTGAAGGGGCGGTCGTCATCGTCCCGCGCGGGGTCGTGGTCGAAGACAGTATCCATCTGCTCTATGTTCAGAAAGCGGAGCACGGGGAGCTGGCGCTGTTCCCACGCAATCTAGTCGTGATCGGCGAGAATGCCAGCGTCAAGCTGATCGAATCCTACATTGGACTTGGCGGCAAGGTGTTCACTGACGGGCTAACGGAGATCAGCATCGACTCGGCCGCCGTCGTGGAGCACGTGGTTTATACCAACGAAGTGGAAGGCTCTACTCACGTCAAGAGCATCTATGTCGATCAGAAGGCAGGCAGCGTCTACACGTCCACGTCAGCCAACTTCGGTGGATCGATCGTTCGCAACGACTTGAACGTTTTTGTCGATGGAGAAGGGGCTGAAACGTGGCTGAATGGAGCTAACGTCGGCACTGGACGGCAGGTCATCGACAACCACACCCGAATTGATCACGCCAAGCCGAACTGCAACTCCTTTGAAGTGTTCAAGACGATCTTGAGAGACACCGCAACAGGAATTTTCAATGGAAAGATTTTTGTCTACGAGGACGCTCAGAAGACGGATGCGAAGCAAACTAATCAAGGGATTCTCCTTTCTCCAACCGCGACCTTCAATACGAAGCCACAGCTGGAAATTTTTGCGGACGATGTGAAATGTACGCATGGCGCCACCGTGGGCCAGCTGCGCGAGGACGCTCTCTTCTACCTTCGAGCGAGAGGCATACCGAAGCAGGAAGCTGAGTCACTATTGGTTTACGCGTTCGCCGCAGAGGTCTTGGAGAAGATCACCATCGAGCCTGTGCGAGAGGCGCTCGAAGCGCTTCTTTTCCAAAAGCTCGGTACATCGGAAGTAGTCTGAACACAAATCTTCGGCTAAGGTCGACATGGGATCATTAGATATCCAGAAAATTAGAGGCAGCTTCCCGATCCTCAATCAACGGGTCGGGGAGAAGCCGCTCGCCTACCTCGATAACGCGGCAACCAGTCAAAAGCCGCTGGCGGTCTTGGAGGCCGTTGACCGTTTTTACCGAGAAAGCAATGCAAACGTGCATCGCGGGGTCCACTTCCTCAGCGAGAAATCGACCAAGCAGTTTGATGAAGCGCGAGAAAAGGTGCGGTCGTTTCTAAATGCGATCTTGGCCAAAGAGATTATTTTTACCAAGGGCTGCACTGAAGGCATCAACCTGGTCGCCAATGCCTTCTCCAGTCCGAGCGCGCTTTGGCTCGGAACTGCGGCAAAGCCGCTCCAAGCTGGCGATGTGATTCTCTTGAGCCAAATGGAGCACCATAGCGATATCGTTCCGTGGCAGCTCGCGGCGATCAAAACGGGGGCGCAGATCAAAGTCATCCCGATGCTCGACAACGGGGAACTTGATCTGGAGGCATACGCGAAGCTCCTGAATGAGCAGCCGGTGAAGATCGTCGGGATCGTTCACATCTCAAACGCATTGGGAACGATCAATCCAGTGAAGAAGATGATCGAGATGGCCCACCGCGCGGGAGCGCTGGTTCTGGTAGACGGAGCGCAGGCCGGCCCACATCTCCGACTCGACGTCAATGACCTTGACGCTGACTTCTACACGCTTTCATGCCACAAAATCTACGCTCCGACCGGTGTCGGCGTGCTTTACGGCAAGCAGGAACTACTGGAAAGCTTTCCGCCTTATCAAGGAGGCGGCGACATGATCGAGTCCGTGGCATTCGAGAATACGCGCTTTGCTCCTCTGCCAGCCAAGTTTGAAGCGGGAACGCCCAATGTGGCCGGGGTAATCGGATTAGGAGCTGCGATCGATTATTTGAAGTCACTCGCGCCTTCGCCGGTCAATCTCGCCTCTCCTGAGATTTCGATCGACGAAGCGAAATCTCGCATCCGGCAGATGAGGCTGGAGATGGCCACCTTCACATCCACCGAGCCCTCGCAAAAGGAAGAGTTGTCCGCTGCTTTTGAAGCCATGGCCGAGGCTGAGCAAGATTTGTTGACCTACGCAACTGAGCAAATGAGCCAGATCCCGGGGCTGCGAATCATTGGCACGGCCGAGCGAAAAGCCTCGGTCCTCTCCTTCGTCCTAGATTGCGCTCACCCACACGACATCGGAACCATCCTGAACTCTGAGGGTGTGGCGATCCGGGCAGGGCACCATTGCTGCATGCCGCTCATGAAGAGGCTAGGTTTGCCTGCGACGGCGCGAGCCAGCTTCGCGTATTACAATACGCGTGACGAGGTCGATGCGCTTGTGTCTGGAGTCAAGAAAGTCGTGGAGATGTTCAAATGAATGCTGAGCTTCGGGAGCTGTATCAGGACATCATCCTGGATCACAACAAACACCCGCGCAACCGTGGGACTCTCCCGAACCACAATGGAGAGGCGGAAGGACATAACCCCTTATGTGGGGATCAGGTTAAAGTCACCCTCCTGACGAAGGACGGCCTAGTAGAAGATATCGCCTTCGAAGGTCAGGGATGCGCGATTTCTACAGCAAGCGCCTCGCTGATGACCGAGGCCGTGAAGGGAAGGACGGTCGCCGAAGCAGAAGAGATGTTCAGGCGATTTCAGGCAATGGTCACCGAGGTTGGGGAGTCGAAAGACTATAGCAGTCTCGGTGAACTGGAAGTATTGGCGGGGGTTCGAGAACATCCGGTCAGAATCAAGTGTGCGACTCTTCCTTGGCACACCTTCCACGCCGCTATATTGGGAAGCGACAAAGTGAGTACCGAATAATGCCGGAACCGGTTGAATTCAAGAGGGAAGAGGCACGGCCACTATCTTCGATCGAGAAAAATCTCTTTGCGAACGAGGTGGCGGAGCAGATCCGGTCCGTCTACGATCCGGAAATTCCCGTTAACGTCTACGATCTTGGTCTGATTTACGACATTCAAGTCGATGACGAGAAGAACGTCCATATCGTGATGACCCTTACCAGCCCAATGTGTCCGGTTGCGGGCTCGCTGCCGGGGGAAGTCGAGGAAGCGGCTCGTCAAACTCCCGGCGTAGGAAAAGTATCCGTCGAGTTGACTTGGGAACCTCCATTCAGCATCGAAATGATGAGTGAAGAAGTGAAGTTGATGTTAGGCTTGATTTAGCGATGAAATTTTCTACGCAAGAGGAATATGGTCTCAGGTGCCTGATCCAGGTGGCCAAGCAGGGGACCAGCGGGTCGGCGACCATCCCAGAGATTAGCAGCCAAGAGGGGCTGTCAATTCCTCACGTGGCGAAGCTGCTCATGATCTTGCGAAAGGCGGATTTTATTACAAGCACGCGGGGGCAATCGGGGGGATACACGATTGCGCGGCCACCCAAAGAAATCATCGTTGGAGAGGTTCTCGAGGCGCTTGGGGGCAAGCTCTACGATGAAGAGTTCTGTGACCGTCACGTCGGCAGCCACGCCATTTGCTCGCACTCTGCTGATTGCGCGGTGAAGACATTGTGGGAGAACGTGCAGTCCGCAATCGACTCCGTGCTGAATCACATCACCCTCGATGAACTGATGCGCGAGTCAAATGTGCAATTTCATCTTGAAGTCCCCGCGAGGGAGAAAATCATTCGATGAACGAAACTGCTTTCCCGATCGATATCTCAGAAGATGCCTTGACGCGAATCTCGAAACTGCTCTCAAAAGACGGGCGCGCAGATGCTTTCCTGAGGGTTGGAGTCAAGGGTGGCGGTTGTTCTGGGCTTGAGTACGTGATCCAAATCGACACCGATCGGAAGGAAATCGACTTAGCACACGATTTCGCGGGTGTGCCGGTCGTTTGTGACTCCAAGTCGGCAAAGTTCTTGACCGGTTCAACTTTGAAGTGGACCGGCAATTTGATCGGCGGCGGCTTCGTGTTCGATAATCCCAATGCGGCGCGAAGCTGTGGGTGTGGGACCAGCTTCACGCCGAAGCCTCGATGAAAGAAGCTTCCTGGGACGATTTTCAGTCCATCGACATGCGCGTCGGCACCATATTGGCTGTGGAAGATTTTCCTGAGGCGAGAAAGTCTGCCTACAAGTTGACGATCGACTTCGGTGAGTTTGGAATCAAGCGTAGTTCTGCCCAGATCACCGATCTCTACCTAACGGCAGATTTGGTCGGGAAACAAGTGATCGCAGTCATCAATTTTCCGGTTAAGCGGATCGCGGGTTTTGCCTCGGAGTGCCTCGTCACCGGTGTCTCAGACGCCGATGGAAGGGTGAGCCTTGTTTCGCCTGACCATGAGGTGCCAAACGGCTCCCGTCTGTACTGACTCTCGGTATCCTTCTCTCCAGTAATGTTTAAAAACCTGATGCAGCGCGTCGACCGCATGATGGGTCGAGGAGTGATCGACGACGAGTTCTATGAGGAACTTGAAGAGGCGCTGCTGCAGGCTGACACTCACGTAACAACGGCACAGGAGATCCTTAATGATCTGCGTCGGTTTGTGAGAGAGGAGAAAATCACGGACCCGATCCGGATGCGGGAGCGCCTCAAACAGGCGATCGCAGAACGTTTTCAGCAGCAAAAAGCCGTCGGCCTAGAAATGAGCGACGAAGCTCCCAGCCTATTCATTTTCGTGGGAGTCAATGGCGTCGGGAAGACGACCTCTATCGCCAAAGTCGCCAACCTGTTGACAAAGAGAGGATTCAAAGTGGTCTTGGCTGCCGGCGATACGTTTCGGGCCGCAGCGATTGAACAGCTGCAGGTGTGGGCAGAGCGGACAGGAAGTGAGATCGTCAAAGCTCAGCCCGGCTCAGACTCCAGCGCAGTGATCTTCGATGCGATCCAGGCAGCGAAAGCCCGCAAAGCCGATTTCGTGCTGGCAGACACGGCTGGGCGACAGCACAGCAAGGGCAACCTCATGGGCGAACTGGAGAAGATTGCTCGCGTGGCTGAGAAGGCCCTCGGGCGAAAGCCAGACGAAGTGTTGCTCGTACTTGATGCGAACACCGGACAGAACGCCATTCGGCAGGCGGAGGAATTTAAGAAAACGGCTGGAGTGACCGGGCTCATTCTGACGAAGATCGACGGGACCGCCCGAGGCGGGGCCCTGATCGGAGTTTATGATCGCCTAAAGATTCCGATCAAGCTCATTGGCACAGGCGAGAAAGTCGGTGATCTCAAGGATTTCAAGCCAAAGGAGTTCGCGGAGCAGCTATTTGAGAGCTAGTCGCCGCGCTTTGCGCATGCGGCGCCATTGCAAGATGGCCAGGACGATGAAAAGCGGCACAATGAACGCATCGTCTACCCATCCGATGACGGGAATGACGTCCGGAATTAAGTCGATGGGCGATGCTCCGTAGAGTAGGGCAACGATCAGGCTGAAGATCGCGCCCCACGGGGTTTTTGAGGAGGATATGCGAGTCATGCCCATCTGTTCTTTGCTACGTGCGCCGCAGCGTGAAGGAGAAATGATAGGTCAATTGCACTAGTTGACGGCTTCGGCACCCTTCGCTTCGGCCACGTTTGCCTGGACCGCACCCTCCACCTTGGCGGTCTTGATCTCCCTCTTCTCCATGCGGTCGTACTTCTCTTTCACTTCTTTAGGGATGAGAACCATCGCCAACGCGATGATCGAAGGCACAAGTGCGGCATCATCGATCAAGCCCAGACCCGGCACGTTCTTAGGCAGAACTTTCTTGGGTGCAATGGTAGCGGCGATACCGAGCCAAATCAGTCCCCGAACCACTGGAGGTGTTCGAGGATCTTGGGTCATCCTCCAGTAGCGTCTCAGCGTCTTTATGATGGGCAGCAGCTTGATCACGGGTGTTCGACTCTGCATGCATGCAGGTGGTTTCGGATGGCGTTGCATTCACCGCCCAAGAGGCCCACTCAGCTTGCTTTAAAGTTGTCAGTTGTGCCAATATTGCGATGCAATAGGCAAAAAGCAGAAACCTTTTTTCGACTTTTTAGTCCTATTCACTTGCAATGACGTGCAAAAGCATCATATAATGCCATTGTCTACCACTATGGTAGATAGCGGCAGGATGCCCAATAAAGACTGAGCTTGAACGTAGTTTGAACTCATAGGAAACTCAAGGAAAGTTGTGAGTTTAGCTAGGGAAAGGCGAAGTCCGAAAATGGCACCTCTGCGCAAATAAAAAATGCAAGGAGCATATACGGATAAATGAAACGTACCTTCAAGTACGCTCTCGCAGCAGCGCTTTCAGTGCTGCTCGTAGTCCCGGCATTAGCCCAGGACAATTTCCCTGACGTTCCCGAAAGCCACTGGGCATATAAGGAACTTCTTCGCATGAAGACTGAGGGTCTCCTCGTTGGATACCCAGACGGTCTTTTCCGTGGCGGTCGACCTGCAAGCCGATACGAGCTTGCCGTTGCCGTTCACGCGGTTTGGCAGAACCTGAAGGGTATCACCGATAGCCTGAAGAGCCAGATCGACGACCTCAACAGCAAGATGGCAAATTCGGCCAGCAAGTCCGACGTGGATGCGCTTCGAAGCCAGATCGATGCTCTCACGGCTGATGTCAACCGCATCAAGTCCGACGATATTCCTGCTCTTCGCCGCATGGTCGATGAGTTCAAGGCTGAGTTGACGAAGATGGGCGCTGACATCGACGCGATGAAGAAGGATCTCGACGCGCTGAAGGGCGACGTCGCTTTCTTGAAGCAGCACATGCTTCCATTCGACGTGGCAGGCGATGTCAACTTGTGGGTTGGCGCTGGTTACAGCCGAGACCCCGACTTCGGTATCACCGTTGATGGACGCCCCACCGGCTACGGTCGAGGCGACAACTCCGGCGGTCTCGCGGGCGGCACTGAGGACCTCACCGTTCTCCACGAGGGCGCACTTAAGCTGGTTTCCAACAACCAGAGCGGTCCCACTTGGAAGGCGACCATGGTCTTCGGCAACATGCTGGGTGCCGAGGGCTTCATCACCTCGTCTCAACCTGGATTTGGCTTCGGCAATCAGTCGATCGTTATGCCCGGCGTTCCGTTCTCTGAGGCTGGAGCTTCTTGGTACTTCCAAGATTTCAGTGTGAACTTCGACACGTCGCTCGCTGGCCTCGGCTTCAATGCTGAGATCGGTCGCGTCGGATACAAGGTTTCGCCTTACATCTTCCAGCGCCCAGACAACACTCCCTACTTCGCGAATGATCGCTGGGACAACGGAATGTGGAACTTCGACGGTGGCGTGCTCGGCTTCAAGTTTGGCACGGCTAAGTTGAATGTGTTTGGTGGCCGAACGAGCAATCGCTTCAGCACCGCTTTCAACGAGATCCAGCCAATGTACGCTGGCGCTGCGGGTAATCCGTTCTCGCCAGGCGCTTCGGGTGGTCTCGGAGATCGACCTCGTGGTTTCGATCGAAACAGCGACTTCACCGGTGGCTCTTCGATCCAGATCGACCAGATGCTGGGTGCCAACGTTGGAATTCCCCTCGGAACCAACGGCGCTCTGAACCTCGCATATCTGTGGCTCGACGGTAACGACTCCGTAGGATTCGGCACCTCGGCTGCTGATCGCGTGGCTGTCTATGGCGGCGACCTCAAGTTCAACCTGAGTGGAATCGACGTGGAAGGCGGTTACTCCAAGTCCGACGTTTACGCCGGTAATGATCGCTTGATCACCGACGACAACGCTGCTTGGTACGCTGGCCTTGGCTACGCGAAGAACAACTGGGGCATCAAGGGTGGTTACCGCCGAATCGAGCCGCAGTTTGCCGCACCCGGCGACTGGGGACGAATCGGTATCTGGTGGAATCCAACCGACATTAAGGGTTGGTACGCCGATGCACACTTCGACATCAGCAAGGATCTCCGACTTCAGGCGAATGCTGGTTTCTACACTGGAACCGATACGCTTCTGAACGGATCAACCGGTCTGAGCGATGACGACAATCTCAACCACTTCAATGTCGGCCTCGGCTACAAAATGGGTGGAACTCACAGTCTGCTTCTCGGTTACGAGGGCGTGTACTGGGATCTCGCAGATCGAGGCGGAGTCGGTTTCACCGGCGGCAAGCCGCGTGAGCAGTGGTGGAACATCGGTTGGGGAGTCGATCTGTCGTCTCGAGCCAAGTTCAACCTGCTTTGGCAGATCAGCGACTACGACGGCAAGGGTGTCGTTGGCTTCAACCCGTTCTCGGGCGGAACCAGCACCCGCGCACGCGGTGGCTTGATCACCTCGCAGCTCACCGTTCGCTTCTAAACCAGCGATTCGGTAAAGGAAATGGCGATCCCGAAAGGGATCGCCATTTTTTTATTCGTCTCATCGGCTGGTAATCTCAGGAGGTGGTTGAGGCAATTGGCGTTCCATTCGACCTGTGCGGATATCAGCTCGGCAGTCGTTTAGGACCAGAAGCCCTCGAACTTGCCGGCATCGGTTCAGCGCTCGAGCAATTAACAATCCCTTTTCGCTGGCGCGAAAAGCTCCAAGTACAAAGTGCGCCGCAAACGGGTTCGGGCCTTCAACAATTCGCGGCCTTAATCGAAATCGTCGGGAAAGTAAAGACAGCCACCAGCGCGATTTTAAGCGACGGCAATCTCCCGCTCGTCGTCGGCGGCGATCACTCTATTTCCATGGGCTCCATTGGAGCGGCGTTGAACCATTATGGAGACAAACTAGCTGTCCTTTGGATCGACGCACATGTGGACGTCAACACTCCACAAAGTTCCCCTTCCGGGAACGTGCACGGTATGCCGATCGCTGCCTTGGCGGGATCAGATTCTCACCTCGATCCTGATACGGATGCGCATTGGAACGCCCTGCTTCAACTCATTGGCCCCATTCGATTGCAATTTGGACGGGTGGCATGGCTCGGCATAAGGGATTTAGATTCTGGCGAGCGAGCTCGGCTGCGTGAACTGAAAGGCATCAGCTTAGCGTCCTCTATGTCCGATATCGACCGCTACGGATTGCTGTGGGAGCTTCGACGTCTCGATGCTTGGCTGAAGGAGTCTGGAGCGACCCACTTGTGGATTTCATTCGACGTCGATGTCATGGATCCGCAACTTGCCCCTGGCACCGGAACCTCTGTGATGGGCGGTCTAACTTACCGAGAGGCGCACCTCGTGGCCGAGGTGCTGCACGAATTCTTGTCCACACCAAGCTGTCCCTATCAGCTTGCAGGATTGGATGTGGTGGAGATCAACCCGATCATCGATACTCATAACGCAACCGCCAAGATGGCTGTGGAATGGGTCGGCTCCCTCTTTGGCAAAGCCATTTTGGAGCTCGAATGAGCATCGAGACGGCACGTCGGGTGCTGCTTGAAGAAGCGGAAGCGATACGCGCTCTCGCGGGAAACCTGACCAACTTCGACCAGGTGCTGCAGACGATTCTTAACACCAAAGGTCGGGTGATTACGTGTGGGATCGGCAAATCCGGCCACATCGCCAGAAAAACGGCGGGGACTCTAAGCAGCACGGGCACGCCAGCCTTATTCTTGCACGCTGCCGAAGCTGTACATGGCGATCTGGGGATGATCACTGCTGACGACATCGTGATCATGTATAGCCATAGCGGTGAAACTGATGAACTTGTCCGATTGTTTCCCGCCATCAAGGCACTTGGGGCACGAACAGTGCTCGTAACGGGTAGATCTGAAAGCACCGCAAGTCGACTCGCTGACTTCGTACTCGACACGAGGGTCTCGAAAGAGGCCTGCTCGAACAATCTTGCACCGACCACAAGCACGACGGTGATGCTTGCCCTGAGTGATGCGCTTGCCATTTCGCTCATGGAGGCGCGACGCTTCAACTCGGAAAGCTTCGCTCGTTATCACCCAAGCGGAGCCCTCGGCAAGCGTCTACTGCTCCGAGTGTCGGACATTATGCGCTCAGCCGAGGATTGCGCCATAGTCTCACCGGACGCCAGCGCGATGGACGTCGTCAGCACAATGACTCAGCATGGCGTTGGGGCCGCCCTCGTGGTCAACAATCGCCAAGAACTCGTCGGCATCGTCACGGAAGGTAATTTGCGGCGATTTCTCCTGTCTCAGCAAGGCAGTCTAGAGGGGGAAGTGGCGTCGATGATGAATCCTGATCCCCTCACGATCTCGCCTGATCTCATGGCGATCGACGCCTTCGAGATCTTCCAAAATTACGCGGTGAAAATTGGAGAGATACCCGTGATCAGCGAGGGCGTCGTAGTTGGGCTGCTCGTGCTCAAGGACCTGTTGCGAAGCGGCATCTTCTAAGAGAAGAAGGCCAAGCTCTTATGAGCTTGGCCTTCTCGCACGCCAATGAAATGCTACTATTCGGCTGGCGTTGCCGCGGGTGCTGCCGCAGGAGCATTCTGCTGATCGTTAGAACGAGGTCCGCGATCATAAGTGCGCTCTCGTCGGGGGCCATATTCACGCCGATCCGCCGTCATCTCAGTAACGACGAACGGCAGAAGTGCCATCTCTCTCGCTTTGCGAATCGCGCTGGCAATCATTCGCTGCTGTTTCGCTGTGTTGCCGGACTGTCGGCTGGGAACGATTTTGCCGCGATCGTTCATAAATCTGCGCAAGATGTTGATCTCTTTGTAGTCGACTGAGTCGATCTTGTTGATCGTCAAGTAGCTGACTTTCCGTCGTCGCTTCGATTTGAAACGCTGACCCTCACCGAGACCCGCATCCTTGTCCATGCGCGGGGCCGCTCCCCTTGAATTATCTGCTGCCGCTGCCTGCGGCTTCTGTGCTTCGTCACTCATTGTTATAAACCAAATTGGCGTGAAAAGGAATTGTACCCGAACAACTCTGCGTTCACTCATCGGCTAGAAGCAGCGCTGTCAGAACGCGAACCCAGTACTAAAACATGGATGGGAAAAGAGGCTGGTAGGGAATAAGATGCTCGTCAGACACTCTCAGGAGAGATTGACACTCCGAAAACACCACAGTGAGAGGAAATCGCCAGAAACTCCTCCACACCCTCCAGCCCAAAGGGTCGGCCTCGCCAGCCGACCCAATTTTCATTGTCGGCAGGGAAAATCAATTTCCACAGCTTTACTGGGTTCTGGATTTTGAGACCCGGAGAACGTTAGATTCTGGCAACGAGTTGCCGAAAATATGAGATAGCTTTCAGCGGAGGCATGTCTGGATAAAGACCTTGCAGATTTAGTACACCGGCTCGGATTGAGAACACTAGATGACCGACTCGTCGATGGACGAGCCGGTTTTCCTCTTTCCTTGACCGGCGAGCATGGCGAGTCAGTCATTCTTGACCTCCCTTCGCCAGGCATCCTATCTTCCATGGATCCGGAGGGTGTCGGTGTTGCGATTCTGGACCCGATGGGATTTGTCCGCCGAACCTGGGGGATCGCGGCGCGAGTGCCGTTCTTTCGGATTGGATTCAGCGTATTCGACTCTGCGCTCGAGCCGATGATCAAAGGGAAGCAGACATCGCTTTTTCTCGACGGCTATCGTTACTTCTTGGCCGATCCAGGTGCCAACGAACTACAAGACATCGTCATTCTGGTCGTCAACGCGGCCGAGGAACTGGAGTCGAGACGCCAGGCAAACCAGAACGCACGCACCGCCGATGCGTTAAAGAGGCTGGGTAAAGCGCTGACCATGAATCAGCAGATTCAGCCGCTGTGTAATTCTGCTTCGCACGAGATTGCCTCGGTGGCGGAATTGGCCGCCGTGTTGATCTGGATCAACCGGAGCGCGGACGAGGTTCTGGAGCTTGTGTCGAGTGTGGGCGTAAACCGTCAGGGACAAATGGCGCTTTCTCGCATCTCACCGCTCACAAGTGGAACTTGCGCGGCAGAGTTTGTCGCCGCCACTCGCAAGCCGTTTATCCAAAAGAATGTCACGGATAATGTGATTACCGCCAACTTGGAAGCAAAGTGCTGCTATTTGCGACCCGGCGGTATCGCGGTTTATCCGCTGGTGATTTCAGACCAGCTGATCGGCGTGCTCGAACTTATCGGTCGAGAAGGGTCCACTCAATTCGAGGATCAGCAGGAGCTCTTTGCCACAGTGGCCGAACACTTTGCCCTGGCGATGAATTCGGCGCTGCTCTTTGAGACCTTCGAGAAGTGGGCAACTCACGACGCACTGACTGGTCTTGCGAACCACAGAACGCTTCACGATTTCCTGCAGCAGCGCGTTCTCGAAAGTGAGCGCACTGGTCAGGAAATTGGCCTCATCATGATGGACGTGGATCATTTCCGTTCCTTTAATGAGGAGGAGGGCCACGACGCGGGTGATGAGGTCCTGCGCCTGGTTGCCGACGCGTTAAAATCCTGTCTGCGCCCTTACGATTTGGCCGGACGATACGGTGGGGAAGAGTTCACCGTCATCATGCCTGGCAGTTCATTAGCCAGTTCGATGGCGACGGCGGAACGCATCCGTCAGCGGATCGAGGCGCTCCCATATCTGACTCGGTCGGGTCGTGAACGCCACGTGACCGCCAGCTTTGGCTGCGCCATTTACCCGGAAACCGCGACCGACGGCGGTAGCCTCATCAAAGCCGCTGACCTCGCCTTGTTTAACGCGAAAAGATCTGGACGCAACCGAACCGTGGCGTATGATGGCACCTTTTCGAGTTGTACGGCAGTGCCTCGCCTTGAGCTGGAGCGTGTAGCTGGATGGGTTAAGGACGAGAAGGACCTATGGCTTGTGCGCCGATTCGAATCACAACTGTCGAGCATCGCTCAGGCTCTGAATTTGTCACCTTCCCAGGGAGAGATTCTTCGCGCCCTGCTGACTTTCTATCCCACATATCGAACCCTTATTGAATCGGAGGATTTTGAGGCGATCGGGCGAATAGAAATGGCTGACGAATTTCGGCTGCTGCTTCCCAGTCTCCACGCTCAATCAGAACGCTACGACGGAAAAGGAAAGATGGGAATGAAGGGGACGAGACTTCCCCTCTTAGGGCGAGTTTTATCCATACTGGAGGCGCTCGCCACTTCCGAAGGGGACGCAATCGTCAAGGATTCCGGGCGGTTCGATCCGGAAATCGTCGCGATGATGGTAGACCTTCATATCGCGGCTTGACTTCAGCGCTCTCGCGATGTCATCATTTATTTTCGCGTCATCCGTGACGCATCGAATTATCATGTACGCGATTGTCAAGACAGGTGGGAAGCAGTTTAGAGCTGAAAAGGACGGAGTCATTATCGTCGAAAAGCTCGAAGGTGAACCGGGCTCCAAGGTGAGCCTTGGAGAAGTTCTGATGATCGTGGACGGCGCGACGACCAAGGTTGGCGCACCGTTTGTTAAGGGCGCCAAAGTGGCTGGCGAGATCGTTCGCCAAGGCAAAGCGAAGAAGATCAACGCTTTCAACTATAAGGCGAAGAAGAACGAGCGAAAGCGCTGGGGCCATCGACAGCCACAGACTTACATCCGAGTGACGGATATCGAGGCAGGTAGCTAGCTTAAAACATGGCACATAAAAAAGGTCAAGGATCATCTCGCAACGGTCGAGATTCGAAGCCGAAAATGCGCGGCATCAAATTGTACGGCGGTCAGGTCGCAAAGCCTGGCAGCATCATCGTTCGCCAATGTGGCACCAAGTTTCACCCAGGTGTGAACGTCGGACTCGGTAATGATTTCACCATCTATTCCCTCATCGATGGACAGGTGAAGTTCGAAGGCCCCGAAAACAAGCGACGAGTTAGCGTTTACTAGACTTTCTTTCAAAACGCCGAAAGCCCTTAGCTGCCGCTAAGGGCTTTTTTAATGCTTAGAATCTGCGTGACCACCGTATGCCGATGGTGAAGTCGGGAGCGATGTTGACCAACTCCTTTGCACCAGGAAGGAGATCATGATCCTCGCTAAAGTAAAAGTCGAGGCGCTGATCATCGGAAATTCGCCGCTCATAGCCGAAGGTGAGCATCACATGGCGGTCGTCATTGCCCACCCAGCCAACGACGGTTGGTGACGCTTCGTTCTGATATTGTGCGACGAAGGCATCTCGGCTGTTCTTGCGATAGGTAATCGCAAGGCTCTCCTGATCGACAAGCGATCGAGCCTGCTTCAGAACCGTTGGCTTGCCTTGCAGCACCGCTCCGAGGGAGGCATTCAGCTGCCATTTACGGCCGATCATGGTTTGATATTCGGCATTGACTCCGAAATCGAATGCCCCGCTTCCAAGCAGTTCACTTGCCGAACCCGTTGGCAGCTTGAGCGCTCCTCCAATCGAAAATCGAGGAGACACCTGCTTCCGGAGAGCTAGCGTAATGTCACCGATGCCACCCGCCGATCCAAAATCCCCCACTCCGGGAATTCTTACGAAGCTGCGCCCGAAGGGAAGGAAATCGCGCACGCGATTTTGCGGCCCGAGAACTGCGAAGTGGTACCAGTTGATGATTGGATCCATGAACCCGCCATTGCGGAAGAGAAGTGGAACTTCTACCGAGGCTTCAAGGCCGTCCTTCAAGCCCTTTCGATAGCGAAATGCCAGACGTTGGGTCTCCTGGTCCTCCTCCAAGGTAGATGGCTGCTGCAAGTCTTTCGGATTTCGCCGCACATCGTTGATGATCTGAATCGAAGCGTCGAACTGTTGCTGACCCTCAGTGAGAAATCCCGCCGAAGGTGAGAACCTTAGAAAGGGAAGGCAGACAACGCGACCGTTCCGGGTTTCGATCGGTCCGAGGTCTATCGGCGTCGTAGGTCTTACGCCCCGTGCCTGAAGATGCATAACTGCGAAAATGAGGGGTGCGATGAAGGTGACAGGCACTCATTTACGATACCTTTCAGCTTCGGGAGCCTTTTAGATCAAATAATGCGAGATCCGCAAAAGCCTTGCGGTAGTATTCGTATGAAAAGTATGAATTCCAAGAAATCGATGAAGGCAGGCTTTTTTGAAGAATGCTTCTATGGGTCAGTGACCGTAGGAGAACGGGGACAGATCGTAATCCCCGCGGAAGCGCGCACCCAGATGAGCATTCAACAGGGAGACAAACTGCTGATCATGAAGCACCCAGCTCACCACGGATTGATGGTTTTCAAGATCGACGAAGCAAGGGAATTCTTGGACGAATTTAATAACATGCTGAACAGAGCATCGGAGCAGGGAGAGGCGCAGTAATGGGATTTTGGCTAGCATTGGCAATGTTTGGCATGTCGAACCAGAGCGGACCGCTCACGGTTGATGAGGCGGTTCGGATCGCTGAGCAAAACGCGTTTTCTGTCCAGATATCGCAAACTCGTGTGGCAAGGAATGCGGCAGCGGTGGCCGAAGCCCGCGGTCGGCTCGGTCCCCAAGTTGATTTAAACGCCTCGTATACGCGTTTTGATCGAGGAACATCCGTACCGAATGGTAGCGGAGGCACCGTCGTGGTCTCCCCAATTGACAGTAAACAAGCCGGCATTACAGCCACGCTGCCCATCGATATCAGTAGCAGACTGAGCAACGCGGTTCACGCCGCTCGAGAGAACCTGAATGCGGCACGGGAGAATTTTGCGGCTTCGGGGAACGACATCAAGCTACAGGCTCGACAAGCCTTCTTTAATGTTTTGAGAAGCGAAAAGCTGGTGGTTGTCCAACAGCAGGCGGTCACCGATGCTCAAGCCAATCTGGACAACGTGACCAAGCTTGAGGCGCAGGGACTATCCGCGCGGGTTGACGTACTCCGTGCCCAAGCGCAGGTTCAGCAATCAAAAGCCGATCTAATCTCGGCTCAAAATTCCTTGGACATCGCGAAAGCAGTTTTCAACGCCACGCTCGCACGGCCGATCGAAACCGAAGTGGAACTGGTCGACGTGACCGAACTTCCGAAGCAACCAGATGACGAAACCAGACTTCGCCAACTGGCGCAAAGCAATCGGCCGGAAGCGAAATCGCTGCTTTATACGCGGAGCGCGCTGGCGGATTTCAGGAAGATCGAGGCGGCTGGACTGAAGCCTTCGTTAAACTTGTCGGTGGGATATACGCGAAATCTCAATCAGGGACAGACGCCCTATTCGGCGAGCGCGACGCTCTCCCTTGGCTGGCCGATTTTTGATTCGGGGATTACTCGAGCTCGCACGGAAGAGGCGCGCCAGGATGAAATTCAGGCATCGATCCAATACGCCCAGCTGCTTGAGTCAATCTCCCAAGAAGTAAGGCAAGCCTTAGTCAACTTGAACGATGCGGCTCAACGCCTCGAGGTAGCGAACACTCAAGTCACGGTTGCCGAAGAAAACCTTCGATTGGCTCAACTTCGATTTCAAGCCGGTGAAGGGATTTTGCTTCAGGTTACTGATGCGGAGACATCCCTCACTCAAGCTCGAACCGGACAAGTTTCTGCTCGATACGATTATCTCACTGCATTTTCCCAGCTTCAGCGGGCGCTCGGGACCGACGACGTTTCTGCGCAGCCGACGAACCCTCCGGTTCCTCCGACAATGCCTCTTAAAAAGGAAAAAAATTCTTGATTCGAACCACATCTTTTGTATTAGTAGCAATTACTGCTACGATGTTTGTCTCGGGTTGCGTGGATCGCGCCGCTCAGGAGCAGGCAAAGGCAACCCAAAAGCTGGTGAGCGACCCTACCGTGGTTGTATCGGTGAAGGACGTCAAGCCAGAAACGCTGACCGATACATTGGAGATCACCGGAGAAGTCACAACCGGGCTTCAAACTCAGATTGGCGCAAAAGCCTCCGGCAAATTGGTTGCGGTTTACGTGCGGGACGGGGATTCGGTGTCTGCGGGCCAGTTAATCGCTTCTCAGGACACCTCGACGCAAAATGCCCAACTGAGACAAGCTCTTGCAGGGCTGTCCAGCGCAAACTCACAACTGGCCCAAGCAACTGCAAACGCACGAATCGGCCCTTCGAAGAGCGCGGCGGCCGTGCGTTCCGCGCAATCCCAGCTCAAGTCAGCGCAGGCTAATCTCGCGAAGGTGAAAGCGGGAGCGCGCTCAGAGGAGCGGCTGCAGACTCAAGCGCAGGTGAAGGCGGCTAAAGCCAATCTGGATACTGCGCAGAAGGATCTGGAGCGGAAGCAGACTCTTGCGGATGAAGGGGCGATTCCAAGGGCCCAACTGGATCAGGCGCAGAATGCCTATGCGGCTGCGCTAAGCCAATATAATTCTGCGTTGCAGGCCCAGGCGATTCAGCAAAATGGGGCCCGTCCAGAAGACATCCAGGTGGCCCAACAGGGAGTTGAAACCGCCCAAGAAGCGGTTCGGCAAGCCAAGGCGCAGCAGGATTTGGATGTCCTGCTGCAAGACCAGGTGCGCTCGGCCCAAGCTGCGGTCCAGTCTGCTCGGGCTCAGGTGGACGTAGCTCAACAGGCGATTAGCGACTCACAGATTAAGGCGCCGTTTGCTGGCAGAATCAGCGGTAAGCCAGCGCAAGTGGGCCAGATCGTCGGACCTGGCACCACCGTCGCCACGATCGTGGGTGTGGGCGGCAATTATTTCGAAGGTGAAGTGCCAGAGAGCGAAATCACCAAAGTTTCTGTCGGAAAAAGCGTCAGCATCAAGGTTTCTGCCCTGGGCTCTCGCACCTTCTCGGGTCACGTAGCGGGAATCAATCCTCAAGGGACGGACGTAGGCCGCCTGTTTCGAGTGCGAATCAGCATTGACTCGGCGACGTCGGAGCTGAAGCCCGGCATGTTTGCCACGGGCGTCATCACCCTTGCCGTATATCCAAATGCGGTGGTTGTGCCCTCAAGCGCCATCACGAGTTTTCAGGAGCAGCAAGGCGTCTGGGTGATGAACGGCTCGGACTCCGTTAAGTTCCTGCCGATTCAAACCGGTCTTCGAAAGAACGACGAAGTGCAAGTGATCTCTGGCTTGTCGCCGGGCGAGAAGTTGGTCGTGAAGGGTCAGGTGGGTTTGAATCCCAAGAGCAAGGTCCGAATTGATGACGGCAAAGGCGCACCAGTCGCACAAAGCACGACAAAAGGAAGTTAGAAATGGGTTTAACACGCACCGCCATCGCGAGACCAGTGTTCGTGCTCATGCTGATGCTGAGCGCGATCATCATGGGCTGGATTTCCTACAACAGCATGCGCAAGGAGCTGAATCCAGATGTCAGCTTCGGCGTCGTGACGGTGGTCACCTCCTACCCAGGGGCTGGTCCGGAAGAAATCAACAACCTAATTTCTCGGCCTGTTGAGAGCGCGGTTTCGGGTGTAAACGGCATCCGCGAAATCACGAGCACCTCTCGTGAGGGCCTTTCGTTAGTTGTCATCAACTTCGAACTGGGAACAGATATCGACGTCGCTCTTAGTGACGTTCGCTCGAAAATCGATTCGGTCGCAAACGGCTTGCCGAAGGATGCGCTGAAGCCCACCGTCAGCAAGAACGACACGAGCTCGCAGCCCGTTCTCTACATCGCCGTGAACAGCTCGGTATTGTCGAGCCGGGAATTGCGCGATTTGATCGACAAGCAGTTGATCGACAAATTTGGGCAGATTTCTGGCGTTGCTTCGGCAGATGTGCTCGGTGGAGATGTCCGCGAAATCCAAGTCCAAGTAAAACGGGACAAGCTCATGTCCTATGGACTTGGGATCAACGACGTTCAGCGGGCGATCGCCAACGCGAATGGCAATATCCCGGTGGGACGAATCGTCACGGATACTCAAGAGTATTCGGTTCGAGTTCCTGCACAGTTTACTGACGCGAAGCAGATTCGTGATCTCGTGTTCCCAGTTACAAGCCAGACTGGAAACGGCCCTGGAGTGACTCGTTCGGTTCGCTTGTCCGACGTCGCCGACGTCACCGACGCGGTTGTTGAAAGGACGCAGTACTCGCGGCTGAATGGAAAGGACAACATCACCATCGCGATTCAAAAAACGCGCGATGGCAATGCGGTCGAAATCACGCAGGCCGCTGATAAGGTGATCGAAGAAATCCAGAAGCAGTATAAGGATCAAGGCATCACGTTCGTGAAAACGCTGGAGGCCGCTAAGCAGATCACGGAATCCCTAGCCGACCTTCAGTTTGCCCTAATCTTTGGCATTATTCTTGTCGCGGCGATCGTCTATCTCTTCCTTCACAACTTCCGCGGCATGCTGATCGTCGCGCTGGCGATTCCGACCTGTATCTTCGCTTCGTTCGTGGCGATGAAGCTGTTCGGATTTACGATCAACAACATGTCGATGCTATCGCTGTCTCTGGCCGTAGGTGTGTTGGTCGACGACGCGATTGTTGTCATCGAGAACATATACCGACACCTCAAGGCGGGCGAAGATCCGCGAGACGCTGCGATCAACGGACGATCGGAGATTGGCCTCGCCGCCATTGCCATCACCTTGGCCGACGTCGTCGTGTTCATGCCGATCGCCTTCATGGGCGGAATCGTTGGACAATTCTTCAAGCCACTCGCCCTGGGATTCGTCATGGCGACGCTGTTTTCTCTATTCGTCTCCTTTACTCTAACCCCAATGCTGGCCTCTCGCTGGTATCGCCGCGGAGAGGATATGGAGCATCCGACCGGACGCTTTGCCCGCTGGTTCGAACATAGGTTCTCAAATCTGGAAAACCGATACCGCCGGGGCTTGGAATGGGCATTGAAGCATCGGTGGTTTGTGTTTATTCTGGGCAACTTGGCATTGCCAGCGGTCATCGTCTTCATAGCCGCATCGTTCATGCCGAAACTTGGAATGGCGCTCGGCTTCGCGCAGCCGCTAATTGTCGTTGCGGTAGTCGTCGGATTTTCTGTATTCGGATTCCAATTCTTGAAGAAGGCTTTCGCAGACAAGTCGAGATCGAAGATTTATCTCGGATTGACCGCAGTCGTGTTCGTCGCCCTTCTTGCGGCTCCGATGCCGTTGCCGTTGCCGGTCAAGTTAATTTTCTCGTTCTTCGTGAGCCTCGTGTTGCTTGGAATCGTTGGATTCTTCGCCAACCTGGGGATGCGAAAGGTGCGATCCCGCATTATCCTGAATGCGTTCTTGTTTGGATTGATTTTCCCAGCGGTTGCCTTCGTCGGATTTGAATTTGCCCAATGGAAGAAGGAAGCGGTCTTTAAGGGATCGTTCCTGCCTACCACGGATGCTCCTTCGATCGGGATCAACATCGAGTTGCCTCCGGGCTCGAACTTGGCGCAAACCCAGAAGGTGGTCAGCTACGTCGAAGACATCGCCATGCGTGATCGCGAAGTCAAGTACGTTACGTCGCAGGTCGGAAGTCAAGCAGGAGGTTTTGGCGGCGGCGGCACAAGCGGCTCGAACTATGCTCAGATAACGGCGACTCTCTACGAGCGGGGAGCTTTCCTCGACAAGGTGAAGGAGTTCTTCGGCAAGCTGTTTCATGAGCCACCCGGCGAGAGGCTGCGATGGGCTGGAGCGAACACTGTGTCCTCGCGCATGTTGCAGGAAATTGGACGTGTGCCCGGGGCTTCGATCAAAGTCTCTTCTGGAGACGCGGTTGGCTTCGGTTCGCCTATCCAATTAGGTTTGGGATCGAACGATCACACGCTGTTGGCTGCTACGGCTAAAAAGATCCGGGACGGACTTGCCACGGGTGTGATTCCAGGCATTATCAATGCCGACATTAGCTCGAAAGAAGGAAAGCCGGAACTGCAGCTCATTCCCGATCGACGCAAGATGGCAGACGCGAATGTCTCTCTTGCCGACCTCGCGGCCGCACTGCGGACGCTGTACACCGGCAACAACGACGCCAAGCTGCGCTCGCATGGAGATGAGTACGACATTCGAGTCATGCTTAACTTGAACGACCGCAACGATCTGAGCACAATTCAGAAGGTTCCGGTGGTGTTCAAGCAGGGCAATCCCATCACGGTGGGAGACCTGACCACACTGAAGCCAGCGATTGCCTTCGACAAGATCGAGCGCCGAAATCGACTGGAAGAAATTCGAGTCACGGCAGACCTTCTCCCCGGCTATGCGCCAGGCACTGTTCAGGCCCAAGTCGACCAGTGGATTAAGGACAATAACCTCATCCCCGAAGGAGTTACCATTCGACCGCTCGGCCAAGCTGACGCTCAGGCTCGTGAACAGGGTTACATGGGCAGCGCCTACTTGCTTGGCCTGCTGCTTGTTTACATGCTGCTGGCGTCGTTGTACGACAACCTGCTCTACCCGTTCATTATCCAGATCGCACAGCCACAGGCTTTAACCGGCGCTCTCCTCGCGCTGATTATCACGAACAAGGACTTCAACTTGGTTGGGTTTATCGGGGTTGTCACTTTGACGGGACTCGTTGGAAAGAACGCGATCCTGTTGGTCGACTATGCGAACACGCTGAGATCACGTGGCCGTACCCGGCACGATGCTCTTGTAGAATCCGGACCGACAAGGCTCCGGCCGATCTTGATGACGACCCTCGCGCTGATTTTGGGCATGCTGCCCGTCGCTCTTGCGATCGGTCGCGGTTCTGAGTTTCGAGAGACGATCGGAATCATCATCATCGGTGGCATGACACTTTCGACCCTGCTTACTCTGTTCGTGATTCCATGCTCCTACACGATCTTCGATGATATTTCATTGGCGATCGGAGATTGGATGGGACGCCGCAACCGCGGCGGAGATGACGACACGCCCCCGGCATCGGTCTCCGAATACGAAAGTCCCAAGTCGGGTGGACCTGGACTGCCGCAGCCTTTGGGCGGCGAGTAACAGCTTGAGCAGGGCGGTCGGCGCCGTCTTGCTCATCCCACCATTGCCACTTCTGCCAAACTAGGTAGTTCATGAGCAGCAACTTGGGAATTACTCCTCGGGAGAAGGATTATAGCGATTGGTATAACGATCTAGTGGTGAAGGCCGACTTGGCCGATCACTCCTCAGTGAGAGGCTGCATGGTCATCAAGCCTCACGGCTATGCTCTCTGGGAGAACATGCAGCGTGCCTTGGACGACATGTTCAAGGCGACCGGCCATCAAAACGCCTACTTCCCTCTGTTCATTCCCAAGTCCTTTTTTGAGAAAGAAGCTGAGCACGTGGAGGGCTTTGCCAAAGAGTGCGCAGTGGTCACTCACCATCGGCTCAAGGCGAAGCCGGATGGTAAAGGGTTGATGCCCGATCCGGATGCCAAGTTGGAAGAAGAGCTCATTGTGCGTCCCACCAGCGAAACCGTGATCTGGAACGTGTACAAGAAGTGGATCCAGAGCTACAGGGATTTGCCTCTGTTGATCAATCAGTGGGCGAACGTCGTTCGGTGGGAGATGCGCACGAGGCTGTTTTTGCGGACCGCAGAGTTTCTCTGGCAGGAGGGCCACACGGCGCATGCGACCTTTGATGAAGCAGAGGACGAAGCCTTGACGATCCTGGAGATCTATCGGCGATTTGCCGAAGAATGGATGGCCGTCCCGGTCCTCTCTGGACTTAAAACTGAAAATGAAAAGTTTGCCGGTGCCGATCACACCTACTGCATCGAGGCCCTCACTCAGGATAAGCGATGCATTCAAGCGGGAACCTCGCATCATCTTGGCCAGAACTTCGCCAAAGCCTTCGACGTGACCTTCCAAAGTAAGGAAGGGAAGCGCGAGTTCGTCTATGCAACAAGTTGGGGCGTTTCCACTCGACTTATCGGTGCTCTCATCATGGCGCACTCCGATGACAAAGGCTTTGTCTGCCCTCCCAAGCTCGCGCCTGTACAAGTAGCAATTATCCCGATGGGTAAGGATGAGGCGACACGCGAAAAGACATTTGCTGCAGCAGACGATCTGGCCGCACGACTTAGGAGTTGCAGCTACCATGGTGCGCCGGTCCGAGTTAAAGTCGATAAGCGCGAAAAGGAATCGCCCGGATTTAAGTTCAACGATTGGGAGCTACATGGGGCGTGTATCCGCGTTGAAATCGGGCCACGAGATCTAGAAGCTGGCCAATGTATCGTTGCTCGTCGAGATTCCACGGAGAAGGCAACGCTGCCTTTGGCTGCGGACAACACCTGCCCGCTGATTTGCGGGGAGCTCGCAGATATTCAGCATGACCTATATCAAAAGGCGCTGAAATTTCGCGAGGATCACACCTATCGCGTCGACACTTGGGAAGAATTCGAGAAGTTATTTGAAGGCGAGGGTGGGCCAGGGTTCGTGCTCGCCCACTGGGATGGAACCGCAGAAACGGAGAAGGCGATTTCGGAGAAGACCAAAGCGACGATCCGGTGCATTCCAATCGAGCCGCTTTCGATGGACGACATCAAACCGGGCAAGTGCATTTTGACCGGCCGAGAGAGCAAGCAGCGGGTCGTCTTCGCGAAGGCGTATTAAAAACAAAAAGCCTCGGCTAAAAAGCCGAGGCTTGTCTCATTCTAAACGTTTAGATTAGAACTTCTCGTCTGGAGCGAGGTGCGTCAATACGGGCAGGGTAGGAATCTGGTTTCCACCTGAGCCGCTGCGTCCGGGGCCGCCTCCCCTAATCCGGTTGAACAATTGCCAACCGAACTCCGCGATCGGGATTTGATTCGTGCGAATATCCTGCAAGGCGGTAGTCATGGCATCGGCGAAGAGTCCGATCGTCTTTCCATTTCGGACTGTGGGATAGAGGGAACCTCCGGGAATCGTCGACTGCGTTTGGGCAATCGTTCCCACAAGCGGAATCTCTTGACCGAAATAGCGGCCATTGGTGATCGGCCGGGGCACTTCAAAGAACGCGAAGATTTTGGCTCCTTTTGGAATGAACATGCGGTAGAGCTCATCCTTGGAAACCATGGTCGAGGTGTCGCTGAGCGAAGAATTGTCAACAGCGGCGAGATAATCCTTGCCGTTAATGTTCACACCCTCGCCAGCAAAGTAGATGAGCAGAACTGCATCTTCCGGCATTCTGTCCGCAAGCGCCTTCGCGCTGGACATCAGCTGGTCGCGAGTGCCATTCAGGACCAAATCCACATTGGCTTCCGGGTATCCGGCATGGGTGACCAGAGCCTCTCGCAGAGCCTGCGCATCGTCCGCACCGAAGGGCACGGAGAAGTTGTCGTTGCGGCTCGAGCCGTTTCCGATCACAAGCGCGAACTTGTTTGGAAGCGGCGCGACGGCGCCAACAGCGGGCGTGCCTTCGATTGGAATGCTGCCCGAGCTGCCGGGCACCTTACCGGTGTCGCCAGCTTTGATGACGGTGATTTCTGGACCCTTTGAGCTGCCTTTCGACGGTCCCGAAATGATGCTCAGTTCCTCAGGAGAAACCACTTCGGTGTCCACCCGGAAGGTAGGCCGAGCATTCTTATATCGTTGTTCAAGATCCATGCGCTTGGCAGTGTCGCCTTGACGCGTGTAGACCTGATTCAGGAAGAAGTAGGCTTCTCGACTCTCCTGATTTTTAGCGAGCAGAGCCTCGAATTCACTGGCTGCGGTTGCAAACAGGGGATTTGCTTCCTCAGGAGTCGCCGCAGCTAATGCCAGGCGGTACTCGCAGTAGGCAGCGAGGAAATTCGGTGAATACGGTGCTCCGCCGCGCCATCGAACTTGGTCGGTGACGGGACCGGGCAAAGTCGTAGGACCGGAAACATCTTCTGTTCGGTATGCCGCAGCCTCCTGAAAATCAGCTCGGGCTTCTCCCCAATTCGCGGCTCGCGCCGCTTTGAGCCCGGCCTCGTAGGAACTTTGCCATGACTGAGCGCCAGCAAGCGCTCCAGTTAATGCGAGCAGGCAAACGAGAACAATCCTTTGTAACTTCATTTATTTGCTTCCGAGCTTATACGTGAGGCTGAGCCCCAAGTCGAAGCCTCCGTGTTGCGGTTTTCCAAAATTGAGATCGAGCGTGAAATCGTTGCCTTGCGGACGGTAGCCGATCCCGAAGGTCAAATTGTTTCGATCCCCGAATCCAATTCCGCCAGCGGGAATAAATTCATACCCGAGGCGGATCGGCACCCGGGATGTTCCCAAACTGTAGTTATATTCTGCCCCCAGCCCAAACGTGGTCTGATCCTTGCGGTTGAAGAGGTCGCTTCCGTTGTTGACCTTGAAGAAATGGGTGACGTCAAAGCCGTAGAGGACGAAGTCCTTTCCACCACGAATCCCGTCTTGGCGCATCGCCAAACCGCCCTTCAAGCGAGCAGGAATTTTATCCGCGAGCAAGCTCGTGCCTTCGTTGTTCGACAAGTTGATCTCGGATCGATAGCTGAGTCCGTAGCTCATATTCGTTCCGCGTGGATTGAATTGAACGCCGATGATGCCGCCGAGTCCTCCGGTCGTCCCCGACACATCAGCAGCGAGCGATCCGCCGTTCACCGAACCCGCTCGCTGATCGCGAAGGCTCTGCTGGGCGTACATCAACCCGAAGCCATAACTGAACGTAGCGTCTGAGGAGGAGTGGCCGTAAGCGAGCGAAAAGAAGTCCTGCTTCAGTCGAATCCGCTCCGCGTAATTGTCCACCGGATCGCCACCGATGCTCACGTTTCCGGAACGAAAATCGTCGATGAATCCACCCACGGTGTAAGAGAGTCCAAGGCCTCCCCCCGCCATGGGGAAAATGGCTCCGAAGTGAGTGATTTCTCGCCCGCCCGACTGGCTTGTCGTGGATAAGACCGGATCATTCAACTGACCGGATGCGGTCGTAGTCGACTTCGGAAGATTGCGATACACCGCACCAACGGTCGTCTCTCGCACGTAGCCGAGTCCAGCCGGATTGTAATAGGAGGACAGCGTATCCGAGCCGGACGAATATAAAGACCCGCCCATACCCATCGCACGCCCGCCGGCATCCAACGAATTCATAAGATCCGGCACTTGTGCCAAAACGGGCGTGACTATCGATGCCACGCCCAAAACAACATAGGAAAGCTTCCTTGCGCTCATTATCCTCCTAACCCCATAACTTCTAGAAACTATAACACGTTAGCCGACGTGGGCAATGGTTGTCTGCGGGACACCCACATTCCCAGCCCGATCAGTTGTCGTTGCGATGACCTTAAAGTTCTTCGGAAGAGTGACGGTCTTCAAGATTCTGCCCGTCCATCGCACCGAAGTCGAGCCTTGGGCCGCGAATGACAAGCGGGGCACCCTCAGCATGAAATTGTCGTTCATGTCTCGAATCACCACATCGATTCCCGTCACGTCGACCGAACTGCTCGATGAATCGCTGACATCGATCACAACCGAGACGTCGGATCGAGGCCGCACCGGAGTGTCCGATCGCGGGAACTGGATCGTGGTGACCGGAGCGATTCGATCCAAGGTGACTGAAAGCGTGGAGGTGTTCTCGTTGTTCGCCTGATCCTTAGTCGTGATCGTGATCGTTTGAGTACCGTCAGTAAGAATTCCGGCGGTGTTCCAATTCACGGTGAAAGAACTATTTCCATCGAGCGTGGTGCCCGTATTGCCGGGGATGTCTTGGTTGTTGATCTGCACGCGATACTCTTTGAAATTCGCATCGACAACCTTGACAATGATCGGAACGATCGGCCCCTTCACGTATGAATTGTTGATTGGGTTGAGATCGTAAAATTTTGGCTTGGTGACGTCTACCGTGACATGGAGCACGACGGTGTTATAGGAGTTACCCGGCTCGGTCGCAGTGACGGTGATGGTGTACGGGCCCTCAGGCGATGAGGCGCTGAAGTTCAGCGGAATCGAGCTGTTGATCTTTCCATCATTATCAGGCGTAAAGCGCTGCTCGATATGGGTGACACCTTGGCCAGAGTCGATGTCGACCCCGATGGTCACCTCGACTGTAGCACCAGTGACCTGAAAGCTCAGCGTGTTGCTCGTTCCCAAAAATGCTCCGTCCGTAGGAGACGTGACGACCAGCGTCCCTGCTGAGGCGATGGCGGCCACAACGGCCATAAGCATCACCAAAAGGAATTTCAATTTCATTGGATAAGTTGCCTCTCAAATAAGACGAACCACTAGTATAGCCGTCCAGATATTCAAACCTTCTACGCCCAGCGTTCAGCGATCTATACAGACGATTCGAGAACTTGCGAAGACTCACTGAAGATGCGCAACATTTTTGCCAAGTATTTACTTGTGGGGCTTTCCGCCTCAACTGTTTGGGGGAAGAGCATTGATGTCGTTGAACCTAGATAATAAATTTGTAAAGCTCAGTATTAAAAAATCGTTGCGGGATCTGCCTGCCCTTCCCGGGGTCGTGTCAAAAATTATTCAAGAGACGAACGATCCAAACAGCTCGACTCAATCCGTTGAGAGACTCTTGAGCAGCGATCAGGCGCTTGCCTCAAAGGTGCTGCGGGTTGTGAACTCAGCCTATTACGGACTGAGCGGCCAAGTCACCAGCTTGAGCCAAGCAACGATGATCTTAGGGATGCTGCAGGTCCGAAATCTGGTGCTCAGTGTCTCCGCCATGAGCACGATCAAACCAAAGACTCCACGCCAGCAAGAGATATTCCAACAGTTCTGGCTACATTCCTTCGGCGCTGCGGCCGCAACGCAGATCATTGCGAAGGAGAAGCGCATGAGAATCAACGATGCGGAGGGACTGTTCCTCGGCGGCCTCCTTCATGATATCGGCCTCCTCTTCCTTTACAGCATGTTTGCACAAACCTACGACCAAGTCGTACGGTACGCGGAGGAGAAGCAAATTCCCACCGTCGAAGCCGAACAAAGACTCCTGGGCCTGACTCACAGCGAGATCGGGGCGACGATGGCGGCGCGGTGGAATCTTCCCAACACTCTCGTGACCTTGATAAACGATCACGAAGGTCCCTTTGACGAGGAACGCGATCCTACCGTTTACGCCGTCCACGTCTCCGATCACCTCACGCGGGACCTGTACGACCCAGAGGGACGCCTGCCGAAGCCTCCTTTGGCCGAACGAGTGGCGGATTGGATGCAATTCGACGAAGAGCAGCTAAATGAATTGAAGGCAGCAACCGATAAGAAGATAGAAGAGGCCAAATCTTTGTTTGGTGTGCTCGCCTCGGCAGCATAAATTGGTTCGATCATGGGCATAAATGGCAGCGTTTCGGGAATCACCTTCGGAGGTCTCAGCAGCGGGATCGATACCGACAGCATTATCAGTCGGCTCATCCAGCTCGAACAGATTCCAATCAACCGTCTTAAAACGCAGGCCACTCAGGTCCAGGGCCAGCAGGCCGTATACACTCAATTTCGCTCGCAGCTTCAAGGGCTAAACTCAATCGCGTCCGGACTGACAAATCCGATGACCTTCAATCCGGTGAAGGGTGCGTCTCTTAACGAGGACGTCGCCACCATCACCACCACGAGCGGCGCTCCAACCGGCATTTACAATCTGCTGGTAAGCAAGCTGGCGCAGGCACAGAAGGTCAGCTCGACCGCACAAGCGGATTCGAGCACAGCTCTAAACAAGAGCGGCAGCTTTGTTGTGAACGGAAAGGTCGTGCGGATCGAGACGAGCGATAACCTCACCAAAATCGCTCAGAAGATCAATACAGCGGGTGCCGGCGTGACCGCCAGTATCATCGACGGAGGCGCTGGGAGGAATTATCTGACGATTGCCTCTAACAACCAGGGCCTGAAAAACAGTATTCAACTGGGAGATCTATCTGGCACCGTGTTAGGAGATCTCGGAGTCGTTTCGGGTGCCTTGGCTCCGCGTGAGGCCATAACGAACGGCATCACCAGCTTGGGATTTTCGAGTAAGACTGCGACTCTAAACGAGCTTTCACCGAATTCCGGAATCACCACGACCAGCTTTGACATCGATGGAAAGACGGTGGATATCGACTTTTCTACCGACACTCTGTCCTCCTTGGCGGGCAAGATTACGGCCGCCGCTCAAGGCAGTGCCACCGCAAGTGTTCGAACAGTTACCGACTCGAAGGGCAACACCACTTACAAGTTGGATATCGTGAGCCAGCAGGGCGGGGACACGTTCAACGATCCGAGTGGAATTCTTACGACTCTGGGTTATATGCAGCAGGCGCCGGTGACCGAACTTACTCGAGCCCAAGATGCAGAATTCAGTCTGGATGGAGTGGCGCTCACCAGCAGCACGAATACGGTTTCCACGGCGATCTCGGGAGCCACGATTACGTTGCTCAAGGCAGATGCAAACAGTCCATCCTCCACCACGATTAGCTTGAGCAAAGACACGGATGGAATCAAGGCCAAAATCAAAGAATTTGCGGACGCCTATAATTCAACCATCGACTTTATCAACACGTACAGCCAATTTGATAAAGACACCTTCGAGTCAGGTCCCCTCTTTGGTGATCCAGTTGCTCAGCAAGTTGGAAGCTCAGTCGCCAATCTTGTTTTCAATAACGTCGCAGGAGCTACGGGAGCTTACAAAAATCTTGCCGCCATCGGATTTGGGGTCGATGACAAAGGCAAGCTCACTGTCGATGACGCAATCCTGACTAATGCTGTCGTCAACTCGAGCGACAATCTCGGCAGCCTCTTCCAGACCACGGGTACCACCACGGGAGCGAACGTCAGCTTTATCTTTGCCGGAACCAACAGCGCGAGCGGCACCTATGATATCAACATCACAGCGTTGCCTTCGAGCGCTTCCTTCACTGCGGGTAAAGCGCAGACCGCACCTACTGCCAACAATGAGAACCTCACGTTCAACGGATCTCTGTTCAGCAACCAACCCGTGATCTTAACGATTCCAGCAGGTTCGTCCCAATCAGACATCGTGGATCAGATCAACAATGATTCTCGATTTGCCGACAATCTTACTGCTTCGATATCTGGAGACGGCAAGTTAGTCTTGACGAGCAAGAAAACGGGCTCGATGAGCAGCTTCACCGTGACCAGCGATCAAACCGGAGTCGATGGCGACAATTCTGGAATCGGCGACGCCTCCGACGGAACGAAAGTGGACGGGCAGGATATTCAGGGCACGATCAATGGTGAGCCAGCAACTGGAGCGCCAAACGGAATGCTGACGGGCAACAGCTCGAATCCGAAAACAGATGGACTGCAGATCCAATACACGGGCAACGCTCTCGGCAAGGTGGGCACCGTGACCATTGGCAAAGGCATGGCAGCGATGGTCAATCAGTTAATGGCGCAGTTCACCGATCCTGTGAATGGACTGCTCACCGCAAAAGACAAGTCGATGAGCGACCAATACACCGACATTTCTGATCAGATTACAAAACTGCAAACGCGGCTCGCGGAAAAGCAGGCTGAGCTTACTGCGAAGTTTGCCGCTATGGAGCAGACGATTTCGAAATTACATTCTCAATCGTCTCAGCTCGCACAGCTAGGCAACAATTAAATTCGAGTCAAAACCGCTTCACGCTTGAAAAGCGATACGGCGATGCGAATGCCTAGAAAGGCCAAGAGCGCTCCCATTAGCACGGTGATGATAATCCCCTCGATGTTTGTCTTTCCCTGAAGCGATTCGCGCACCGCAAGGGAAGTATTCAGCACCGGAACGAATCGCACCCAGAGACTCGATGCCATGTCGGTAAAGCCAATGATCTGACCGAAAACGGCGGGCATGATGACCACAAAACTGATCAGGGCGAGATAACTCTGCGCTTCGCGTGGATTTTTAGCGAACGCGCTCACCGCGATGAGCATGCTTGCGAAAAAGGCCACCGTCGGAAGGAGAACGACTAGGATCGTAAGAAGTTGAACTGCTCCAAATCCGAGTCCATGCGGAAATAATCCCGCAAAGAGGTTGGACCCTGAAACTCCCGCGATGATAAATCCAAGCAGAGCCGAGAAGCTGCTTAAAAAACAGATGGTCGCGAGAGACAGAAATTTCCCGAAGGCGATTTGGCTGCGACCCACCGGAGTGATGAGCAGAGTCTCAAGGGTCATCTTCTCCTTCTCGCCGGCGACCAGATCAGCGGCGGAGCCAAAGCCGCCGTAAAATGCCCAGATCACGATGAAATAAGGCAAGAAGCTGATCAGAAGATCGCTTGAATTGGATTTGCCGACCGCAATCTCGTGCTTGTCGAGAGAAATCGGCGCAAGAGAGACGGGATCGATGCCTTTGGATTGGAGCACCTTCGACGCGAATTTCGCATTGTGTTCAGCCAGGGCGGCCTCGGTGATTCCAAATGCTATTTGCCCGGTTGTTTGCTGTGGGTCGACGTAGGCATCGATCTTCTTCGGGGTGCCACTCTCAAAAGCAGAGTCGGCATCTGGCGTCAAGTTGAGCAGCAGACGGGCTTTGCCTTCTCGCACCAACTTCTCGCCCTCGTCCAAGGACTTTACGGGAATGACTTGAAATTTCTGAGCTCGCAAATAATTTGCAATTTCCGAGTCGGCACCGACCACATGCACTTTCTGGTTGGACTTATCGCCCAAGCCGGCAAGCGATCCGAACAGAGCCAGCATCCCTAATACCAGCAGCATGGGCATCACGATGGTGCTGTTGCGAACACGCTTGTCCCGCAGCATTTCTCGAAGCTCTTTGCGCCAAACGATGAAGGTTGCGTTCATGCCGCACCTCTCAGCTCACCGACCAACTTGAGAAACACCCGCTCCAGGTTCTCCTCTTCAGCTTGTGCTTTTAGGCTGGCCACGGTTCCTTCGGCGCGAATCGTTCCGTTGTGGATCACCGCGATCTGATCGCAAAGCCGATCCACTTCACTCATGATGTGGGTGCTGAAAATCACCGTCTTGCCATTGGTTCTAGCCTCCTCGATGAATTCCATGACCGTCTGGCTCGAAACCACATCAAGGCCGGCGGTAGGCTCGTCGAAGAAGAGAACAGGGGGATCGTGCAGGATCGTGCGCGCGATGGAAACTCGCTGCTTTTGGCCCGTCGACAATTTGTCGCAAAGACGGTCGTAGAACTCTGAAATTTGAAGCTTCTCAACGACGTAGTCAGACCGCCGCTTCAACTCGGTCGGAGATAGTCCATAGAGCTGACCGAAATAGTTAATCATCTCGCCAGCCGTTAAGCGGCCGTACAAGGCTGTTGAGGTTGACATAAACCCGATGCTTCTCCGCACCTGAGCCGGGTCCTTCACGACATCGAAGCCCGCTACCTCGGCGGTGCCGCTGGTTGGATTGAGAACCGTGGACAAGATCCGCAGCACGGTGGTCTTTCCGGCTCCGTTAACCCCGAGGAGTCCAAAAATTTGTCCCGGATGAGCCTCGAAACTGACCTCATCCACCGCGACCACTTGAGCTTTGGTCTTCGCTTCGATGAAAACCTTTCTTAATTTGTTCGTCCGAACCATGCGCAACTAGTATGAACGGATGAATCCCGCATCCACGTTGCATTCAAGATCAGTTC
>JAEVZK010000035.1 GCA_023392285.1 Armatimonadota bacterium | reverse complement strand
TGTGTGGTGGGGTGGGGGGGGGGGGGGGGGGGCCCCCCCCCTCGCCCGACCTCCTCGATTTTCCTCAAGATCGGCTGAAATACGTCGGTGTCGTAGACAGACGACAGCCCCATCAGCACGGCCGCGGTTCGCTCAAGTCCCATGCCGGTGTCGATCGACTGGAACGGCAGCGGCGGCATCCCGGTCTTGCTCCAGCCGTCCGACGGCCGGTCTGGATTGCGCAGCTCACCCTGCCATTCAAATTGAATGAACACGTCATTCCAGATTTCAAGCCAATTACGTGCCTCGTCATCCCGCAGCCAATCTTCACGCGAATAGGGGCCGCTTGGGGGCTCGCCGCTTACCCAGTAGAACATCTCGGAATTAGGGCCACATGGTCCAGGAGGTCCCTTTGAGAACGCCCCAGCGGGCCAGTAATTCGTCTCCTCGCCCAGTCGAAACACACGTGTGGCCGGATCGATGCCGGCGTTCGAGAGATGCTCAGACCAGCATTCGAAAGCCAGGTCGTCTTCTTCGAAAACGGTGAACGAGAGCTTCGCAACGTCGAGGCCGAGCCACTCGGGCGAGGTTAGAAACTCCCATGAATAGGCGATCGCCTGTTCTTTGAAGTAGTCGCCAAAGCTGAAATTGCCCAGCATTTCGAAGAAGGTGAGATGCGAAGTATCGCCAACTTCATCGATATCGCCTGTCCTGACGCACTTTTGCGCTGTGGTGAGTCGGGGACTAGAGGGAGTGGCTACCCCGCGGAAGTAAGGCTTGAACTGAACCATTCCCGCCCCGTTGAAGAGCAAACTCTCATCGAGTCTGCCCGTCACATCGTAGGGAATCAACGATCCGGAAGGAAACTGGGCGTGACCTTTCGACTCGAAGAATTTCAAATACTTCTCGCGAAGTTCCCGGACCGTCATAGATCTGAAGTTTACCGGTCAAGCGCCGCTTCACCTAATGGGCAGAGATTTTAACCTTGGCGCGCGGCTTCAATCGCAGCGACATCAATCTTCTGCATCGTCATCATGGCTTTGAAGACTCTCTTAGCTGCGGCCCTGTCGGAGTCGGCCATCCCGTCGGTCAGCGCTTTTGGCGTGATTTGCCACGAGATGCCCCACTTATCTTTGCACCAGCCGCACTGGCTCTCCTCACCGCCGTTCCCCACGATGGCATTCCAGAGCCGATCGGTCTCCTCCTGGTCTTCTGTGGACACTTGGAACGAGAAGGCCTCGTTGTGCTTGAAAATCGGTCCTCCATTCAAACCGATGCAGGGAATGCCCATGACCGTGAACATAACCACGATGACGTCGCCCTCACTCCCGCTTGGAAAATCCGCTGGAGCCCTTTGGACGGAGTCGACAGTTGTGTTGGGGAAGGTCGCCGCGTAGAAATTAGCCGCCTCTTCCGCCTCTTTGTCATACCAAATGCAAATCGTATTCTTGGGACTCGTTGCCATGGCGCGATCTTACCGCTTGGGCATTCATCCGTTGCAACTGCTCATGTATGGAGAGCCGAACTTTGGTGGAGATGATGAGATTCGAACTCACGACCTCTGCAGTGCGATTGCAGCGCTCTCCCAACTGAGCTACATCCCCAAGGAGCCGGATTATACCGTAGGAGCAAGAGTCACTCAAACCCTACAGCGGAGACGATCTCCGGGAAATAGCGGCAATCGTGGAAGCCGTTCCGCTGCAGAAGGTGGGCGAATTCTCGCAGTCCCTCAATCTCGGAATAGCCCATCCGGTAAAGCATCGTTTGAGTAAAATAGCGCTCAGCCATTTCAAAGCCCCACCCAGGGCGATCGGCGGCCTTGGTGATGCATTTGCGAAGCAGTTCGCGAGACCTCGCACGAGCCGCCGCGTCTGCCAGGATTCCCGACAACTCGGACGTCAAGCCCGCGTCACCGATCCACGCGGCCCAAACGAACGGTTTGCCCGTCAACTGCGTCCAGGCCTCTCCCAAATCGAGAACGATCAGGTCATGCGAGGCGGTTGTCATCCCGATGTCCCCAATCAGAACGCATGCATCCGCAATCTTTAGCATCGCACCGAGATCGGGCGCATGCGTAGTCGTACGAGGCTGGACATGGTACACCTCGCTCAGCAGCACTTGAGCCAGGCGGTTGCTCGTCATCGAGCTCGCATCCAAGGCAAGCGTCTCGATCCCGCGAAACGGCACCTTGCTAAACAGGCGAACGCTCTCCACGGGCCCATTCGAGCCAATGCACACCCCTGCAGCAATCTTTCGATCAGGATGGCGAAGGGCGTCCACGCTGCTGACGAGGATGGCCTGCGCCTGGCCACTTTCGAGAAGCTGAGGCAGCTTCGAAGGCACCTCGTAGATCACCTTCACGGGCGAGTCCGAATCTTCGAGAGCAATCGTGAGCGGGATCGCGTTGACGTATGGCACGCTCCCGACGGTGTAGGTCATACCGGCTTCCTCGCCACGGCGATGAGACTGCTGCCCCATGGCAAGTTCATGCGTTGGATGAGCGAGCCTTCCAGCGATTGGATCCCGATCAGCAATCGATTCAGCCAATTCGGCAGCTTGGCCAAGGACGCCTTCGCAGGCCCCGTTTTCCGCTTTTCAAAGATTCGAATGAGCACAACGATCGGAAACAAGAAGAAAACCGAGTAGCTGATGCGCTCAACTTGAAATCCAGCGCGCGCGAGCTTGGCGCTCAAGTCAGGCCGTTTATACCGTCGAAAGTGCATGAGCGCGATGTCGTGCGGTCCCCACAGTGTCTTGAAAGCCGGCACGCTTAGAATCAGAAATGAGCCTGGCGAAAGGATGCGAAAGGCCTCGGCGAATGCCTTCTCATCGCTTTCAATATGTTCGAAGACGTCGAGGGCGACGATGGCGCCAAACTGACTTGAGCCCGCGGGAATCGCAGTTCCGTCCGCCTGGACGAGGTTCGGCAATCCGCGCTGGCGGCAGAAGGCAAGAGCCTCTTGGCTCATGTCGAGCCCGAGCGTCCAAGCTCGTTGTTCGAGTTCACCTAGCACGGCACCGGTTCCGCAGCCGAGGTCCACTATTTTGCTGCCTCTTGCAAAGCGTTCGTCGAGAAGGCGGAGCGCAAGGTTTCTTCTCGCGACGAACCACCAATAGCGGTCCTCTAGATCGAACATCCGGCGATATTCTTCCGAATTCATCTATTGCAACCTGCCCTTTCGGCCCTTGGCACGCAGACCGATCAGATCCCTTAACGCACGGGGATAGTCTCGCCAGAAGACAACCTTAGAACCTTCTTGGTGAAACCAGCGTATCGGAACCTCGTCGATGCGATAGCCTAGATCGTGAGCGATCATCAACGCTTCAAAGTCGAAGCTGAACCCGTCAAGCCTGCAGCGGCTGAAAACATCTTTCGCGCACTTCTGAGTAAACATCTTGAAGCCGCACTGGGTGTCGTGAATTCCCCGTATCGCAAGAGCTTGGATCAGCTTATTGGAAGCTCGGCCGAGCATTTCTCGCAGGAATGGCTGGTGTTTTTCCAGCTTGCTTTCCTTGAGCGGGCGACTGCCAATGGCCACGTCCGCACCCTCGCGCATGTGCTGCAGGAGCTTCTCCGTTTCCTCTTGCGGCGTCGCCATGTCCGCATCGCAAAAGAGGATCATGTCGCCCTCGGCTGCCAGCATGCCGGTGCGAACCGCGTGCCCTTTTCCTCGATTGGGCGAATAGTCGATCAACTTGAACTTTGGGTGAGTGGAGGCAAATTCGCGCACGATACTGTCCGTCCGGTCCGTGCTGCCATCGCTTACGATGAGCACGTCGTAATCATAGGCTTGCGCTTCGTAATACTCGTGCAGCCGAGCCAAAGTTGGCGCGAGGCGCTCTTCTTCGTTGTATGCGGGAACTACCACGCTGAGGTGCTGCACGTCCAAGTATCAGGGAGTTTACTCAGCTATGGCGGGGAGGGGTGAATGGTGAATGGTGAATGGAGAATGGAGAATAGAGAATAGAGGATGGAGAATAGAGAATGGTGATTCCGTTCCTTCTCCCCCGAAATGATTAACCGCCATCCCAAATTCCTAAAGAGCCGTTATCCGGGTTTCGTTAATAAGAGCTCGTGATCCCGAGTTCGAGCCGTCCCCCGGCTCGAAAGAGGGACCTGAGTCTGTCGGCTGCTTGATCGTATCGGTGGGTTCGGTGGGTTCGGGAGTTCGGTTTGTTCGGTTGGTTGGGTTGCTTCTCGATTACAAGAACTCGGGCCACTCACGAACAAGGGGTCGCACAGTCAGATCCCTCCGTTCCGCGCCGCAGGGCGGCGCTTCAGTCGGGATGACGAGAATATAAAGCCCGTCATCCCGAGTTCGAGCCGTCCTCCGGCTCGAAAGAGGGACCTGATCGTAGTGGATGCTTGTTTCTAGCCCGTTGCCAGTTAGCGAGCGCTCGCACAGCCAGATCCCTCCGTTCCGCGCCGCAGGGCGTCGCTTCAGTCGGGATGACGAGAAATATAGCGCACATCATCCCTCCGTTCCGCGCCGCAGTGCGTCGCTTCAGTCGGGATGACGAGATTGACAGATGTAGCACTTGCGTGGGGGTCGGGAAAATCTCGTACTTTGAACTCTTTACGTGGCGGAGTCGATACTATAAAGCGTGCCTAGTTTGGAGCCACGACCCTATCTGATCGAAGAGTACACGCGATCGGTTTGCCCGCTGTGCTTTGCGGAGCGTCCGAGGCGATCGGACGAGGCGAGCACATTCGTCGATGCGATGCTGGTCTCGCACTCGGACAGGGTTTGGATGCGGAGATTCTGTCCCGTCCATGGCGAGACGGAAAGCCTGTACGAAGAGAACCTGGAACTGTGGCGACGGCGGCATGGCTGGGCCACGCCGACTCTTGCGATCACGCCCGACCGCGCGGATAACTTCGGTGGATTTCCCGACGGCTATCGGGAGGGACTTCCCGCGTCGCATGGGCAGCACTCCTGCATTCTGCTCCTGAATGTAACTCAGAACTGCAATTACAGCTGTCCAACGTGCTACGCCGCGGCACTGCACCCTGGCAGTCCAACGGACGCTACCAGTCTTCCGACTCTCGCTGAGATTAGTAGAACCGTCGACCAAACAATTGAGCGAGAGGGCGAGAAGCTGAGTGTTGTCATGGTCTCTGGCGGGGAGCCAACCATTCGACCCGACATCGAGCAGGTCCTGGCAACTCTCATGGAGCGCAATGTAACGAGGGTGATGCTCAACACGAACGGCCGCCGAATCGCGAGAGACGATCGCTTCCTCCGCTTCCTTCAGGAGCATCGCGATCGCATTGAAGTGTATTTGCAGTTCGATGGATTTCGCGCCTCAACGTATGAGAGGCTGCGCGGCGAAGACGTCTCGGCAGAAAAGCAGGAGGCGTTGCAGCGGCTTGCCGAAGCAAAGGTTTTTCACACTCTCGTCGCGACGGTTTGCAAGGGAGTGAACGAAGATGAAGTTGGGGAGATCATCGGCCTTGGACTTCGGACGCGCCGTTGCGCCGGAGTTGCGATCCAGCCAATGTTCGGCTCCGGCCGCACGCCAATTTATGATCCGCTGGATCGGGCGACCCCAACCGGAGTCCTATCGAGGCTGGCAGACCAGACCGGAGAATGCATCAGCGGCGAAGATTTCATCCCGCTGCCGTGCAGCCATAAAGACTGCTGCGATATCACTTATCTGATTAAGTCGGGCGACGGCACTTGGAAGTCATTGCCCCAACTGATTGGGAGGGACGAACTGAAGAAATGGATTCACCTGGTCTCCAACACGATCTCGTTCGAAGGTGCGAGCGAGGGGGTCAAGGAACTCGTCAAAAGTGGAGTGCTGCAACGGGTCTTTAGCGAGCAGCAAAAAGTCAGCGCGATTCAGCTTGCAAGCGACATTTTCAAGATGTGCGACTGCGTGCCTGGTGTGGGCGACCTTCTTGGCGGAATCGCAAGCAGGATTAGCGACAAGCGTCTCGACCAGCTTGCGGAACGCACTTTCCGGATCACGTGCAAGATGTTCATGGATGCCCACACGTTTCATGAAGCTCGGATCAGGCAGTGTTGCGTCCATGTCGGCACCTTCGAAGAGGATCCGCGCCGCTATTCCTTCTGCTGGCGCTGGCTTTTCGACGATGCGCGCGACTTTCCGGGTCGAAATCTGCATCGCTTGTCGGTGAGTTCAAATGGGTGAGATCCGTCCCTGTAAGAACTGCGGCGCGGAGGTCGATCCACGTTCCCGGGTCTGTCCTCATTGCGGGAAAGCCCATCTCGTCACGGAGTGGATCTGTCTCGTGATGTTTTCCCTCGTGCTGATTGTGTTTACCGGGTTCTTTGCCTATGCGGGGGCGTGCGGCATCTCCGTAGTGGCTGCCACGGGACATGTAGACCCACTCTCTCTTCTCACTTTTCTTGTGGGAAGCGCGATCTGTCTTGCGGTGTCCGGCTTTTTAATCGTAGTGAGTTTTCGCGGACTTCGAACCGCATGGCGCAACATACGGAAGTGAGATTGGCGGCTAGAATCTACGAAAGGACAACTTAGGGAGCGATGAGGAATTGCCGAAGATGCGGAAAATTGTTGTCGATCAATTCGGACATCTGCGAAGCGTGTGGGTTCCTTAACAGCGAGCCCCACGAGTGGCCAGAAAAATTCCCTGAATACGCGGTGCCGCGAGTTCGATGCCCGAACTGTCGCACCGACACTTTGGCTGGCAAAGGCTATTGCGAGAACTGCGGTTATACTCCTCGATTCAAGACGAAAAAGAGTCCCGAAGCAAAGGTCAGTTTTGGTTGTGCGCTCGGTTGCCTTGGCCTGATTATGCTTGCATCCGGCGGCTGTGGTCTTGTCATGCTGGCGGGAGGAACCTCTGATGCCCTGCCCTTCTTCCTCATCTGTGCCGTTATCGCCGCTGCCGCCGGCTTTGCGATCCACGCCCTCGTCAAGAATTATCGCGAATGAGTACCGGAGAATTGTTTACGCTCTTGGGATTTGTCGTTGGAGGATGCGTCCTCGTCTGGTTTGCAAGGCTTCGGAGGCTGGCAACGGAAGGAATGGCGATGGTGGCGCTCGCGGGTTTCATCGGAGGGGTACTTGGCGCAAAGATCACCCAGATCGTGTTTCAAGGTTTGCCAACTGGCGTGCCTTGGACCGCTCTTCTCGATCCGCGCGTGGGAGGAAAGGCGCTGCTCGGGGGTGTGGTCTTTGGTTGGATGGGCGTAGTGCTGGCAAAGCGCTATCTCGGGATAAAGCGCGGAACTGGCGATCTCTTTGCGCTCGCGTTGCCGGCAGGAGAAGCGGTCGGACGGATCGGCTGCTTTTTCAACGGGTGCTGCTATGGAACTGTTTGCGATCTGCCGTGGGCGGTGGAGCAGCATGGCGCGCTCCGGCATCCTGCTCAATTCTACACGGCCGTTGTATCTCTTGGTATATTCCTGCTACTGCTGAAGTACAGGGAGAAATTGCCGCGCGAGGGCGATCTCTTCAAGCTCTATCTACTGCTGTTCGGAAGCTCCCGATTTCTCTTGGAGTTCCTGCGGCAAAACGACACATTCTGGTTCGGGCTTACTCCGATGCAATGGTTCTGTCTAGAGCTCATGGTGGTTGCGGGTATCACCCTTAGGAGGAGGAAAGGTCTTGAGCGAACTGCCTCCATCTAAGACCAAGGGTCAGAAGCTGGAAGGGGTTGCTTTCCAGTTCTGCAAAGTCGCTACGGTCGCTCTTATCTGCGGGAAATACACTCTGCAGATCGCTTCCGCTTTAGCCGCAGTGCTCTATCTGTTCGCGTATCTCAATGGCAAACGCGACACCCGATGCGTCTTGAAGTATCCGCTCCTCATCGCCGGCTTCTGGGCGTCGGTCTGCGGGGCCTCAATTTGGTGGATGTTGCGCTAAGCTGAGCGGCGCTTGCGAGAAGAGAGGAGCTTGGTACGGTCGCGATATTTGTTGACGGTTCTCCGGGCCACCTGGACTCCTCGCTTGGCAAGCAGGTGCGAAATCGCATCGTCGCTCAGCGGGTTGTCTGGATTCTCGTGCTGCAGAATTTCTTCGATCATCTTCTGCACGCGCAGTCCCGGTTTGAAGAACACTTCAAAGCTAACCACTTCGCCGTTCGCGATTTGGACGAACTTTCCGGCGGTGGCGCGGCTGATTGTGCTTTCATGAAGGCCAAGTTCTGCCGCCACTTGTGAACGAGTTAGCGACTGTAGAAACTCATATTGGCCAGTTGAGACGAAGCTGCCTTGGCGATGGATGAGATGCTCTCCAATCAGCTTCAGAGTTCTGCGACGCTGGTCCAGGCAGGAGATAAAATCCTTGGCTCGGTTCACGTAGGTGTTGACGTGACGCTTCTCGTCCTTAGGAGCCCGTTCCAACTCGTTTAGATGCTGGAAGCGCTTCCGGTACTCATAATTCAGGCCAAAGGAGCCTGGGTTCGGGCCCTTCACTTCGACACTCCATCCCTGTTCACTGCGGTTGATCACCAAGTCTGGGGTGACGCCGGAGCTGCGCGCGAACCGAGCGTAGCCGTGTTGGTTGTCAAAGGCTTCTCCGGGATAGGGTGTGAGCGCTAGGATTTCATCGAATGCCGCCTCGATGATCTCGGGCATCACCTTGAACTTTCGAGTCAGCCGGTGCGTACGCCTGGCAATAAACTCGTCCATGTGTCGCTGCACAATGACTCGGGCGATCTTGCTTTCGATTTTCTCAGGATAACGTAGCTGGAGGAGGAGGCACTGTTGCAGATTGAGTGCGCCAATGCCTGGAGGTTCGCAAGCTTGAAGCCTTTGGACTACTAGCTCCGCGATTTCGAGGGCGGTACCGGTTTCAAGCGCAATTTCTTCGATGGCGCTGGTCAGATAACCCTTTTCGTTCACACACTCGATCGCGTATTCGGCGATGCGGTGCAGTTCCCGGGGCAGGACCGGGAAGAGTTGCGCCCTCAGATGATCCCAAAGCGACGTACCCGCGGGGGTGAGCTCGACCCAAGAGAGGTTATCGTCGTCGTTTGAACTGCTTCGACGATATTCATAATCGTCTTTGTGCATCTTAAGTTCTTGCGGCGCGACGGTCTTTAGAATCTGTTCGTCGCTCAGAGGCTCTTGATCATTTTCGAGCCTTTCCAGGGCCGGATTCTCCGCGAGTTCAGCCTCGATCGTCTGCTCGAGTTCGGCCTGAGTCAGTTGTAGGATTTGGCTGCCGAGTACGACCTTCGGGTCGACCCGGAGTCCGACACTTTGCTCTAAACGATGGGTGTTGTTCAATCCTTGACGCATGGTTTCCTGCTTTAAATCATCGGCAGGATTCGAGCGACTTCTGCCCGTATTTGCGTCAGTTTCGGGAGTTGATTGACCGGCGCTTGATTTGCGCGAATGATCAGAACAGGTTTTTCCCCCTGATTAGGCCACTTGAGCATTGGCTGAGACCTACGTAGGCCGAAGATGTTCACCCACGGTTCTCTCTTCTTGAGCGGAGTGAGCAGGCTTGAGGAATTGGCCGATCATGTATAATGACGGGCACGGAGAGATGGCTGAGTGGACGAAAGCGCCCGCCTGCTAAGTGGGTAGGGGATTTACATCTCCTCTCGGGTTCGAATCCCGATCTCTCCGCCATTTTAGCGACTTCCCGTCGTATGAAGACTGTGAAGCGATCCGTTCTAGCTCTACTCCTCATCTTGTGCGCGGCTTTTTCAGCCGCTCAGAGCTTGCAGGACTATTTGGCGCTTCGCAAGAAGAACGGAATCAAACAAGCCGTTCAAGTTCCAGCTCTGGAGACTTTGGTCGGCACGCGAATCTTAGAACTTCAAGGCGTGGTGAAGGGCACCTTTCAAGTCGGTGACAAGAAGGCGATTCTGCTGGAGCGCACCGATGGGCAGACCGAGGTGATCGACTGCGAAACCATTCCGGAGTGGCTGCGCGGCGGCAACGAGATCGCGGCACGTTTGATTGTGCGGGGCTATCGCCCGACCGAGAGCGCTTCTTTAAGAGCGGTGTTACTCGGGGCGGCAGCCGAAGACCAGATCGCCCCGATTGAAGCTGAGGAGCAGCGCCGAATTGAAGCGGCGGCTCGACGGAGGCGGCTGTCGGCGGGGTCGATCGCTCCCCCTAAGGCGACGAAGCAGTGGGAGCTGCCAGCTAGCGAGGTCACGCCAATTTATGCAGCCTTCATAAAAAAGGTTAATCGACGTCTTACTAACAATCAGGCATTTGAAATCGCACAAGGAATCGTCGGATTCAGCTTGAAATACGGGGTGGATGCGCGATTGATTATGGCGATGGTGATGACTGAAAGCAGCTTCGACCCGAACACAACAAGCCACGCCGGTGCGATGGGTTTGGGACAGCTGATGCCGAGCAACGTGAAGGAGATGGGCGTTTCCAACGCGTATGACACGATGCAAAATTTATCCGCCACGGTGCGGCTCGTACGCGGGCACCTGAACGACTACAGTTCGAAATTCGGCGGCCAAACCTTCGACAGCCTGGTTTACACGCTTGCGGCTTATAACGCCGGGCCGGGGGCGGTGCGGAAATACGGCGGAGTGCCGCCTTATCGCGAGACTCAGAACTACGTCAAGAAGGTGTTGAAGCTCTACCGGGAATTCTGCGGCGGCTAAGCCGGGCTTTCCTCGCTTCATGCCAAAATAGACTATGACCACCGTTCGCGTGTATGTCACGTTGAAACCTTCGCTCTTGGATTCGGCTGGGCGTACGGTCGCAGGGACTCTCCGCAAGCTCGGTTTCGAGGAGCTTCACGAGGCGAGAATCGGCAAGATGATCGAGCTGCAGGTGGAGGACTACTCCGAGGAGCGGATCAAAGAAATGTGTGAAAAACTTCTGGCCAATCCGGTGATCGAAGATTATCGCTACGAGGTCGCCTGAGCATGAAAGTCGCCGTCTTGCGTTTTCCGGGCTCGAATTGTGATCAGGATGCTTACTTCGCTTTGAGGGAAGACATCGGCGTCGGTGCCGAATACGTCTGGCATGAAGATCACTCACTTGCGGGTTTTGATGCGGTGTTCGTGCCGGGCGGGTTCAGTTACGGGGATTATTTGCGTTGCGGAGCGATGGCCTCCCGTTCGCCCATCATGGCGGAGGTTGCCCGATTTGTCTCCGAAGGGAGGCCGGTCATTGGCGCTTGTAACGGCTTCCAAATTCTTTGTGAAGCGGGTCTCCTGCCTGGCGCTCTGATCTTCAACGAGGGTCAGAAGTTTATTTGCGATACCGTTGAGTTGGAGGCGGTGAATCGCACTTCCTTTTGGACGAGAGGCATCGACCGGCATTTGCATTTCCCCATTGCTCACGGGGAAGGTCGTTTCATTTGCGATGCTGACGAATTGAAGCGGCTTCAGGATCACGATCAAGTCGCTTTTCGTTATATCCAGAACCCGAACGGCTCCGTCGGCGACATCGCCGGAGTGCTCAACAAGCAGGGAAATTGTCTGGGCCTTATGCCTCACCCAGAGCGGGCGACGCGAGAAATTCTTGGCAATTGCGATGGAAAGTTAGTGTTGCGGGCACTATCTGAAGCTCTGCTGAGCGTATAGCTGAATAGAACGTTTAGGCGCAAAGTTCGCGTCCTGTCTATAAAAACAGGTTCAATGAGCCTATAATCAAGGAAGACACATCACGAGCTGCCTATGTTCCGACGGATTATGATCACCACCTTACTAGTTGCTGCGGCAGTAATGTCATCGGCAGAGAACAAAGTGGTGCTTGGCAAATTGGGTCAAGTTACCGAAACGACGCGAATTTACGTCGCTCCCTCGACTTCATCGAAGTCTTACGCAATCAAGGAGTTTGACTACGTGGTCGTCCTACCGATGAACGAGCAGTGGATGAAGGTGCTGCTCAACAATCGGAAGTATGGCTACATTAGAGCCGATCTCATCGCAAAGCTGCCCTATGAGGTGTGTGCGAATTCGCCTGGGCGCTCGACGAATTATTCCACCGCCAGCCGCAGCGCAGCGGGCCGAATGGTTTACGGGAGCGGTCGCAATGCAGTTGCCGCGAAGTACGCGCTGAACTTTATCGGCACCCCTTATGTGTGGGGAGGAACCGACGTGAACAATGGCGTCGATTGCTCTGGTCTCGTTCAGAAAATGTTTGGTGCAATCGGTGTTAATCTGCCCCGAACGGCGGCCGAGCAGGTTAGAGTCGGCCAACCGGTGACCAAGTTAGAAGATTTAAAAGCTGGCGACCGCCTGTACTTCTGGGACAAGAAGCGAGGCAAAGTGGGTCACACGGGAATCTATCTCGGGAACGGTTATTTCGTTCACAGCAGCACCAACCATAAGGGTGTTGCGACGGATTACCTCAACACTCCGCACTGGCTCGCGATTCTGGTCGCAGCTCGCCGCTCGTAATTGGGTCTCCCCTAGACCGTAGCGGGTTCGCAGAGTTAAACTTCGTTCTATGAACGCCGTGTTGCGGACGATGCTCGAAGGAGTGGTCGATTACGCTGGACTTTTTCCCCCTGCCAAGCTCTCGATGCGGGAGGCGGTTGCGGAGTACTCGCAAATCCTTTCAAGCAGCCATAGCTGGTTGGTGGATCGATTCGCATGTACCGCGGAGCGTCTCGATGAGCTTGGCAAAGAGCTTGCGGCAGATCCTCCAAGCAACCCCGTTCAGCTCTCAGTTATTGGATCACCCAACTTGGATCGAGAAGGTTGGAAGCGAGGAATCGAGCGCGATGGGGAGCTGATGACGAGCTTTCTGCGGGATAGCCATGGCTTGGCCGAGATTCAGGCCTACGAGGTCAAAACGCCTGATCAGAAGCATTTGGAAGAGTACGTGCGCGATCTTCGACAGTTCACCGGGGTCGATGTTTTCACTGAACTCGGGTGGACGCCGGAGTTGAACGACTCTCTCGCGCTTCTTGCCGAGATGGAGACGGCATTCGCAAAAATGCGAACCGGTGGCCTCGTCAAAGAGGCTTTCCCCTCCTCTTCTCAGCTGGCCCAGCTGATCTCTCAGTGCTGTCAGCTCGATCTCACCTTTAAGCTCACGGCGGGCCTTCACCATCCTCTGCCCCACGAAGATGCCGAGACCGGGGCGAGGCACCACGGCTTTCTAAATGTTCTGGCGGCGTGTGCTCTAGCCATCTCAGAAGAGCTTTCGGCGAAGGAAATTGCAGACATTCTTGATGAGACCAGGCCCAAAGAATTTCATTTCCGCAGGGATGGGATCAGTCTGCACGAGCATCGAGCCTCCCCGGAAGACGTTGAGAATTCCCGAACCTTGCTCGTCAGCTTCGGTTCCTGCTCAGTAGCGGAGCCGGTCGCGGATTTGGAGAAGCTTGGATTTCTGGGTAAGGTTTCTCGATGAGCTTTACGATTCCGAAAAAGGCGAGAAGCTGGGTTCCCGTTCCTGAAAATTCCCATTTCCCCATTCAGAACATGCCCTTCGGCATGTTCGAGCACCCCGATGGCGATGAACGGGTTTGCATCGCGTTGGGAGAAAGCGTCATCGATCTGATGGAGCTAGCCGATGCCGAGCTTTTGGAGGGATACGAAGATCACTTCATGGAAGATCTGGCGGATACGCTGTCAGTCGGTGGGCGGGCGGGAATTTCGAATATCCGTCAGCAACTCTTCGACCTCTTTCGGGAAGGCAATCCAAAGCTTCGTGATGATAAGGACCTGCGGGCGGCCGTGCTCCACCGGATGGAAGATGTTCAGATCCTTCAGCCAATCTTCCCCACCGCGTTTGTCGACTTCTACTCGGGCATCTACCATGCGAGCAACGTCGGCAAGATGTTCCGCCCAGACCAGCCACCGCTGCTTCCCAACTACCGCTACTTACCGGTGGGCTACAACGGGAGAGCGTCGAGTGTGATCTGCAGCGGGGAGGCGGTCCGGCGGCCGAAGGGCCAGCAGAAGATCGGCGATGACGTCATCTATGGCCCGACGCGCGAACTCGATTTCGAACTGGAGATGGGCTTCTTCTTAGGCAAGGGAAGTGAACAGGGTGAGACGGTTCCGCTGTCTGAAGCCGAGGAGTACATGCTGGGGTTGGTGCTGGTCAACGACTGGTCCGCCCGAGATGTGCAGCGCTGGGAATATCAGCCACTGGGACCCTTCCTCGCGAAAAGCTTCGCGACCTCGATTTCGCCTTGGATCGTGACTCTGGATGCGCTGGAGCCTTTTCGAGTGGTAGGGCCAGCCCAGGATCCCCAGCCGCTCGAGCATCTTCGCCCAACGAAGAATGGCCATTTCGACATCACTTTGGAGGTTTGGATAAAGAGCGAGCGAATGACCAAGGCTCAGCGGATCGCCACGAGCAACGCAAAGCACCTTTATTGGTCCTTTGCCCAGCAACTCACCCACCAGGCGTCGAACGGGACCAACGTGGAGCCGAGCGATCTGTACGCGTCGGGAACGATTTCGGGTCCGGATGAGGGCACCTACGGCTCCATGCTTGAGCTGTGCTGGAAGGGAACGAAGCCGATCACGCTTGAAGAAACTGGCGAAACGAGAACGTTCATTGAAGATGGAGACACCGTCACCATGACCGCCTATGCTCAGGGTGACGGCTACCGCATCGGCTTCGGCGAGGTCAGCACCAAAATTCTGGGTGCTTAACCACTAGCCCTTCCCCCAGTTTTGCTAGAGGAAGGGCTGATCCAATCTAGTTGCGATCGCTGCCCTTGTACTCGCCCCAGAGTCGCTCGAATTCGGTGACGAGGCTCTCCATGGCAGCGAAGCCGCCTCGCCAAAACGCTTCTGAGTGTAGATCGACTCCCACCATCTTCATGAGGTCAACCGGAGTTTTGGAACCGCCTGCCGTCAGCATAGAAATGTATTTATCAGCGAAGCTCGGCCCCTCCTTCTTTGCCATCTGGTACAGGGACAGAACGAGCAGCTCCCCAAAGGAATACGCGTAAACGTAAAAGGGCGCAAAGATGAAGTGGCCGATATAGCTCCACCAATCTCGGTGCTGTTCGCCAAGCTTGACGCTTGTGCCGAACATCTTCTGCATTTCTTCCTGCCACAAATCGCCAAACTGTTCTGCGGTCAGCTCTCCTTGAGCTCGACGGGCTAGATGGATTCGCTGCTCGAAGGCGAACATCGCCGCCTGGCGGAAGACGGTGGCGAAGATTCCCTCGATTTTTTCCGCGTACATAGCCAGCTTGTCCTTGGTTGAAGCCTCAGCGACCAAGCTTTCGAAGACGAGCATTTCGCCAAAGGTCGAGGCGAGTTCAGCCAGCGGAAGGGTGCCATGAAAGTTCAGGTACGTTTGAGCTCGGCTCAGGGAGGCGTGAACACCGTGTCCCAACTCGTGGGCGAGCGTCATCACGTCATCTCCCCGGTTCATGTAGTTCTGGAAGACTACGGGATGGGTGTCGGGGGTGTTGTAGGCGCAAAACGCTCCGCCTTGCTTCCCCTTTCTCGCTTCCGCGTCAATCCAGTTTTTGTCGAAGAATTCGGCGGCGCGATTCCTCATTTCATTGGAGAACGAACCGAACGCATCGAGAACGATTGTTCGAGCTTCATCCCATTCAACCTTCTCTTCGCTTTCAAAAAGCGGCGCGTAGCGGTCGATGTGGGTCAATTCGGGAAGGCCGAGAATATCCTGCTTGACTTTGTAGAAGCGCTCGACCAGCCCGTAGTTTTCCGCGCACAGGCGAACCACCAAGTCAACCGTTTCCCGATCCAACTCGTTGCTGAGATGCCGACTCTGCTCCGGATATTCGAACCCTCGCATCCGGTCTTCGACGGCCTTATCCTGCATCAGATTATTGAAGGTGAAGATCAGGGTGCGGGACAGGTCCTGCAGGCCAGCGGAGAAGGCGTCGGCCGCGGCTTGGCGAACTGCCCGATCCGGTTCTCGAAGGAGCGCCAGCACCTCCGATTCGGTCATTTCCTCGGCTTCATCCGAACCTGGCCTTGATAATCTAAAGACGTGATTCGCCAACGTCTCTTCAAAAAATCGGACCCAAGCTCTCGACCCGGTATTCGCGACTTGCTCGAGCACGATTTCCTCTTTTTCGCCCAGGCGATACGGACTGTAGGCGCGCGCATGCTGGATGTAATGCCGATAATTGTCAAGCGCAGGATCTTCCATCAGCTGATCGATGATTTCGGGCTCGGCAGCTTGCAGCTCAAGCTCGAAGAACATCGTCTGCACGCTGAGTTCGCTCGATTTCTCCATCTGTTTCTGGAGAAAAGATCCAATTTCGGGAGAAGCTGAATCTACCGCGAAAAGCAGGTTCGCGTAGCCAACTGGCTTCGCCGCCTCGTTGATGATTGCTTCGATCTCTTTCAGCGCGTTCGCGAGGGTGGCTGCATTTAGGTCGGCGCTGCTGATTCGGCCGCGATATCTAGACTCGAATTCGGTCGCCAGCTTCTCGCAGCGGTCCCAAGTCTGAGCGATTTTGGGATCGTCGATACCGGAGAAGAGATCGGATAAGTTCCATCGGACATGTGGCGTGGTGGCGTCAGCGGTTGCAGGCATATCTCATTATGAAGAACTTGCGCCGTTCAACTGTCAGGAAGCGGGAGCACGTATTTTAACCGGCTTTTTCCTCATTTTTCCCACAGCTCGCCAATTTGGTGTATCGTAAAACTTGAATTATTTCTTTTTGGAGGAGAAGATGAATATTTCTTTTCGAACCTTTGCAGTAGCCCTGATTGGTTGCTCTTTTGCCTTTGCTAATGCTGACATTGCTTACAACAATTTCGGCACCGGAGACACTTTTTTGAGCAACGCGTGGTCAGTCAATTCTTCGCAAGGTCTCTGTATGCCATTCACTTCAGCGACGACGGGGCAGGTATCGTCGATCACGGTTGCACTGTTCAGCAATGCGAACTACACTGCTTCGCTGGAACTGATGGATAACGGCAACCTGCCCGGGACGGTCCTGGAGAGTTGGACTTTCGCGGGCACGGGCAGCGCTCAGACCCTTTCGGGCCTTGGAACTTCTAATCTCGTTGCGGGGACAAGCTATTGGCTCGAAATTGAGCCAGCCACTCCATCCGATTCGGGTGCGTGGTACGAGAACGACCAGGGTGCAACCGGTTCTTTCTTGTTCTCAAACGGTGGAACTTGGAGCCCTTACAACAATACGCTCTCCGTGTTCCGAGTTGAAACGAATCCGGTGCCAGAGCCCATGTCGATGGCCGTGATTGGCATCGGCCTTGCTGCCCTGAAGCTGCGCCGACGCCGCTGATTTCGCGTTCGTTCGTCTTAAGGATGGGTGCCCCGAGTGGCACCCATCTTTGTGCCTGATTGCATTTATAGTATACTAGCGTCTACTATGGCGATGCAAGCGTCCCTTTTCTCCGAATATAGCCGCCCGCAGGCACCGTCTCGCATAGGTCGAGCTGAGGTGCGGGAGCGTCCCCACAACAAGGTGCTCACGGTTGCTCGTGGCATCGTCGCAGATCGTTTCGATTACACGCTCAATCCCTACGTGGGATGTGGATTCGGATGCTCGTATTGCTTTGCCGCGAACTTTGTCGCGGATGAAGAGAAGAAGAGGACTTGGGGCCAATGGATTGAGGCCAAAGAGGGGGCAGAGCGGCAACTCGCTCACGCCGATCTGCGCGGCAAGAGAATCTTCATGAGCTCGGCAACGGATCCGTACCAGCCGCTTGAGAGGAAGCTAGGGCTCACCCGTCGGATCGTCGAGATACTCGCGGACAAGGGTGCGCATCTGACGGTTCAGACCCGATCACCGATCGTCGTCCGGGACTTGGATCTATTTAAGAAATTCACGTCGATCCAGGTGAACATGTCGATCACCACCGATTCGGAAGAGATCCGCAAACAGTTTGAGCCAAGCTGCGCGTCGATCGACCAGCGCTTCGAAGCTTTGGAGGACATCGGCGCTGCAGGCATTCCAACCATGGTTTGCGTATCGCCGATGCTGCCGATTCGGGACGTGAGGCAGTTCGCAGAACGGATCAAGTCGATACGTCCAGCCCGCGTGGTGACGTCGTACTTCCATTTCAAGCGGGGTCCGTTTGCAGCCAGCACCCGCGACGAGGGCCTGCGACTGCTTCAAGAGTGCGGTTGGGACAGAGGCCAATTCGATCAGACGAGACGGGAGCTTGCTCGACTCCTGCCGATGATGACTACTTGGTAGTCAGTCGAGGAAGTATCGGACGTTAGTGACCATCACATTTCGCCGCTTAGCCAAGGCCGTTCGCAGTTGTTGCGCCACGTTTTCTTGAAGCAGCTTGTGGGAAAGCTTCTGCGACACGGCTTCAGCGACGATGACCGTGATTACTTGATCTGGCTGCTCTTCCATCATCTCGTCGATATAACCTAGCACCGGATCGATGAGGGAGCGGTAAGGCGTGCTAAGGATCGTCAGCGGCACTCCTTCACCCCATTTTTCCCAGTTGCGCCGCACCTCCGGCAGTGCCTTATCGTTGATGGCGACATGCACCGCGCGGCAGTTCGGATCAAGCAGAAGCGCGTACTCGAGAGCGGTAATGATTCCCTTGTGGACTCGCGGCACCATGAGCAAAGACGTGTGCCGAGAAGGGCGCTGAACCTGAGTTTCCGGAGCCAGGGCCAATTGCGCGGATATGGAATTGTAGCGGCGCTTGATCGAGAGGAATAGAAGGACGATCAGAGGCAGCAGGATCACAACGATCCATGCGCCTTCTTTGAACTTGGTGACCAGGATGATCATCAAGACGGCGGAGCAAAGGGCGGTGCCGGTGAAGTTGATCGCCGCTTTGGTCGCCCATCCTCGGCCCTTTTGCTTGCGCCAGTGAGCGACCATGCCCGCTTGGCTGAGTGTGAATGCGGTGAAAACGCCGACTGCATAGAGCGGCAGCAATTGGTCGAGTTCGCCATGGAAGTACCACACAAGAACTCCGGCGAGGATGCTCAAGACGATGATCCCGTTATGGAAAACCAGTCGGTCGCCCTGACGGGCGAGCGGGCGCGGTAGGAATCCATCCCGGGCAATAAAGCTCGAAAGACGGGGGAAGTCGGCGAAGGCCGTGTTGGCGGCTAGGATCAAGATGGCGGCGGTGGCAAATTGGATGTAATAGAAGGCGACACTGCCCGCTCCAAACGCCCATTCTGCAACTTGCGAAACGAGCGTCTTGTAATCTCCGCTTCGAGTCGTGTTCAAGTGCAGGTGAGGAAGATAGCGAGTGATGAAACCGAGGCCCAGAAAGATCGTGGTGAGCAAGACACCCATGATCGCGAGCGTCTTCGCGGCATTCTTGGACTCCGGCACTTTGAACGCAGCCACGCCGTCGCTCACCGCCTCGATTCCAGTGAGCGCGGTACATCCAGCCGCAAACGCGCGAAGCAGCAGATACCAGAAGGGAACTGCCATTTCGAGCCCGATTAAATTGGTGACCGGTCCTCCAGGAGGGGCATCGTGAGCGGTTACAACCGGCGTCACCACGTCGGAGTGCATGGCCTTGAACAAGCCCGTAGCAAGCAGCACCAACATTCCCACAACGAATCCGTAAGTGGGTAAGGCGAAAGCGGTGCCGCTTTCCTTCATGCCGCGTAGATTCGCGAGGCCGACGAGAGCGATGCACGAAATCGCGACCGGCACGAGATAAGGATGCATCGCGGGAAATGCGGATGACAGCGCGGCGACGCCGGCCGCGATACTTACGGCAACGGTGAGCACGTAGTCGATCATCAGGGCAGCGCCCGCACACAATCCGGGAAGTGTGCCCAAGTTCTCCGAAGCTACGATGTACGAACCTCCCCCCTTCGGGTAGGCGTAGATCGTCTGGATGTAGGCGAAGGCAATCAGGGCGATGAGGCCACAGATGCAGAGGCTGATGAAAATTTGTGCGTGAAGCGCCTGCGTGGACGCAAGGATGAGGATGCTCAGAATCGCTTCAGTCGCATAAGCAACCGATGAAAGCGCGTCGGAAGCAAAGATCGGCAAACCCAGAAGAGGTGAAAGCTTCTCGTGGTGCGCCTGCGAAGTTGCAATCGGTTTGCCGATAATCGTGCGTCGCAGCCGCTCGAAAAATCCTGCCTTGATCCTGCTCATCTATCCCTGATACATGCTCGTCCCAATTGGACGACGCACGCTTACAAACCGTTGCATTGTACCGACACGCCCACCAGTGAACTTCGGCAGACTCAAGACGTTTTCACTCTTCAAGCCGGCTTTCAATTTGGAGTTGAAAGATGAAAATGTTTAGATTGGCTGCTTCGGCAGCAATGATTGTCAGTGTAGTGGCAGGAGTGATTGCGCCAGTGAGTGCTCAATCGACGCGCCAGTTCGTCAATCGCGAAAAGCGAGAATGGATTCCCTGGTCCGTGGCAGCTGGGCGACCCAACATCAACTTTAATCGCGCGGTAGGCATTTACGTGTGGCACGACGGCAATCGCGTCCATATCCTCAGCGCCGATCAAAGTCGAGGTGGGCAAGCCATCCACGGCCAAATCCACCTGCGTGGGGTCGGCTCGATCTACGACGTCGACCGACAGCATCTCGAAGGCAAGGATAAGGTGGGACGCAAGGGAGATACCATCGGTTTTCGCCTGGATACATATAATGCGACAGACGGGTTCACGTTCAGCATCAAAGGAGGCGAAGCTCTCGCGATCGATATCGACCAGCGCGGACGCTCGGATCGGAACGTCTACCTGGGGCGCTCGCAAGTCGCCGCGAATGCTGGTGTCGTCGTGCTCGACCTGCGCCGCTAAGCTTCTAATTCCGTAGAACTCGCTATGCAGCAGCGAGCGCTTATTACGGGCGGCACTGGTTTCATCGGTTCCGCCCTCGTTCCCGCTCTCAAAGCTCGTGGATTTGAAGTGACCCTCATCACTCGCGGTTCGAAGCCTTACCTGGATGGAAACCGGACGATCACCTTGGAGTCGCTCGCCGGAGAGACCGATTATCAGGTCGTCATCAACTTAGCTGGCGAGAATATTCTCGGACTATGGACTCCGGGCAAGAAGGATGCGATTTACAAGAGCCGAGTCGATACGACGAACACGCTCGTGGGCTGGATCAACTCCCTCGCCGTTAAGCCAGAGGTATTTCTCTCTGGGTCTGCGGTTGGAATATATGGGGATCAAGGCGACAAACCCATTACGGAGGAGTTTCAGACCGAAGGCATCGAAGGTTTCTTGCCAGATGTGGTGCGAGACTGGGAGGCTGAGGCGAAGAAGGCAGAGACGCGAACGGTTTTGATGAGAACGAGCAATGTTCTTGATCCGAGTGGTGGCTACCTGCAAACGCTCCACATGGCAATGAGGGCGCTCCCGCCCGTTATCTTGGGCAAGCCAGACGATTACGTTCCTTGGATCACGCGGGAAGACTGGGTAGAGCTGGCTCTCTTCTGCCTCGACCGAACCGATGTGAGCGGCCCCGTCAACTTTGCCACGGTTGAACCTTCAACGCAAAAGCGAATGACCGATACCATCGCGGGAGCTTTGGGCAAGAAGGTCCTGCTGGACGTTCCGAAAGGGCTCATCACGACGCTGCTCGGAAGTTTTGGAGAGTCCATTCTGGCCAGCGAGCGAGTTTATGGAAGTCGAGCCGAATCTCTGGGATTCAAGTTCAGCCATCCCAATTTGGAAACTTACATTCGCTCGCTTAACTTGAGAAGCTAAGTATGAGGCGCCTGCATCGTCAGGCGTTCTAGAACTGCGACCGCGACCGCATGCGTCCGCTCGTGGCTGATACTCACGTGAATACGCAGACGAACGGGGTCAAAGTCTCGCGAGGCCACCGTCACCTTGGGAGCTCCGGTCTCGTCCGGCAGAACTTCAACCTGTTGCCATGTCAGAGGCAGTCCGATGGCTTTGGCAATCGCCTCTTTCGCCGCCCAGCGACCTGACACGCATTGAGGGGTGCGGCACATGGCAAGTTCGCGCGGGGTGAGAATGCGGTAAACGAACCGTGGATTGCGCATCGCAACCACGATTCGTTCAATCTCCACGATATCGGTACCAAGACCTACGATCATGAAGGCATTATGACCTCACCCAACCTGCAAGTTGGATAAAGCGAACTCTTAGGAAGCGTACGCTCGGGAGGCCGGAACGTTGAGATGCACCTTGTCATCGATCGAGTCGATGATGCTCGTTGAAATGTAGTGGTGCTCGCCGCCGGCCGCCGGATCCTTACGAGTCAGCTTGACTCGATCTTGGCCGTCCATGTGGTCTACCGTGCCGACGTGCTGTCCGTCGTTTCCAACTACTTCCATGTGTTCTCTAATTTGGCTTGTATCAATCATCTCAAGTGTTTTGACTAGCCCACGCCGGTCAGGTGTTCCGCTGGTACACCCGCACATAATCCACCTCAAAACGGCGGGGAAAGGACAGCGGAGAGGGGTCACCACCCGTTGAACCGATCGCAAGATTCAAGATGATGAAATGCGGCTGGTGGAATGGATTGGTGCCGTCGGGGTTGATCGTCTTCGACAGATCGATTTCGTTCCGCAATTCGCCATCCAAATACATCCGGATCCACTCGCGATCCCAATCCATGCGCCAGACGTGGTACTTCTCGCCCCAACGTTTGTCTCGATCGGTGAAGTGGGAGAGGGGCGTCTTCGAAGTATCCCATTCTCCCTTGCCCCAAGCCGCGTTCGCGAGCACCGTCGACTGGTAATACTCCATCAAATCGAGTTCGCCGTTCAGCGGCCAAGGTCCGTAGCCTAGAAACCAGATCGCTGGCCAGAGTCCCTGTTGAGGGTCGATCTTTGCCCGCACCTCGAATCGCCCAAAGGTCCAGTCGTGCAGTTTACGGGTCTCCAGGGCCGCCGACGTATAGCTCGCGGACTTTCGGCTGCGCCGCCAATCTGGCGTCTTATCCAGCCAGTTGGAATTCGATTTCTCCTCGCGCCGCGCCTCGATAACCAAGTGGCCCTTTTCTACTCGCGCGTTGTCAGGCTGATACCACTGGAGCTCCTGATTTCTTACAAAGCCTTCCTCGTAGGTCCACTTGGAAGGATCCGGCTTCGTGCCCGAATTGAATTCGTCCGACCAAACCAGCTTCCAAGTTTGGAAGGCCGGCAGCAGGGCGAGGGCACAAGAAAGGGCGAGCATCTTTACAGATTACACTCGCCGTTCGCTTAGGTTAGTTTTAGAGCGCCTTCGCGTGCTCCGTCTGCTCCCAGGGGAAGGATGGATTCCCGAAATGGCCGTTCTTCGCCGTAGGAAGGTATTTCGTATTGCGCAGGCCCAGATGATCGATGATGCCCTTCGGCGAAAGGTCGAACGTATCTCGAACCTTCTTGGTGATGTCGTCGATGCTGATCTTCTCGGTTCCGAATGTCTCGATGTTCAGGGAAACCGGCTGGATGACTCCGATCGCGTAAGCAAGAGCGATTTCGCATCGATCCGCCAGCCCCGCGGCCACGATATTCTTCGCCACGTGCCGAGCCATATACGCAGCACTTCGGTCAACCTTTGTCGGATCCTTACCGCTGAAGGCGCCACCGCCGTGTGGGCACATGCCTCCGTAGGTGTCGACGATAATCTTTCTACCCGTGACGCCGGTATCTGCTTGGGGTCCACCGATCTCAAAGATGCCAGTTGGGTTGATGTGATAGGTGATGTCACCCTTCACGTACTCGCCGTACTCCTCCAATACCGGATCGATGATCTTCTTGCGGACGATCTCTTCGATGTCGCACTTCGACATATTCGGCGCATGCTGGTGGCTCAACACCACTGTATCGATATGCGAAGGCTTGCCATCAGGGCCGTAAATTACACTCACCTGACTCTTCGCGTCCGGCCTCAAGCCCAATGACGAGTCGGCCTTGCGTACTTCGGCGCTCTTGCGGGTGAGGGCGTGGGCAATGGAGATCGGCAGGGGCATCAACTCGGGAGTCTCCCGCGTCGCCATGCCGAACATCATCCCTTGGTCTCCAGCCCCGCCCGTATCAACGCCTTGGGCAATGTCGGGAGATTGTTCTTGGATCGCCAGCATAACGCCGCAGGTGTTGCCGTCGAATCCTAGTTCGGTATCCGTATAACCCACCTCGGTGATGGTGCGGCGGACGAGATCGGCAACCTCGACGTAACCATCAACCGTGACCTCGCCCGCAACGACGGCCAGGCCGCGAGTTAACAATGTTTCGATGGCTACACGAGCGTTTGCGTCCTGCGCCAGAAAGGCGTCGAGGAGAGCGTCGGAAATTTGGTCTGAAAGCTTGTCGGGGTGCCCCTCGCTAACGCTCTCCGATGTAAAAATTCTCATTTGGCATGGGCATTTTACCTGCGCCAGTTACTTCGTCTGGGGGCTGTACTGGGGATAGCTGAAAACTCCCGCGGGGGATTTGCGCACGGGCGGCCCTCCCGTCCGGCTGACCTCCATGATCGGCCGAGAAGTCTCGCTTTCTCGAAGAGCGAAGAGCACCTTGTCTCCGGTCGGAGACCACGAAGGCTCGTGAACATCACCCTTGGCTAGAAGCGACGGTTCGGGCGCGCCTTCCAAGGGCACGAGCGACAATCCGCCCGGCCCGAAGTTTCGATCACCAAGATAGGGCCCGTACGTCACGAGGAGGAACTTGCCCTGCGGATCGACCCGAATCTCGTTGAACGCCGCCGTATCGTCTTTCGAAGCGGTGACGATGCCACTCGATTTTCCGGTGACATCGAAGCGTCCAATTGCATGCTTGAAGGGAGTTGTGAGGCGATTGCCCTTATGGAATTCCGGGGGAGCGTCTTCCGCTCGCACCCACTGGAAGTTCGTGACCGCGTAATACACCAGCCCGGTCCGCTCATCCACATCGAAATCGACGCGGTCTCCGGCGACGATGGCTTTCGGTCTGCCCTCGACGGGATCGCTTGTATTCAGCTTTTGATAGATCAGCACTTCACCCGAATCACGTCGCATCACCGCGACCGCCGCACTTTTGTCCGGCAGCCATTTCGCCCGCCGGAAGCTGCTGCCCAGGTTCGCGTACACGCCTTCAAAGGCGCTCGTGCTTCCGCCGCCCTCTTCCTCGCCGCTGATTTCCACTCGGTTCTTCGGGTCCACCGGCGGCAGCACCTGGAAGAGCGAAGGCTTCTTGGGGTCGTAGTCCATCACTTTGCCGCCCATAATCAGGAGCGCATGCGCATTGGCACCCAAGCCAGCATCCCCGGTTAAGAAATCGGGTGCCCCCTGAGCGCGGCTGCCCACCGATCGCTGCTCCGGCTTAGCTGAGGGATCGGGACGCCAGCGGAACATCGTGAATCGGTCCTTCGATCGGTCGCTTGCGAAGAACACGGCATTGCCATCTGGGCGCCATACCACGTCTCGATCGTCTGATTTCTCCTCGATGCCGGGCTGTTGGATGAGCGTCCCATCCGGTTTGATGACCACCACATGATTCACGTCGCCCACTGACTGCAAGGCCGCGATCATCCCTGCGCTATCGACGGTGGCGTTTCCGTTCAGGTCCGTCTCGATGCTTCGGAAGTAGTTGAAGGCAAAAATCAGGATCGCCAGACCGATCAGGCCGATGGCGGAACGCATCACGAGCTTCTGTGAAATCTTGGGTTGTTTTGCTTGCATTAGGCTATCAGCCGATCCCCGGCCTTGATTCTCAGTCCATTGGCGAAGTCCCGTCCGCTCATTCGCTTTTTACCCTCTGGCTGTACTTCCAACAGGTGGAGGCTGCCCTCCCCGAAGGCAAGCTGTAGAGACTCCGATGTAGAAAGTACAACACCCGAATCGCCGCTTTGGTTGCTTAGTCGCGCCCGACTGATCTTCACCAAACCAAATTGGGTGCGGAGAAAGGCGCCTGGAGAAGGGGTGAAAGCGCGAAAGCGGTTGTATTCCTCTTCCGCCTCCCGGGTGACACTGAGTTCCGCTTCCGCCTTGTTCACTTTAGGAGCGTGAGTCGCCGCCTCATGGCGCTGAGCAATCCGGGGATAGTTTGCGTTAACGATCTTTGGCATCCATTCAACCGCCATCTCAGCCGCGATCTCGGCAAGCCGCAGGGTCAGCTCGCCCGCCGTCTCATCGGGATCGATCAGAGTCTTCCGAATTGCAATCACATCGCCGGTGTCCATTCCCTTGTCCATCTGCATGAGGGAGATGCCAGTCTCCGGCTCCCCCGCTTCGATCGCTCTCTGAATAGGCGCTGCACCACGAAAGCGAGGCAGAATAGAACCGTGCAGGTTAATGCCACCAAAGTTGGCGCTTTCTAAAAGAGGCACCGAGAGGATTTGGCCATACGCCGCCACCAACAGCGCATCCGCCTTCAGGCTCTTTAGCTTCTCGACAAACTCGGGCGAACGGCTTCTTTCCGGCGTCTCCACGGGCAAGCCAAGCTGCATCGCCTGCTTTTTTACGGGCGACGGCTGCAGCTGCATGCCTCGTCCGCCCGGTCGATCCGGCTGCGACACCACGAGCTCCACGTGCTCGGCCATTGCGATCAACGTGGGAACTGCGAACTCAGCGGTGCCAAAGTAGACCAGCCTCATTCGTTCTCATCGTGCTCCACCCGGTCGGGATGAGACCAATGCAGAGTTGAGACGTCGACTTTATCGATAAAGAGAACGCCATCGAGATGGTCGATCTCGTGCTGCACCACTCGCGCCGGCATGTCTTCGAGTTCGAGACTGACTTGACGGCCGCGGCGATCGAGTCCTTCGACCTCCACGTAGGCAGGCCTCGATACATCGCCATAAAGCCCTGGGATGCTTAGGCAGCCCTCCTCCCGCTTCAGTTCACCCTCGGCACGAATTACTCGAGGATTGATCAGCGCTGCGGGACGACTCCCATCGGGAGCAAAGACGATAATACGTCGTCCAATCCCAAGCTGCGGTGCCGCCAATCCGACGCCGTTGGACCGCTTCATCACCCGCATCATCTCATCGATCAGCAGCTGCTCCTTTCTGCCGACCTTCAGCACGTCCGCTGCCTTGGCGCGAAGCACCGCATTCGGCACCTTCACCACCGGCCGCTCATCGTTCTGCACGTATAGGTATTTAAATTCGTCTGGTACGACGACTTCCATGGCCAGATTTTACTTTGTCTTCTGCTGACGACTCTCGGGTTCGTATCTCGTTCACTTAACGCGTCCCCCCTCTTCGTCGATTCCTCAGCCGCTGATCTGTGGCTTGTATCTATGTGTCCGGTGCCGAGGGAGAAGCCTTGAAATCCCTCGCGCCTCTGGCGGGTCGGTGGAGAGAGAGGGGAATCGAGAGCAAGAAGACCTGGTGCGAGGCCGTTACTTCCTTGCGCTTTCCCCCACAAGTTTCCATCGCCTCACGAGCCGTTCAGCTTCAAAACCAGATCGCTGTGAACTCGGTCACATTTGGGATTAGGGATTTTGTATTGTAGGATGGAGGTGGCATGGCGAACGAAGCTGGAGCGAGAGGGTATTGGCCGCCGCATCTGCGCAAGACGGTGGATACGCGGCACAGCTTAGTGCTTGGGGTGATTTGTTCGTTCGAGTACGAGCTAGACGCGACGGGTAACCGGCTCAGCGTGAAGGATAAGAGCGGGAAGTACACGCCTTATCAATACGATCCGATGCAGCAGCTAAAAGCGGAGAATCGCTGGAGTGCGAAGAC
>JAEVZK010000022.1 GCA_023392285.1 Armatimonadota bacterium | reverse complement strand
TTTTGAGCTGTACCTAAGCGTCGATGGAAAGGATTGGGGAACACCTGTCGTCAAGAGCACGATCAAAGACGCTGCCGGATGGAGCCGATTCGACTTTAACCCGCAAGAAGCTCGATTCTTCAAGTTCGTGGCACTGTCGGAGCAACATAACAATGCGTGGACGAGTGCGGCCGAACTGGATCTAGTCCGGTCATTGCCTTAATGAAACGAGAGAGCGCGTGAACCTCGCGCGCTCTCCGTGATCCTCAGTCTTTGTACTTAATCGAGCAGCCGTAGGGTCGAGTTGACGGATTGCTGACGGCCTTTCCGTTCATTGCCTCTTCCAAGGCTTGCTTCACGTAATTGGTCGCGACGGGAACGTCGTCCAAGTTCGTGGTCGGCTTGTTGTCCATCCCGCCCTGATAAATCAATTCTCCTTTCGGATTGATGATAAACATGTGAGGCGTCGTCTTCGCTCCGTAGAGGTGCCCGACTTTTCCGTCAGCATCCACCAGGAGGGCAGTCGAAGCCATCTTCTTTTCCTTCAGAAGCTGCACCCCTTCTGGCCCAGTGAGATACCCCTGTTCGCCGGGTGCGGAGCTAATAATCGTCAGCCACACGACTCCCTTGTCTGCCGCCCACTTCTGAGTAGCTTGCATGTTGCCACTGCCGTAATGCTTCTTGACAAACGGGCAACCCTGATTTGTCCATTCCAAGACTACGTACTTGCCCTTGTAGTCGCTAAGGTTCACCGTCTTGCCGGTAGCCGAAGGCAGTGAAAATGCGGGAGCCGGACCGCCGATCTCCGGAGAAGCGAATCTAAATCCCGAAACTGCGACCGCAGCCAAAGCCGCGAAGCCGATCAAAATGGTTGTCTTGAACTTCATTGTTTTTTCCTAACTTTTCAATAATGGTACGTCGATTTCGATTGGTCGCTCGCCTTCGGTAGAAGAATCTTGAATTCGCACGAGAATTCCCTTGAGGCGTCTCGCTTTTGAATCGAAATAGTCGCTTTGCTTTAACTTCAAAACGAATCGATCCCCCTTCCAAGTTCCGGTTTGCGTCTCCTCGTTTCCAACGATGTTGGTCTCGTAAGGAAAGAATCGATAATTCCCCCGTCTGAGGCCGTCTATCGCAAGCTCGATTCCATGCGACTTGACCGAAGCGACGCCTCTCTCTGTGCCTCTCCTCGGCAACATCTGACCGACCTGATCGATGGCGGGGGCTGCTGGGCCGAGCACCGATTGCTTGGCCGACGGTATCGAGACCGCCAAGGATTTGGATTCCGGCAAGCAAACATCGCTGCACACCAGCCAGCTCACCTCGGCTCCGAGTTTTGCAATCGACTGCCGCCCACGCGGATGGATGGTGGCGAGCAAAAACACCTCTTTTTCATAAACGAACGTGGTAATGCCAGCTTCCGAAAGCACCTTGGGAGCGGGCCAACGAATCTCATCCACCCTCCAATTTGGTGGGAGGGACCACTTGACGCGAGGCTCCTGACCTGAATCTCCTGGATTTCGCCAGTAGATGTGCCAACCCGGTTCTATCTTGAACCGCAGCGCAACGGTGAACGGTGATTCTGGTTCGTAGGCTGAGAACTTGCTCACGAGGGTGACATCGCTGTGGCCAGCATTCGCCCCTTGCAGGAGTCCGCATATGAGAAGCGCAAGCATGCAGCTTCATACGCATGGAAGAGCACAGTCACGTCAAAAAAGCATGGCCGAGCTCATCTTTTCTCGTGTGAAAGATCTTCGCCCGTCGCAAGACCTCTGGCCCCGCCGCGGATTCTTCGGTGCAGGTAAGGATGGTTTGGCCAGCTTCGTCGAGCACAATCTGAACAAGAAGAGATCGCCTGCGCTCGTCGAGATCGCTTAGGATGTCATCGAGAAGCAGCAAAGGCGGCTGCCTCAGCATGCGCGACTGATGAGCCAGTGTGGCGAGCTTCAACGCCACCACTGATGTCCGCTGCTGCCCCTGAGATCCGAACAGTCGCGCATCTCGCCCCCCTACGAGAAGGAGCAGATCGTCGCGATGCGGCCCTACGCTGGTGCCACCACGAACAATGTCCACGTGACGGCTTTGCGCCAGCTCCTCGATCATCCGGTCAGCAGTCATTTCCTCGCCTTTCTGAACGTATTCCAAGTCGAACTGCTCACCGTCTGCCATCGTCGCATGGCGCTGGCGGGCGATCGGCCGCAGTTCCTCTACGTAAGCACGACGAGCCTGGCGAATCGCTGCTCCGGCTGAAGCAATCTGTTCTTCCCAAGTTTCAAAGAGTTCTGGGGGACGCCTCACCTCACGAGAATCGCGCAGCAAGGCGTTCCGCTGCTCCACAGCACGCTTGTAGACCGCAAGGTGCTTCAGATAGGCCGGGGAGAGCGCAGAGAGCTCTAAATCGAGAAAAAGCCGGCGATCACTCGGTTCGCCTTTGACGATATCTAGGTCGAACGAGCTGATAGAAACGCATGGAAGACGCCCGATCACGTCGGCCGCTTTGGGAAGTTTAACTCCATTCAGTGAAGCGCGCTTCCGGGCACCCGGTTCAATAGTCATGCCGAGTTCCGTATGACTTGAGAGCTCACAGGACACGTAAGCCATCGTCTCACCCTCGAGCACCGCTTCGGCATCCCTCTGGCCCCGAAGCAGTCGCGTAGTAGAAAGGAGATACAGGGATTCTAGGAAGTTGGTCTTGCCTTGCCCATTGATCCCCGTGATGAGATTGAATCCACGATCCAGATCGACATCGAGATGAAGGTAGTTCCGGAAGCGATCAAGAGAAACACAGACGACGTAGATGTCCAAGTTTTCCCCGGCTCTTTCTCTTAACTCTTCTTCTTTCATTTAGATCTGTTGTTTTTATTAAGGGCAACTTTTCTGGGGAAAACACATTTCGCGCAATTTTACAAAAGGGTCTTGTGAAGCAAGTTTGAACGGCAATTGCGGCCTCGGCCGCAAAAGAGCATAGGTGGAAAAGGCTGTGTGAAAGTGCGACTTTGTACAGAAGCGAGACAGGCTTTCCCCTACCCATCCAATCATTCACAATTTCCCCCATACAATTCACCAGGATTCAGCCGATAGAGCCGGATAACTCTACAGTAAGCCATTCTCCCGGCCGTACTTCATCACGACGGCCTCCGCAAGGTAAATGGGATGGATGTTCGGCGGGAAAGGAACCGAGCGTTTCTTGGCGATCGGAATCCATACCTCTTGAGTCAGCTTGTGCTGGGCGGTCTGGGTGAACTCCGGAAAACGATCACAATATCGCCGCAGCGCGTTGTACTCGTCCAGTGTCATCCCACGCAGTTCTCCCACCAGATGCTCGAGCGGATGAATGCCCGCCATATGGGGAGCCGGCGCAAATCGCGGCTCCGCGCGGCGTTCATAGGTCACGACCGTATTCGAGATCAAGTCGCCAAGTCGCTGGCTCTTTGGGCTGGTAAACATCGAGAGCAAACCAGCGAAGTAGGTAACCGGTGGCATGATGTCCGCTACTCGAAGGAAATTGCGACCAAACGCAGCGAGCCAAGTGATCGCGGTGCCATCCGCCATTCTTACTCTAATGTTGAGCGCACGCTTTCCAAGCGTTTGGCCATTCCAAAATCCTTCGAAGAGAATGAAATAAAGAAATGGAAAGGCAGCAAGGAAGACTTGGAAGGCGACGAGCGATAACACGCCCCCAGGAGCCATCGCAATGACCCCCGCCAAGATTCCAACCCCGACCATCACCACGATGATGATGAGGATGTCCAGCAGTTGCGCAAAGATGCGAGCCCCAACTGAAGCAAGCTTGTAGGTTAGAATGGTTTTCTCAGGACTGAGTAACGCAAGTTCTTGCTCCACAGATAGGATTATCCCGCGAAATGGTGCCCACGAAAAGGTTTTGGTTGCTGATTGCGCTGGGAATTCCCGTTGCCGCCGTCGCGGGCCAGGCAAACCTGCCTTCCCTCGCCTATGCGTATAACCTCGTCATCATCCTGATTGCTTATGGAACGGGGAAGCTGGCGCCGGATGCGACGAAGCTAAAAATCTTGAGAAGCCACGATCCCGTCCTCAGCGTAAGAACGGCGAACCGAATCGATCTCACATTGGTCAACGAGAACCTGGAGCGCGTCTCCGGGGTGATTAGAGACGAGCCCCCTCCCCACTTCGAAGCGACTCAGCGTGAGTTCAAAATCGACCTAAAGCCAGAATCAGAGGTCGATCTCACCTATTACCTAACCCCCGTGGAGAGAGGAAGCGAGAGTTTCAAGGGCACCTACGTGCGGCTGGATTGTCCGCTTGGCTTGGTTCTAAGGCAGACGTATCTTCCAAGTGAGGAGCCGATTCGGGTCTATCCCAACGTACTCGCCCTGAAAGAATTCGATCTCCTGAAGCAGAAGGGCCGATTACGGGAGATGGGAATTCGCCGCACCCGCCAGCGTGGAATCGGGACTGACTTCGAGTCTTTGCGCGAGTACGGCCAAGGGGATGATTATCGGAAAATCGACTGGAAGGCGAGCGCCCGCGCAAACAAGCTCGTAGTCCGCCAGTTTGAAGTAGAACGCAACCAATCGGTGATCATCGTGATCGACATTGGAAGGCACATGCTCGCCGAAGTGAATGGCGTTCGCAAGCTCGATCATGCTCTCGATGCCTGTTTAATGCTCACCCACGCTGCCGCGGCGGCTGGCGATTTCGTCGGACTGCTTGTCTACTCGGACATTGTGAAGCGGTACATTCCACCCAAGAAGGGCCGCAACCAAGTGGGAGTCATCATCGAAGCTCTTCACGATCTCGTTGCGGAACCGATCGAGAGCGACCCGGCCGCCGCATTTGCCTTTCTCGGTACGCGATGGAAGCGCCGCTCACTGGTCGTGACCTTTACCGATCTTGAAGATCCAGATCGGGCAAAAACGCTTGCCACCGCACTCGGACCGCAGGCAAAGAGACACCTGCTTCTCCTCGCCCGAGTGACGGACCCGCACATGGGTGAGGCCCTGGAGAGTCCGCTCGCCAAAATCGAAGACATGTATCTGGCAGCGGCGACCGATCTCTTGCTTGCTGATCGCCGTCTCGCCACCTCCATTCTCAGCGCGGCAAAGATCAGAAACCTGGAAGCCGAACCCCAGAACCTTGCGGCAGCGCTGGTGAGCTACTACTTCGAGGTGAAGGAGCGAGCTCTGCTTTGATCTTGGTCCCGGGAACTGAGGCCGAGTTCGTGGAAGCCGTTGCGGCGTTGGATGAAGTCTTCACCCCTTGCGCCTTTAGGCCATTTTCAAGAACCGACGTAGCGCCAAATCTCACCTTTGATCATTACGGTGGAGTGGTGGATTATTCCCCACCAGACCAAGTCATTACCGTACGCTCGGGGACGACCTTGAGCGAGCTGAACGAGATTCTCGAACAGAATGGCCAATGTGTTCCGCACCTTTTCCCGCACGGATTTGCCGATGCCAGCCTCGCAGAGATGCTCGATTTCAAGTTGCCTCACCTTTTAGAAGGGCAATGTGGGTCGTTGCGAGATTGGGTGCTCGGCGCGCGTGTGATCTTGCCGAACGGGACTATCTGTAAGTGCGGGAGCAAAGTGGTCAAGAACGTGGCGGGCTACGACATCCATAAAATGCTGATTGGAGCAAGAGGTGCGCTCGCTCTGATCTTGGAAGTCACTCTCCGCGTTTTCTCCAAATCCGCCGTGCCTGCGCCGGTAGCGGTGAAAGGACCGGCCAGATGGGACGAAGCGGCGGGCCAGATCGATCGCTGCCTTCCCACCGAGTTCGAGCGCCTCGCAGCCTCGCTTGGCGACCGGTTGGTCATGGCTGATCCGGCAAGCTCCACCCTCTGGTCGAGGTCCGCGGGCTCAGACGAGCCCCGTTCTTTCGTCGGGAATGACGCTTGGCGGATTTCAAGCGGGTCAGGTGAGGACAACCTCAGCATTGCAAACCCCGATTCGATACATTTCACTAAGCGCGCCAAGCGCGCGTTTGATCCCACAAACAAGTTCAATCCAGGAGCGCTCGGCGCATGTTGAAACTTTTGCAAGCCGAGGCAGAAGACGCGATCAGTCGTTGTATCCGCTGCGGTTTCTGCTTGGAAAGCTGCCCCACCTTCGTAGAGACTGGCGAGGAAACCGAGTCACCGCGCGGGCGCATTTACCTGGTTCGCAGCGCACAAGAGGGTTCGATCACCTGGAAAGATGTTCGGCCCCACTTGTCCCGTTGCCTTGGGTGCCTAGCCTGCTCCACTGCCTGCCCCAGCGGCGTCGATTACGAGACGATCTTCGAATTCGCCAGGTCGGAGCTTGAGAATCAACATCCTAATGTCACCAAGAGATTTCTCCTGCGGAGCCTCACCAGCCGCAGCCTCATCAAAGCCCAGCTGAAGCTGGGCAAGCTGACTCCGGGCTCCCGAATCCCGAAGCTCTTGTCAAAGCAGATCAGCGGACGAGCCCCTGAGGTGGACAAGCCTCAGCCTCAAATAGACAATTTGCCTCCCCTGGAGGTCACCGATCTGCCCCCCTATCGGGGCGAGGTCTACCTGCTGCGAGGGTGTGTCATGGACATTCTCTACCGCCGAGTCCATTCCGCCACCGAACGGCTGCTTGAGAGAATTGGATTCCGCGTGCGGCCTGTCGACGCCGGCTGTTGCGGCTCACTCCATGCTCACAACGGCTATCTCAGTAAAGCCACAAGCCTTGCCCTCGGCGTCACCCGAGCGTTTGCGAACGAATCCATCCCCGTCATCGTGAACTCCGCTGGCTGCGGCAACACGATGAAGCATTACGGCCGTCTCCTTGGAGCCAAAGGCGAGGCCTTCTCCCGAAGAGTGTTCGACGCCTCGGAATTCCTGTTAGAACATGGCCTAAAGGACGTGCTTGCCACGAGCGCTAGGCTAGATATCAAGGCAACGTATCATGATGCTTGCCATCTTGCCCACGGCCAAGGCGTGCGCACACCTCCCCGTGAGTTGATCCAGAGCATTCCCAATCTCACGTACACTGAACTTCCCGAATCCGACATGTGCTGTGGAAGCGCGGGAATCTACAACGTCACGCAGCCCGCCATGGCGCGCATCCTTCTGGAGAGGAAATATGGCAACGTGGCCGCTACCGGCGCGGAAATCATTGCTACCGGCAATCCAGGCTGCCACGCTTGGATAGCTCAGGCCGCCCGTGAGCACGGCAACCGGGTTCAAGTGCTGCACACCATGGAGCTGCTCGAAGCATCCTTCTCCGGCCTGCCGAGTGCGTCCAACAATCCATAGCCGCCCTCCAGCAGAGAGCGGAGGCATACTAGAGGCGATGCCAACCGCTCCTCGAATCACCGGCACATTCATCGATGAAATCACTCACGACATTCCCAGCCAGAACTGGTCAGAGCGGGAGTGGCGGCGTGAGCTCGAGTTATACAAGCGCATCGGCATCGATACCGTCATCCTCATCCGCTCCGGCTATCAGAACAAGTGCATCTTTCCCTCAAAGACGCTGCCCGATCTGCTGCCCATCTATGAAGATTTGGCCGAGATGTTCCTCAGCCTTGCCGATGAGATCGGCCTCGATCTGTACTGGGGCACCTATGACTCCGGGCGATATTGGTGGGAGCGAAGCTGGTGGAAGGAGGTCGACATCAACCGATCCTTTCTTGATGAGGTCGTGGGAAAGTACGGCCATCACCCCAGCTTCAAGGGCTGGTATCTCACCCATGAAACCAGCAAGAACGATGCCCACATCATCGAGCTGTTCAATCACATCGGCAAGCACTGCAAAGCCATCAAGGATGTCCCCGTGCTCATATCGCCCTACCCCCAGGGCGCAAAACAAGGAGGGGGAGGCATCATGAGCCTTGACGACTCATTCGACCACTGGAACAGAATATTTGAGGCCACTCAGGGAGCATTCGATATCTGTGCGTTCCAGGATGGGCAAATCCATTATCAGGAGCTGCCCCGGTTCGTCGCCGGCATCGCAGAACTTGGACGCAAGTACGGCGTCACCATCTGGTCGAATCTAGAAACCTTCGATCGGGACATGCCGATCAAGTTTCCCCCCGCCGATTGGCGCTACCTTCGCTTTAAATTGGAAACCGCGGCGCAGGTGGCCGAGAAGATCATCACCTTCGAATTTCCCCACTTCATGTCTCCCCACTCTTGCTATAGTGCCGCCCACAACCTCTTTAACCGCTATGCCGACTACAGCGGCTTGGAAAAATACTAGCGGAGCCCGAAGAATAGATTCGCGAGCAGATAGTTGGCGATATAGCAGAGCACCATGGAGATCACGACCGCATGCGTGGTGGCCTTGCCCACGCCCACTGCGCCATTGGTAGCCCTAAATCCCTGATGACAGGCGACGGCGACGATGATCAGCCCGAAAAAGGGCGTCTTGAGTAGGCCGCCCACAAAGTCCCAAGAGGTGAGATACTGCTGAATCGAAGCGGTAAAAGCCCCCGGAGAGACGCCGCCAGAAACCGCAACCAAGTACCCTCCAATCACCCCCGAATACATGCCAATCAAGGTCAGGACCGGCAGCATCGTCACTGCCGCGATCACCCGCGGAACCACGAGATAGTTCACCGGATTGACGCTGAGCATCCGCAGCGCGTCGATCTGCTCTGTCACCTTCATCTGACCCACCAACGCAGCCATCGCCGATCCGCAGCGAGCCGCCACCATTAACGCCGACAAAACTGGCGCGATCTCTCGGGTCATCGATAGCGCTACCGTTCCGCCAACGAAGTTTTCGCCGCCAAAACGCATGAGGAAGCCAGTAAAGTAGAGCGCAATAACCGCACCTGAAAAGAAGTTGACGAGGGCAATGAGAGGGACGGTGGCGACGCCAATGAACGCCATCTGCCCCAGCATCTCCTTCACCTCCAGACGATTGGTGAACAGCCGCTTGAATGTATCGGCTAAAAGGATGCAGAGCTCACCCACATATTCGAGAAAGCTGTTGATCGGAGCAAGTGCCGAATCGGCAATCCTCCGCTGCTCCCGCTCCACCATGGCTCATTGTAATCGAAACAGCCACCGATGGATCACTAACCATCTGCGCGAGCTGCCGCTGCCATCAAGTTTGCCGCCCTATCGAGCTCCTCCAAGGTTGAGAGGAAGTCGGGACAGAGGCGCACAAAGGAACCGCGCGAATCCACATTCACTCCCGCGTCTTTGAACTGTTGGCAGAGCTCTTGGGGGCGCTCAGACGGGAGGAGCACGAATGCGCCAAATTGCTCTGGGTCAGCGGGCACGAATGGACTCAGGCCCTCTGCGATAAGCCGCTCTCGCAGGTGAGCTTGCCGGGCCAAACTATCCCGGCGAATCGCCTCGACTCCGAGCTCCAAAACCAGTTCCAAACCACTTCTCGCCTGGTAAGGCATCAAAACCGGCGGGGTCGATTCCGCCCAACCTGCCCCGCCAGGTTTGACCTTGGGTGTTTCAAACCTCCCGTAATCAAAGGTGTCGCTCTTCGCAAACCAACCGGTGTCCAGGGTTGGAGGCGTCATTGGACCCTGGTGTGGCCATTGAGAGGGGTGAATGGCGAGCCAGCACGCTCCGGGGCCTCCCCGAAGATATTTGTAGGAGCCGCCAATGGCGAAGTCGACGTGATCCGCTCCCAAGGTGAGCGGGATGACCCCAGCGGCGTGATAGACGTCGAGCAGCACCTTCGCGCCTCGCCGGTGAGCCGCTTCGATGATGGGCTGAACCTCCAAGATTTGGCCGGTCGAAAAGAACACTCGAGAGCAGACAACGAGGTCGAGCTCCGCCGCGGCATCGATCTCGGAAACGAGGTCGCTGGCGCTGACGAGCGGGACCGGCCCACCTTGAGCGGGGCAAAAGACGACATTAGCCCGGCCCTTCTCCTGATAAGTCTTCAGGACGAAGTCGATGCTGTCGAATTCAGCCGTAGTGGTGACGACATGAACCGGCCGATCTTGAGGGAACGAATTGAGGACGGCTCGCAGGCCCTGCCCGGCGCTCGTCTTCGGCACGATCGACTCTGCGCCCGCATGTCCGAGGAGACGCGCCGTGTTGCTTCGCCACCGCTCCGCTTCTGCTAACCAGGAGGGCCAGCCGAGATCAAGCTCCTCATACCAGAGGTCGAGCCCTTCTCGAACGTCATCAGCGGTCTGATCGAGCGGCCGACCAAGTGAATGGTTGGCAAGATAGATCTCCTGCCGTCCTAAGACTTTGGAAAATCGCTGCCGTAGCGCCTCGCTGTCGATCACTCTGCCATTTTAACCGTAGCGCAAAGCTCTGTACCCTCGGCGACCCCCGAGCCAGACTTCCTCTGCGATCTTCAGACCCGTTACAGAGGGCGGACACCAGCCGAATCAAACGCGGGCATAATTCTGAAGCATCTCGTTACCCGCTTTCGACGCGGCGGCAGCTTCCTCGGGCTTTCCGGAATCCTTGTACAGCTGCGCGATCTTCTTCCAAGCATCTTTCAAGTGAAAACGCTTTGCCGCCAGAAAGTCGATGCCCGGCTGAGTCGACGGATCGACGACGGTTCGGTTTTCTGCGTCGATGGCATCTCGCAGGAGGGCGGCCAGTTCGGGATCGCTGCCCTTGTGCTGGCCGGCGGGGACAATCTCCAGAAGGACGGCAGGAAGGATGGGCGCAGCGTCTTTGTTCGGCACATCGAAAACGGATCGAGCGGTTTGGATGGCTTTGGGAACCTGATCCAATTCAGCGTAAACGTGGGCCAGATGCAGAGAATCGTTCACCCGCCGGTCATTGGTCTTCGCCACCTTAACCGCGGTTTCAAGCAGCTTTCTGGCCACCTCCCACTGCCGAGCCGTGCGGAACAGCTCTCCATACTCCCAGGCTTGCGAGATGGGGATTTGATCTACCTGGACGCCCTTAAGGATTTCGTTCGCGGCGATGGCGATCTGTTTCTTGAACTGGGCGTCCGTCAGTTCGCCATGCGCGACTCGTTCGAGCAGTGCATCGGAGGCCCCTTTCAGACTGCTTCGCAGCACGTCGGCCCGCTGAATTCCCGCCGTTGCCGGGTTATTCGGGTCGGGTGGAGTTCCCCAGCGGCACCCTAGGCAAGACAGCGCTGCAGTGCAGGCTAGTCCGAAACCGAGTTGCCGCCACTTCATTACACTTCGACGCTATACCGCTCCGGTGAGAATAGGGCATCTCGGATGATCTCGCCTCCCGAGAAAGTCACCATGTTCTTTCCCTTCATCTGCATGCCATGGAATGGGGTGTTTTTACTCTTGCTGAAGGTTTTATTGCGGTCGTAAGTCCATTCACAGTTGGGATCTATGATGGCGATCTGGGCAACCGGGGTTTCACCGGGCTTGAGAGTTCCTGCCTCGAGCCTCAAGATTTGGGCGGGCGCGGTGCTGAGTTTTCGGATCGTCTCGAGCGGAGAGAGGATGCCCTTGTGAGTTAAGCAAGTAAGCGTGGCCGCTAAAGACGCCTCGATGGTGGCTCCTCCGAACGGAGCTTCATCGAACGGAACCGCCACCTCGTGCCGAGCGTGCGGCGAGTGATCGCTTGCGATGCAGTCAATGGTGCCATCGTTAAGCGCCTGAAGGATAATGTCGATATCGACTTGCGTTCTCAGGGGCGGCAGCATCTTGAACTCGGAGTCGAAATCCCCCACCGCCTCATCAGTGAACACGAAGTGTTGGGGCGAGACTTCACAGGTCACCGGGGCTCCCAGATACTTCGCCTGACGGATGACTTCAACGCCGCCCCAGGTGCTAACCCGCATGATGTGAAGCTGGCAGCCGGTGTTGAGAGACAGATTGCAGTTTCGCATGATTGCAATCTCTTCGGAGCTTCGCGGAATGCCCTTCAAGCCGAGCATTGCGCTCATCGCGCCATCATTCATGCAGCCGCCTTTGCTGAGGGAAAGGTCCTCGCAGTGGGCCATGATGGGCAGATCGAGCTGCACGCAGAATTCCATCGCCTGATTCATGATCAAGGAGCTTTGAATTGGGAACTGCTCATCGCTTGCGGCGACGATGCCAGCCTTCTTCAAGGCATCGAGGTCTGCAAGAACCTCGCCGCGCATCCCGACCGTCAGCGCTCCGACTGGGGCAACAAAAACGCCACCGGCTTCAGGAGAAGCCGCCTGATCCAAGATGAAGTCGATTAAGGACGGGGAATCCAGAGGGGGATTCGTGTTCGGCATGCAGCAGATGGTGGTGTATCCCCCCGCCGCTGCGGCTTGGGTACCGGTAATGATGGTTTCCTTGTGCTCGCCCCCAGGCTCACGCAAATGGACATGCGGGTCCACGAGGCCGGGGGTGATCCAAAGGTCGGTGCAGTCATAGATTTCGTCCACATCGCTGATGTCGATGTCTGGGCCGACAGCTTCGATTTGGTCGTCTTCGATGATCACATGTCCGATCACGTCCATCTCTTGCGATGGATCAAGGATTCTGCCGTTTTTAAGCAGCGTTCTCACGAGTTTGCCTCCCCACTGAACATCCAGTGCAGCGCCGCCATTCTGACGAAGATTCCATTTTCAATTTGACATCGGATCGCCGATCGTTCGGAATCTGCAGCGAGATCATCGACTTCGACGCCCCTGTTGATCGGCCCGGGGTGCATGACGAGGCACTCTTCATTGGCGTAGCGAAGCGTGGAGCGGTTGACTTGGTACATGCGCGAATATTCGGCAATCGAGCTGAGCATTCCGTCTTCCATCCTCTCCTTTTGCAAGCGAAGGGTAATCACCACGTCCGCATCGGAAATCCCTTTGCGCAGGTCGAAGAACACTTTGCCTGGCAGCAGCCCTGTATGGGTGGGAATCAGGGTTCTTGGCCCGACGAAGCGAACGTTCGCACCCATCTTGCTCAACAGCCAAGCGTTGGATCGGGCTACCCTCGAGTGCTCGACATCTCCAACAATCGCTACCGTGAGGCCTTTCAACGATCCTTTTCGCTCGATAATCGTTAGGGCATCCCCCAAAGCTTGAGTCGGGTGCTCGTGCTGCCCGTCCCCCGCGTTGACCACCGGCCCCCCGAAGTACTTCTCAGCCAGGTTGGCTGCGCCGGAGCTGCGATGTCGCATGACAAGCCCGTTTAACCGCTCGTAGCGAAGGGTGAGGATCGTGTCCTTGAGCGTTTCTCCTTTGCTCATGCTCGACCCTCCAGCGGTGAAGGTGGCCGTTTTCATGCGAAGATAATGAGCCGCCTGCTCGAAGGAGACGCGAGTGCGAGTGGAGTTCTCAAAAAACAGCATGCCCACCACTTGCTTTGGGTGCTGCGGAACGTCGGATCCTTCAGTCACCCGCTTTTTGAACTCGGCCGCGGTCTCGAGAAGTTCGGAGATCGTCTCCACCGGAAGCTCTCGAATATTTAGGAGGCTGCGAGCGCTCAACCCACTCCTCCGGAGCTCTGCAGTACCACGGCATCTTCGCCGTCGAACTCGTTCACTTTTACGATGATGTGATCCCCCTTGTCAGTCGTTACGGCTTTACCGCAGTAATTTGGTGTGATCGGCAGTTCGCGATGGCCTCGATCGATAAGAACGGCCAACTCGATCGAGCGAGGCCGTCCAAAATGCATCACCGCGTCCATGGCTGCTCGAACCGTTCGTCCGGTAAAGATCACCTCGTCCACCAGAACGACTCGCTTACCCGTCATTTCAAAGGGCACTTCGCTCTCATCGGACGCCTCTCCGCCCCGATCGATGTCATCTCGATAGGGTCGAATGTCGACCTTGCCGCACGGCACGGTGGTCCCTTCAATCTGAGTCATCAGGAAGGCTAGGCGTTTGGCCACCGGCCAACCCCTCCGGAGAATGCCCACAACGACTAAATCCTCCGCCCCCTGATTAGATTCCAGAATTTCGTGCGCCATACGCCCCAGCGTTCGACGCATATCGCCCGCATCTAGCAACGTGGAGCTCATGGGAGAAATTATGGCATGGCTGACCCCGGAGGTCGCTGTCATCAAAGATCATGTCCAGCAGCAACACGAAACCGATCGGTCGCGTCCCAAGCCGAGTTCTGCCGGACCGCCGCCTCGGCAGTAGGTGAACTCATCGAGGCGCTTTCGATAATCGCACCGATCTCAGGCGGTACGTCGCTCGAGTCTTGCCAATCGGTGAACTCCCGCCCTAAGAACCCGGTGTCGAAGTGCCCAGCCCGGAATTGGGGATGCTCTAGCACTTCAAGGATATAGGCTATGTTCGTCTTTACACCTAAGATATGGAAGTCTCGAAGGGCTGAGGTCAGTCGATCGATCGCCTCCTCACGAGTGGCTCCATGCGAGACGACTTTGGCGATGAGCGAATCGTAGAAGCGGGGAATCTCCGCGCCCGGACCGTAGCCCGTGTCAACCCGAATTCCGGGAGCCTGAGGCTCAGCCCACGCAAGTAGCTTGCCCACACTCGGCACAAAGTTGCGAGCGGGATCTTCCGCCACAATTCGTGCTTCGATCGCATGGCCGTGGATGGCGCGGCGGTCGCCCTTCAGAAGCGCTTCCGGGATGTCCAACCGCTCACCCGAGGCAATCCGAATCTGCCATTTAACCAGATCCACACCGGAGATCAACTCGGTCACCGGATGCTCGACCTGCAGCCTCGCATTCACTTCGAGAAAATAGAATTCGCCACTTGGCTCGTCGAACATGAATTCGGCGGTTCCCGCACCGACGTAACCAGCAGCAAGGACCAGCTTCCGAACAGCTTCCTGCATGCGCCCCCACAGCTCGTCCCCGACCACTGGAGAAGGAGCCTCTTCGATCAACTTCTGGTGTCGCCGCTGGATGGAGCACTCTCGCTCAAAGAGGCAAGCGACGTTTTGGTGCTGGTCGGCAAGGATCTGCACCTCGATATGGCGAGGGTTTTCGATCAACTTTTCCACCATCATGGCCCCGTCGCCAAACCCCTTGAGCGCCTCATCCGAAGCGATGGCGAACTCATTCGCGAATTCTTCCGAGGAACGCACGATGCGCATGCCCCGGCCTCCGCCTCCCGCACTGGCTTTGAGCATCACGGGATATCCAATCGAGTCGGCAGCCGTGTGAAGTTGCTCGAGAG
>JAEVZK010000132.1 GCA_023392285.1 Armatimonadota bacterium | reverse complement strand
GGGAATTTCCTTACCCCACCTGCCGATTTTCTTAGATCCAGTAATCGACTCCCGTCGACTTTGCGCTCGTGTACCGCGCACTGGCTGCCGCGGCGCTTGTGCCGATTCCAGGGGATCGGTAGCTCATTCGATGGTCGGCCGCCGACTGCGATTGCGACTGCTGCTGCTGAGCTTGCTGCCGATGATCGTTGTGAGTACTTGAACCAGTTTGGGCTGCATCGGCATGTGCCTTGACGGTTACCGATTCAAGCTGATAACCCTTCTGCTCAAGCGCGTGACTCAGCATCGAGTGATTTTGCTCCAGAGCGGTGCGAACATTTTCATTGCTTGCCGAAATCTCGGTTTCGATCGCGCCGCCTGTTGATTTCACCGTTAGTGTAATGCTGCCCAGATGTGCCGGCTGCAGATGAACCACCACGCCGTTCTTCGCCCTCGTCGCAGCAAGCAGGTCGATTCGATCTGCGGCTTGGCGGATGGTTGCGTTCAAATCAGCTTTGGTCAGCGGCGATTTAACGTCATTCGATTGATTCCCAGAGTGGCTTAACACCGGCTGGCGCACCGTCGGTGCGGTGAATTCTGTCGTCGCTGCCGAATCAGGCGATGCATCTGATGGGCTTTCCATCTGGTCACCCTTTTCTCTGCCTGACTTGATGAAGATCGGATGATCCTCGCCGCCTTGAGAAAGAACCGAGACTCCCTCCTCATGATGGCGACGCTCTCGAGCCGATCCGGCTGCCGTGGTTGAAGGCGTCTTCGGTTGATCATCACCGAAGGCTCGCTTCGCTACAGCTTTAGGGTCGCTTTTACCTTGGACGCCCGGTGCTGGAGGTTGAACCTGCACTCCAGGGTCGCTCACGGGCGGCTGGCTGCCTGCGGCAGAAGAGCTTGCGAAGACGTCGGCTGCCGCATTTAAGATCTGTGAAGGATCGGGAGTTTGACCGACAACGGTAGTCGAGACTCCAGTTACCTGAACCTGAATGACGTCTGTCGATTGCACGAAAGTCGGGGCCACGTCAGACTTTGCGTCCACAGGCTTTTGGCCACTGCGCTTGATCATGGCCGCGATCTCATCCGGCGTAAGCCGGCTCATCGGATTCGCGACCGGGCTTGGCACCTCATGCGCGGACGGTTGAACTTCAGGAGCCGAAACATCGACCAAAGGGTCCTGAGCAGGAGCTTTTCGATCCAACCCGACCTGCTTCGCAGTCGGAGGTGTCACGGTGCTTCGGGGAGGTGGGGGCCACGATAACACTGGCTTGCGAGCCGCCGCGGAGAGTTCCGCCAAATTGACAGAATCTGCCGCAGTAGGGCTGACCACATCGGCGACGGGTTGATCCGGGGCCTTGGACGTTTCGCCTGCGGCGGTGGTGCTGACGGGTGGCTTAGTGCTTGCAGGCACTGGTGCCGCGGTGGGAGTTGCCGCGAAAGCGGAAGCATTGAGCTTGTCAGCCAACTGGGTGGTGACTTGCGCCAATTCCTTCGCACTCACCTTTTCAACTTTCGGCTTGCGAAGGTCACTCTTTCGATCGATGGAGTCCGGCTTGTTTGACCCAGCATTCGGCTGGCGTGTCTTTACCTCTACATCTTTGTTGTCGATTCGTTCGGCTTTTGCTTTCGCATCCGCCTTTCCAACGTCGAATGGCTTCCCTTTCGAATCATCTCGCGCTTTAGCGGACGCTGAAAGGTCAGGCATTCGCGTCTGATTTAACGCGAACAGTTCCATAACGCTATGATCATCGGTAGATTTACCGGCAATACTTAGCCGAACGCAGTCGGTTCTGCGCAAATCTTTCACTAACCCTGCCATACTTGAAGTGATGCCGCACAGGCTTAAATTGGAAGAGCTTCAAGCCTTACTATTCGACGTCGACGGGACACTCGTGGATAGTATGGGGATGATCGTTCCAGGCCTGTGTGACACGATCGAAAAGTTCGCGGGAACCCGACCAAACGAAGAAGAGATTCGCTCGGTAGTCGGGATGCCAATTACAGCTCAACTTAATCGTTACCTTCCACTCCCGGTTGAAGACGAAGAGATGGTCCGCATGGTTGACTACGCGATCGATCGGTACAAGCTGTACCAGGATCGAGTCGCCTACTTTCACGAGGCAGTCGAGTTACTCCGGCTCTGCCGAACATTCGGGAAGAAAATTGCCTTGGTGACCAGCAAGAACGCTCGCGAACTACAAGATTTTATGACCGAATTTCACGCGTCAGACGCAATTGATGTTGCCGTCTGCGCTTCAGATGTTCCAAACCCAAAGCCCGAGCCAGATTCCGCTCGCCTTGCCTTAGAGAAACTAGGCGTACAGCCTAGCCAGGCGGCGTTCATAGGCGACTCGATTTACGATCTCCGCTGCGCGAAAGCTGCGGGAATCGCCGCCGTCGCAGTGAGCTATGGCTCGGCCAGTCAAGCCGACCTCGAAGCCGAAGGTCCAGAAATGTTGTTTAAGACACCCGCGGACCTGCTTCACTGGGCAACCTCCACAGAAGACAACCATGCCTCGCAAGAAAGCAGAACAACCAGACTTATCGACACCAACTCCCGCTCCGAAGGAGCAGCCTAGCTCACCAAAGAAGAGCGCCAGCAAAAAGGCGCCAGCCCCCAAGGTGCTTGCGTCGAGCGAAAAGACTCGCCCGACTCGGCGGACGAAAAAGTTAGAGGAGGAGGCGAGCCAGTCGATTGAAGCGGCTGCCCCGGTTACTCCAGAGTCGTCCACCCCATCGGCCGCCATCGTGGCTAAGTCGCGCCGCCCGAAATTGGCGAACAGAACCCTTGAAACAGTGGTTGCTGACGCCGAAACGAGCGCGGTGGCGGAAACAAAGCCGAAGGTGAGCCGCACTCGAACGAAAAAGGTGAAGGATCAAGCTGCGGAACCAGCCAAACAGCCTACAGAATCGATCCCGCCAGCGGAAAGCGATTCAGACCTTCCGATTCCTACCTGGCGACCCCGCGCCGCAAAGGCTGAGGAGCCTACGCGCGCTACTTCAAACAAACGGACCACCAAGGCGAAGAAGGATCGTTCGGGGGTTTCCGATGGCTCAACCGCGATAGAGATCACTGGGCATGGAGCCGTAGAAGTGCCGCTCAACGAAAATCGAATCACGGCTTTTACTGACGAGGACATCAGCATCTCCTTCCGTCCAAGAGCGGGCGCCAAATCTTCTGCTCCACAGAAACCATCTGAAACTACTTCCAGAACAGAAGACGATGTAACCTTCTCATTCCGGCCGACGGGTAAGGCAGAGGTCCAGAAGGAGCGCAACAAGGAAGCGCCCAAAGCGGCTTCCCAGAAAACGGCGGGTGACAAATCAAACCGCGAATCGAAGGGTCGCAAGCCCGCTGAAGAAGGCACTTCGGCGGTGATTCCTCCAAAGAAGGAAGCTCCCGCCCCGCCTGAAAAGCCGGTAAAGCCCTCGATCCATATTCCTGAGACCGCGCCTCAGGTAGTTCTTCGAGAGGGAGTGCCGACTCTTGTGAGAGCAGGACGAGTGTTGCCTCCCATCGTTTTCTTCGGCAGTTCATCAAACGAAACTCGCGCTCAGACGGTGCTCGACGAGCTCAAAATGGCAGCGGAAGCTGGCATCCATATCCATTCGCATTTGATCGAGTTCGAAGTGAATCTTGATGCCGTCGATGACAATGTTGCGGTGGCTGCGTACCTGCTCAAGAAATCAGTTGAGATCGATCCCTCGTCTCAGGTTATTTTTCGAGTGGTCTTTCAGGCACCCCGCAACTGGCCAAACAAATATCCCAACGCAAAATACAACATGAATGGCGGCGGGATCGCCGAACCCAGTGTCTGCGACGAAGCATTCTGGGGAGATGCGGCCGAGTGCCTGCGACGGTTTGTGCGAAAGCTTCGCCTCCTCGATCTTCGGGATAGCATCTTGGGTGTTCATCTGGAGCGAGGCGAGTGGTTCTCCGCCAGCGGCTGGGGCTACGACGATTCGCTTGCCGCCAAACTGCAGTTCCGAGATTGGGCGCGGCAGAGATATTCGAACGATGAAGTGGCGCTCCGTGCTTCATGGTTCGATGGCGACATCAAATTCGAAAACATTCAAGTTCCCCGCTACTCTCCCGAAGGGAGCGACGGGGATCGATTCGTCCGATCGAGCCGAAAGCAGCGCAAGTACGTCGATTATCACCTCTTTATCAGCGACGCTACGGTTCACCGAATCGGGGAGCTTGCTTACGCTGCCAAACAAGCGAGTGAAGGCAACTTCTTGGTCGGGGTGAGCTACGGCTATACCTTCGAGTGGAGCCATCCGTCTAGCGGCCACCTCTCACTAGGCAAGCTGCTGCGATCGCCCGAAATTGATTTCATTGCCGGGCCTCCCAGCTACAAAGCACGAGAGCCAGGGGGATCAGCGCCGTTTCCCGGTCCGGTGGACAGCTACGCCCTCAATGGCAAGTTGTACATTAGCGAAGAGGACTTCAAGACATCTCTCAGCGGCGGCCACGAGCCCGACGATTTCAATCCCGTGATCAAGACGCCTCAAGCTTTGGAGAATATCCACTGGCGCGGAGCTGGGGCCGCCCTCGCCCATGGCAGTGGAGTGGCTTGGATGGATCTCTGGGGAAATGGGTGGCTCAAAACACCAAGCATCTGGGAGCGCGGCCGCCGTGTGCTTGAAGCGTTAATCGAGCGAATGGGGCAGCCATTGGGCGACCCAGAAGTGGTCGTTTTCATCGACGAAAGAGCGCTCGCCTACCTTGTCGACCCAAACGCGTTTCACATGCTGGTGCAAGACGTGCGAGAAGCGGTGCTACGTGCCGGAGTCAACGCCGGGTTCTACCTGCTCAGCGATCTAGCCCACCGAGAGCAATTTCCGGAAGCCAAGCTATATATGTTCTTGAATGCCTGGGATATTCGCCCCGAGCTGAGGGCGGCGATCAAGTCTCGCCTTCAATGCGATCAAAAGGTGTTGTTCTGGCTCTATTCGGCGGGCCTATTTGATGCCGGTCGCGATTCGCTTGAGCGCGCGCGGGAAGTTACTGGCATTGCATTGAAACCGCAGCCCTTTCATAGTCGCTCCGGAACGACGATTCTGGCAAAGCGCCACCCATTAACCGCAGCCCTGACTGATCGGCACCTTGGGGGTCACGCACAGCTTGAACCAAGCTATTTCGCCATTCCCGAAGATGCAACTGTTCTTGGCGAATACTCGCAAACCGGTTTGCCCAGCTTTGTCATCCGAGATTTTGCGGGCGATGAGCCGGAGCGGAGTTGGACAAGCGTCTTTCTGGGAGAGCCAGAAGTCACGCCAGCTCTCGTACGCTCGCTAGCGCAACTAGCTGGAGCACATGTCTTCGATTTTCAGGAGGACGTGGTGCACGTGAGACCTCCATTTCTCACCATTCACTGTAAAGGAACGGGACAAAGGGCGATCACCCTTCCGAACAAGTGGTCTGCCTACGACATGCTGTCAGAGACGTGGATTGGCCTCGACCAAACAATGCTGCGCTTTACCGGCATCGACGGCACCACCCATCCATTCTTGGTCGGTCCGAAAGAAGAGATTCAGCACCTGCTCGATCTCGATCCCACCACGGTTCTCACGATGACGGAACTGCCGCCGAAGCAAGAGAATCTGCTGCGCGAAGACGGATTCGCATTCGACGTGCCGATTATGAAGCTCGGCGACTGGATTGAATCTTCAGATTCGGGTGAAGTGGCGGACGAATGGTTCCTGAGGCCACAGCAGATACTCGAGGATCTATCAGACCCTGAAGCTGAAAAGATCGGCAAGCGCAGAGGACGAAAACGGACTCGAAATGGGGGGAATTCAAACGATTCCAACAGGGGAGAATTTGGAACTCCTTCAGGAGAATTCGATTCTGAAGCAGGCATGAGCTTCTCATTCCGGAAGAGGACCTGATGAAGGTCGGAACCGTTGCCATGGTCGGGAAACCTAACGTCGGCAAGAGCACGCTCATGAATGCGATTGTCGGCCAGAAGGTTTCGATCGTCAGCGATAAGCCGCAGACCACTCGTCGGCGCGTACTCGGCATCTCCACGACACCGGAACATCAGATCGTCTTCATCGATACACCAGGGATTCATGATCCTCACACTCAGTTGGCAAAAAGCATGGTGGAGCATGCTCGGGCCTCGCTAAGTGAGGCGGATATCATTTTGTTTGTCGTCGACGGTGCCCACCACCCAGGGGAAATGGATCGAGAGATTGGCAAGCTCATCGCGGCAGCCAAACAAGATTCTCCCCAAATTTCGGTAGTCCTTTGTATGAACAAGATGGATCAGCTGAAGGCGGAAAATGTGGAGGGTTATGTGGAGGCCTTTACCGAGCTGGCTGGAACAGAAGAGTACATGATGACCACAGCCACCCGCGGCGTCAACGTGGACAAGTTGGTCAGCATTCTCGAGTCTCATCTGCCGGAAGGCGAGGCTCTCTATGGCGAAGATGATTTCACCGATCAATCCTCCCGATTTCTTGCTGGGGAGCTAGTACGCGAGAAGATACTGATTGCGACTCGACAAGAGATCCCTCACGCGACCGCCGTCCTGGTGGAGGCGTGGGAAGACGAGGGTGATCTCACACGAATCTCTGCCTCCATTTTCGTCGAAAAGGCGAGCCAGAAGGGGATCATCATCGGCAAACAGGGCCAGTTCTTGAAGAAGATCGGCAGCGAGGCTCGGAAAGAAATTGAAGAGTTTCTGGGCCGCCGCGTCTTTTTAGAACTACATGTGAAAGTTAGAGAGGGATGGCGTATGGATCCTCGCACGCTCCACGAGCTGGAGTACAGCGACTAAAATGGATCTCGCCCAGTTTCAG
>JAEVZK010000122.1 GCA_023392285.1 Armatimonadota bacterium | reverse complement strand
CTCCAACTATCTTAACTTAATAGCTGTCTTCCGGGCGCGCCGGTTGCGGCGAGCCCTTTTTCTGTTTTGGTGATAACTATGGTGACAATGGGTTTTCATTTGGTGGTCGCACGAACGGAATCGCCTGGATGTCTGCGAGTAGGCGAAGAAGCACGCGGCGACCGCCTTCGGTTGTCAGTGCATCGAACTTCCCGGCATCGATAATCAGTTCGATGCCAAGTTGCCGGGCGCAATCACCGTGGATGACGATGTCGTTTGGTGAAGCGACTCTCCATAAGATGAACGGCTTTCCATCTTCGAACCCATCGCCACAAAAGAGGCACGACCCAATGTCTTCGCCGAGATATTCCCCAGGTGGGCTTCCCTCTGTTTCGCCGGGGAGCAGACCTCTAAAGTCTGATTCGTAATATTCTTTGGGTGAGCTCATGATCATGCTTTTTCTTCCTTCCGCTCTTTTGGTGGCTGGTTACCTATTTTGAGATTCGCGACGGCCGACTTCTTGAGCTCGGTGTCCGCCCAGATGTAGTGCTTCTTCGTCGTCTCGAGCTTATTGTGCCCAAGCACCTCGGCAACGATGTGCATCCTCGGCTCCATCGCGGCGAAGTGGGTGCCGAATGATCGGCGAAGATCGTGGTTGGTGGTCTTGTCTAGTTCCAGTTCGTCGATCGCGCGGTAGATGGATCGCAGGACATTGCGCGAGCTGACCGGCTTGCCGCTCTCCGTGGCGAAGACGAGCCCGTTGTCCTCGTAGCCCTTCCCTGCTTTGCGCTTGTCCTCGGCGACCATAACGGCTTGTTCCGCTAGCGCCTGACGGGCATCATCGGTAAGGGGCACCGTCCGCGGCTTCTTAGTTTTAGTAAACGGCTTGATCTCCCATTTGCCGCCCGGCTCTCGCTCTAGTTGGCCCAGAACCTCGAAGTACCCGTCATCGACGTGTAGGGCCACTCTGAGCAGTCCTAGTGCCTCCGAGATGCGGAGGCCAGTGTTCAGCAGGAACTTGATCAGGTGCCGATCACGGTATATGTAGCGAAATTCACCGGGGCGTGTCTTCAGCTCCTCCTGACGGTAAAGCTCTTTCAGGAACGCGGCCGCTTCGTCATTCGTTAGCACCCTATTCCGCTCCGGAGTTGCCGCCGGCATAATCACCGCCTCGCAGGGATTGCGGATAATGAGACCTTGCTTCCTGGCCGAGTTCAACGCGCGAGAGAGTACGGAAACCGCATAGCCGGACATGCGGGTCAACCCTTCCCCTTTCAACTTGTTCGACATCTCCTGAATATGGAGGGCGGTCAGCTTGCCAAGCTTGTGCTTGCCGAGCTTCGGTTTGAGGTGCAGCCGCACGGCGCCCTCGTACGACGTGTAGGTTTTCTTCTCGCGATTCGGCTTAATGTAGTGCTCGAGCCAACGATCTAAGAACTGGCCGACGGTCAGTTCTTCCGAGGAAGCAACGAGAAATCCCTTTTCTTCGAGCTCGCGGAGCTTTGCCTGAACTGCCTTCTTCCGGTCAGCATTCGTCTTGCGCTTGACAACGATTGAGCGTCCGTCGAGAACGATCTTCCACGCGAAGTACTCGCCGTCTTTGTAAAAGGTGCCGGAGTGGTTGGGATTTTTCGACATAAAAAATCAAAAAGTCTGTTGAGTTCGCAGGTGTTCCTCTAGTTGTTCGCGAAAGCAAATTTCGAAGGAGGACAACATGAATTCAAATGTAAAACGAATCATCGATATCGCGATCATCATCATGAAAGTTATTTTGTTGCTGCTGGGCCACTAAGTATTGTGGCTTTCAGTACAGATTAAGCCCAGGCGGATCAGGTTACCGGTCAGCCTGGGCGGTTGAATTGATCACTGGAGCGATTTCTCGCAGCGAGGCTTACTTTGCCTTGTCTTCTGCGAATGAAGATGATCCAGGCGAGTTCTTATGCCGACGGGAACTTGGTTCCAGCCCCACTTGCAAGCACACCAATAAACGAACCGCTCTCCGATTGAATCGCTTGTCCCCGTGGTCTCTCCGGCCTGGCTGTCGAGAACTGTGCTGGGCAGAGGCAAAAAGGCAGCGCCAGTTTCTTCCTTGAATTGCCTTCGCACGTTCTCTTGACCAAGGGCCCACTGAACATACGAATGAAAGGCAGCCTCATCGAGCTGCTTTCGAATTGCCTCGCTCATTTATAGAGCTTCCCGTCGATCTCGACGTAGACATCGGGATTGCAGTTGCAACCGACGCCACCATTTAAGCCTTTGCACCAATCGTCATGTTCGACAAAGCTGTCGTAAGACATCCCGGGCTTGATCAGGTGCTTCACCCGCTCGTACAAGTCGAGCGTTTTCTTCACGTAGTTTTCGGAAGCAGCCTCATACGCCTTCGAATCATCAAACCCTTGAGCGACAAGCGCGATATTCACGATGCCACACCCATCGACTCGTGCGCCTTTGCGGTCTGCCAATCTACTATTCCTTGGGTGATGATGCGTCGGCGCTTCCCTTCCCAGAACCACGGCCAGGAGCCGTTATCTAGGAGTTCTTCGATGCGTGGGCGGCTTAGTCCGCTCAGCCTCCGCGCTTCAGGAATGTTCAGGCTGAGGCGGAGCCGAAGCTCCGAGAGAGGAGCTTCGGAAAGACGGGTTGCTTTTCTATTCGGTTTCAACGAGCCTCTCCCTATTGACATGGCCAAATGGTGATCTCCAGTTGCCCATTTTCGCCGATGATTATTTCGTCAGCCCAAGGGTAATTAGCTGGATAGCCGCATTGAGCGGCCCAATCTGCCCGCACCTTGCGAAAGAAGGTGCCGATGTAATCGGTAATGTAACCTCCCTCTCCGCCAGCCAAGCGAACGGAGAGCATTCCAGAGATGTAGCCTTTGAGAGTAAAGCTAGATACCACCGCATTGCCCGATACAAGGTTCAAGCGCAAGCCCGACTCATCCTCTCCTTCATCGATGTGCCCGCTGACGACTAGCGTTTGCCATTCAGGTTTGAGGAAGCGGTCGATTTTCGCAATGGCTACGCTGAGACCGTTGTCGTCAGCAGGATCCGGAACCTTCTTGACGTGATCGAAGACGCAGAAGGCGGTTTCGGGGACTTTGCGTCCGCGATCCTCCTCAAAGTGAACTTCGATCGGTTTGCCGGTTGATTTGAAGAATGAACAGGAAAGAGTCTCTTCCGACTGTTCGACGGTGAGCGATGGGCGCTCGGGTGACTGAGTGATTGCTGGCTGTGCCATGAGGTAAATCTCCTTTGTCCGTGCAAGGGACAACACAATGATAACACAAATTCAACACACTTATGAATCAACGTTTATAAATTTCGATTTTCCTCGTCGTTCTGCCAAATTAGTCCGCTCTCATCCCACTCTGCGATTCCGCTCAACATCTCGTAATTTCGCAGTCTTGCAATAAGCACACCTTCGACATCTCCTTCAATCAGTTCGTGAGAACGTAAGCTTCTAAGCTTATAACGACTTGCTGGCACGCCGAACCGTTCTACTTTCGCTATTTCGATCAACTCTTCCTCCGAAACTCGTACCAGCATCATCCGCTCTGGCCGAAGCTGAGTTATTGGTGCGAAGATGAGAATATCGCCTGGGAGGAATCCTCCCGAAAGTTTTTCATCCAAATAGACGGCAAACCTACCGGGCCCTGCAAACATCGAGGGAATGCGAATCGACTCAACACCTTGCGCAGCTTGGCGGAGACGTGTAGGTGTTAACATCAGCACCCCGATCTCAGCAAACCGTTCGTCGAAGTGCTCCGTCCCCAGAAAGGGAGTCCAATGCTCATCCAAGACCCACTCGGAGCGGTTCCAAGACCTAAACTTTTCTGCAAATTCTTGGCTAGGGCGAGTTCTTCCCGTTTCGTATGAGGCAACCATGTTTCTTGTAGCACCCATAAGTCGGGCGAACTCTGTTTGAGAAAGATTTCGGGCTAGTCTTGCCCGCTTTATATCAAACCCTTCAAGCCGAGCAGCCATCTTGCCTGCTCCTTTTACTGTTTGTATCAGTAACTTCAGATCGATCGGTTCTTGTCGCCCCACAAAAACAGATTATGCGTAAATTGCTGCACTCGTTCACCCCACAATAGTGACACTTGTGGTTTAATAGTGAATCACTGATGCATCAAATCCAGCACAACGACCAGCTAGTAACGAAGCAGCGCAGCTCTCCTCTGTCAATTGAACGACAGATCGAAGCATGCCGTGAGTTTTTGGGTCCCGAAGAGCCCAAGGCGAAAGTTGTAGCTCGGAGATTCGGAATTAAAGAGCGGACGCTTTTCAAATACCTTAAAAGGCATCGAACCGCGATTGTCGCCCAAATGAGAGGGGCTCAGTCCTTGCACGACGAGCCCCAACTAACCGACCCATCCGCGAGGAATGAGCACAGCCAGCAATCGGCTTAATTATAGCTCATGTCCTCCCCGACCGCTTCCGTAAGGGGAAACCGAATGACAAATGAAGACCGCATCAAGAGAATCAGCCTTGACGAGATAACCGCTCACAGCAACCTAGTTGAGCTCACGACAAAGCGTTTGCAGCTCACTCAAGCTGATCTCATCACGAAAGTTAAATCGAAGGACGCTAAGGCGATTCGGCATGCCCGCTTATTGATCAGCGATCAGTGCCGCCGCGTGGCTCAACATGCCCGTAACGCACAGGCTTTGATGAAGCAAGGGACCTCCGAGGACGACCTGTCTTTACGTCAGGCGCTGGTCAACATGAGACTTGCCGGATTTGAGTCCGTGATTCTGGCCGGCATTCTATTCCCATCCGAAGAAGTCGAGGAGATCGAACTCGCTTCGTGATCACGGATGCGGATAAGGAGCGGATTAAAGCCGCCAATCCCATTGAACGGGTGATTGGAGCCGAGGTATCGCTTAAGAAGGAAGGCAAAGTCTTGAAGGGACTTTGCCCTTTTCATACCGACAAGCATCCGTCACTCGACGTGAAGCCAGCAGAACAATTCTTCATTTGTGGCGCATGTGGCGCGAAGGGTGACGTTTTCACGTGGGTGATGAAGCGTCGCCACGTATCTTTCACGGAAGCCTTGAAGATACTGGGCGGCGAGAATTCTGAATCCCAGAAGCCCAAACGAAGCAACCTTTCAACTCGGAAGTTTGAGCGGACTTATAGCTATCACGACGCAGCTGGATCTTACGTTTTCGACAAGGATGTTTACCGTTACCCGGACGGCACCAAAGACGTTCCCTACCGAATCCGGGAAGGCGAGAAGGTCACTCACTACAACATCGACCATCTGAATGGAAAAGCGGAGGTGCTGTATCGCTTGCCTGAGTTGCGGCGGGACATCGCTGCAGGAAAGACCATCTACCTAAACGAAGGCGAGAAGGCTTCCGACCTCATGCGCAGCCTCGGCTTGTCCGCCACCAGTACGAGGCTCGGAGCAACCGGGATAAGAGATAGGCAACCTAAGTGGCACGGAGCCTATACCGAGCAGCTACGAGGAGCTAAGGAAATCGTGATCATCGCCGATCGCGATGAAACGGGCGAGCATCATGCCCGGCTCATATACAAGATCCTTCGCGACGCCAAAGTCAGCCAGAAGATCAGCGTCGTGCAGTGCAAACCGGAAATCCCCAAGGCTGACGCGGCGGATCATTTCCAAGAAGGCTGGACTGCCCAGGATCTTGTCCCCCGCTGTGACCTGATGGGCATTCTCAGTGTTAAATCGATTGAAACTTATGATTTCGAAACTCCTGAATACCTGTTTGGCCAACACGTCAGGCTAGGCACAATCAACCTCCTCGATGCTGACGGAGGGACAGGAAAAACAACATTCATGCTGGCCCTAGCCGCAAGTGGCTCTAACGGCTACGACCCCATCGGAAAACGTTCTATTGAGCCCTTCAGAACTCTGTACTTCGGCGCTGAAGACTCGGCCGGCGAACTGAGGACCGTTTATCGCAACCTAGGTGGCAAGGAAGGCTTCCTCGATATCTTCGACGGTGACTTTCGGATCGACAGTGACGGACTTTTCAAGCTGGAAGAGACGATTCACGCTTGCAACTACAAGATGATCGACTTCGATGCGCTCATCTACTATCTCTCTGGACTTGTTAAGAACACTAACGACGCACTTGAATTAGCCCCTCACCTTGCGGGCTTGCGAAACGTAGCGATGCGCACGGGATGCGCCATTCTGAACGCCAGGCACACTGGCAAAGGCACCCTCGGTAAGAGCCCGGCAGAGCTAGGCATCGGCTCAGTTCAGTTCCGAAATTCCCATCGTTCGCAGCTGCTCATTCGTTGGCATCCTGACCGGAATAACTTTCCCGGGCAACGTGTAGTGACGCACGAAAAAGGCAGCATCATGACGCCCACTGGCGAGCCCTTCGGCTTCACTCAAAAGAAGGAAGATAACGGCTCCTTCGGGTGGGTCTACGACGTGGATTTAGGCTGCTTTGAGACTGACTCGAAAGGCAACGGAAATAAGGTTAGCCAAGCGCTTGAGCTCATCCGCAGGCTTGCAAGTGGCCGATACTGCCAATCCTCAACTATCGCCGAGCAAGCCGAGGCTGAGGGAATCGGAGTCCAGGGGGCACTTAAAAGAGCTCGAGAGCAGCTCGTTAAGAGTGGCGACCTGGTTATTAAACGATTAGATGCTTCGGGGCCGTTTTACTACTACGTGAAGATCAACGGAGAGGAGGAACCATATGACCCGTTCGCTTGAACCCATGTTGGGCACCTTTCAGACAGTTTTTAACCCATGTTGGGCACTACTGCCCAACATGCACTACAAGGTGCACAACAAGCTTTTCGCCGCCTGTTGTGCAGTTTCCTGTGTGGGTGCACAACTACCCAAGTTGGGTTCAAATCTACTTGTCAGGTGCACAAGTTGGGTTCAAAAGGAGGTGGGCAAAACCTCGACCTAGTGCACAAGTTGGGTTCATTTCAACCTAGCCCGTCGCCTGTGAAGGAGTGAATGGGTGGGTGTCCCATTGTCTGGCCATTGCATGCCAGACCTCGACGATTCCGCCTCGAACTACAAGAGAGAAGCAAGGACTAGTTATTGCTTGCTTTCTGCCTAATAGGATTCACATAATGAGATTTATCAACAGGACAGGTAATCGTTTAGCTGGTAGGCCAGATACAGCTAGAACGGTATGTATCGAATACTTGCTTCAACTATTTGCTACGCACACGTCAGTTCCCCGCAATGAGATAGTCGAGTGGGCAAAGCAACGAGGTATTTCGTACGCTACGCTGAACCGCGCTCACCTGGATCTGCGCATATCAACTTCCAAAAGCTATCTTGCCAATGGTGATCACTGTTATAGATGGCAGCAATGCAGGAAGGTAGGCAACGCAAACAAATCCACTGAGCCAGAGGCGGATTTCTCGGAAAAATATCGGAAGGTGCAGGGTGGCGTTTAGCTTCGAATCACCTCAAGGGCAAGTTGTTTTCAGGCGATTGCTCGTCTGGGGAGCGCGTGAACGCGAGCTGCTCGGGACCGGCGACGCCTCATCGATGCCCAACAAGCAGGAAGTGCTGCAGTCGGGGCCAGGCGTCAAAGGCAATGGCAAGCCGGGGGATATGCCCAGCGCCTTCCATGATGTGGTCGACATTGACCTGGCGCTCAAGGCTTGGGGCGGCGATGGCTTCATGCGCAAGCTGCTGCTGTATGTCTTTCGCGATGGCTACGAGGATCATGTGGTGCAGATCGAGCACGTGCTACGCGATGGCTCGACGGTCACACTCGCTCCTGGCGACGATCCGCCAGCGGCCGCGGTGAGCAGCTCGCCCATCACCGAGAGGCGCAAGGTTTACGATTTCGCGCGATTCGAGGATCCAGTACTCGATCATCACCTAGCCCGCTATTGGCCGGCGGGTATGCAGACCCGATCGCGACGGCGGTTTCTCTGGATGGTGTTGCACGAATTTGGATCGTTCGTTCAGCAACGAATCGAAGGGAGAGCAGCCTAATAGTTGATTTGCAACTATGCCGATATTGCTCAGTGCATCGCATCGGCTGAACACGGCAAGGCTGTCCATGCTCGTATTGTCTGAGTGCATCGTGGCGATGCAAATGAAGGAGCTGGTCTTCCCCGCAGGGAGCCCGGCTCCTTTTGCTTTCTAATCCAATGTCTCGCTATCCATTCCTGCGTTACGCGCCCATTCCCAATGTTTGCGACCGAGATCGCGATCTGCCACCGGCATCCGATGCCATGCGTGTGATCGAGGCGCTCAAGCCGTACCGCGATTATCCCGAGGTGCGTGAGAATATTCGTGCGCTGCATCGGAGATTTGCAGAACTTCAAGATGATCAACGTTAATCCCTGGCTCAAGAACGGTGGCACCCGCAAGCACACGACCACGATCGTGATGCATGCGACAGCTGGGCGGGAGCATCCTGACTCTAGCGCGCAGAACGCCATTGACACGCTGCGAGAAAGGGGGCTGAGCTACAACTACATCATCGCCAGGGATGGCACGGTTTACAAGGGTGTTCCGCTCGCAAATGAGGCGTGGCATGCCGGTGTGTCCTTTGGGCCTGACGGTAGCGGCTGCAACGGCTATTCGATTGGGATCAGCTTCGTTAACCTGGACGATGGCCACGAACTTCCAACAGTGAAACAGACAGAAGCCGCGAGACTGCTCATCTTGGATCTGAAGGCTGCTTATCCATCGATCAAGCATCTGACCACTCACGCGATCGTTTCGCCGAAGCGCAAGGTTGACCCTCTCGGCTACGACATCGATCACCTGGGCAATCTCGTGGATCTGCCCGTCTGGAGGCCGCACTAATGCATCCCTTTTGGTGGTTTGTCATCGCGGTCGTGCTGTTTTACGTCTTGATCGGCATTCTCTCGCCGAAGAGGGGCGATTTCTAGGTGATCGAGCGACTCGCACGAGAGAGTTGGTATCAACTCGGCAAGCTGGCTACCGACCTTCCCATCCTTAAGATTTTCGCTGGAATCGTGACCGCTTGCATTCATTACCTACTGCCGATCGACGAGCTGCGCAACACAGCCATTGCGCTGTTCACCTTAATACTCGCCGACACTGCAACCGGCGTATGGGCAGCGATCAAGCTGGGTTCGAAGATTAGCTCGCGGCGACTGAGCGACATTCTCGGCAAGATCGTCGCTTATGGCGCGGTGGTGATGGTGCTCGCGATTGTGCCGCGCTCAATTCCGTCGATGAGTGATGCTGGGGTGGCAATCAGTGTCGGCATCGGCCTCGGCATTTTGATTTTGGCTGAGTCCGTGAGCATCCTCGAGAATGTGTCGCTCATGGGCTACAAGCTGTTCGGCTTCACCAACCTGTTCAAGGCGCGCCTCACCAAGACCGCGAAGGATCTGATCAAGACGCACCTGGACGAGATGTCGACAAAGGAAGCTGCCATCACGCAGCAAGGAAACACATGAAACTCTCAGTCATCGGAACGCTCAAGCAACGCACTCGGATCAAGATCTTGTGGTTCTGGATCGTCACGGGTTGGAAGACCACCCAAATCAACGAGCAAATCACATTTAACGCGAACGGCTCAGTGTCCAAGAGGATTAACATTGCAGGCATCCAGCTGCAGCTGACTGGGCACATTGACGGCGGCGATGTCACGGTGGATGTTTCTGCTGAGGGCTTTCCAATCTTTAGTTACTCGGCACCGCTCCCATCGTTCGCGCGGCACGTTCACGCCGAACCTATCAAGGGAGTGATTTTCGACGTGGACATTACGCTGTCGCCGTCATAAATCCTACGGAATGAATCTCGAATCGCTCTGGAAAAAGGATCAGGCATCATTCTCACGGTGGGCTCGCCGGCTAACCGCGTCGAGGGAGGATGCTGAGGATGTGCTCCAAGAGAGTTTCATTGCCGCTTCCAGAGCGTTCGACACACTTGAGGATCACTCAAACTTCCGCGCCTGGGTGTACCGAATCATCCAGCGTAAGGCGTTCGATCTTCGCCGTAAGCTCCAGTGTTTGGCCGAAGAAGAGCAAACCTACGACGTGAGCGATGCGAGGTCTGAGGACGAATTCCTTCGAATCGAAGCGGAAGAGTTGCTCGCACGATCACGAAAGATTCTGAGTGCGCCTGACCTGAAAGAGGTCTTCGAGCTTTGCATCGTGGACGGCAAAGATTACGATGTGGTCGCCAAAGAGATCGGCTGCCCCATCGGCACGATCAAGAGTCGTCTTCACCGGGCGCGCCAGGCGCTCAAGACCAGCCTTCTTCTCTGCGCTTAGTCGCTACAGCCCCTCTATATCCGCAGAAACGTTGGTTGCTCACTAGCGCCGCGATGACTGCCCCGCAGAAACGCACCTTTCAGGAGGTTCAGCATCATGCTCGCATCCGTTCGCCGACTCTTCGGCATCTCAAGCAATACCGATCCTTTTCGTTCCGTAGCTGGCAATCAAGCTGGCCCGCTCATGCACACTCGTCCGATTGGCGCGATGGCAGGGCTAATGGACGGCTCGCCCGCCACTGACACGATTCTCGCCGCGAACTGGGTGAAGACGCTCGGCTCCGGTACGATCACTACGGTCGACGGTCACCCCGCCACGATCCAGATGGTCACTGCGGCCACGGGCGATGCGGTCACGTCGATGGAGCAGTCTAAGGACTTTGGCACCACGGTTTGGAAGCCCTACCAGATGTCGGCAACCGACAAACTCTGGGCGCGGTTCCGAATCAATCTCGCTTCAGCGCTCAACGGCGGATTGCTGCTTGGGTTCTCTAACTCGGCAACATCAAACATTTTCGGCACGTCTGGCTCGACTGGCACGATCGGTTCGGGCATCACCGACTTCGTGGGCTTTTGGAAGGCGCACAACACCACGACGCTTAGCGCTGTGGTGCGCAAGGCATCCACTTCAACCACGCAGACGCTCACAGGCTACACGCTGGCCGATGCTACTTATGCGCTGCTCGATGTGGTTGTCGACGACGGCACCAAAGAGGTGAATTTCTACTTCAACGGCGTGAACGTCTTCTGCCAAACGACGACGACCAACTTCCCGCTAACATCGACGAACCTCACTCTGCGCGCCTCAGTGCAGACCAACACGACCACGGCCAGGACGCTGACACTCCAGCGCGCTTTCGCTTGGCAGGAATCTCAAGCGGCGTAAAGATCGGGGCGAGTTGGCAGAGTGGACGATAGCACCGGCTTGCTAAGCTGGCAACCCCGTAAACGGGTTCCTAGGTTCGAATCCTAGACTCGCCGCCATTTTGAACAAGGACAACTCAATGGGTAAAGAAAAAACAGAAACTCCGGCTAAGCCGGTGCTCATCAACGAACCCGATGCAGAGCTTGCATATCGCAAGCCTCCGCAGAAGGTCATCGACGCAGATAGCGAAGTGGTCGACTTCGTCGCGCTTCTCCAGGCGGGTATTGAGTCGCTGGACGCAAGCCTCACGGAGACCGAGAAGCAAGTCGTCGCGCTGGAGGCTGAAAACAAGCAGCTGAAAGCCGATTTCGATGCGGCGAAGCGGGCAAAGGATGCTCTTAATGAGGAAGCAAACGAGGTGGTGAAACTGCTTGACTCTCGCGCTCCAGGTGAAAGCCTGGCTATCGCTGTTGAGCGAACGATCAAGGCGCGCCAGAACGACGTGAGTGATGCCGGGCTGGTTGAATTGCCACTTCTGCAGAAGGTGAACGATGATCTCTATCGCCACGAGGACTTCAATTCGCAGCGATGGCTCCGGGTGGAGACGATCAACTTCCGCGCCGATTCTGGCTACTCCACGAACATGATCGACCGCGCGAAAGCGGCTGTCGATCGAGCGTTCAATCAGCCGCTTGGATCGCTTGATGCGAGGAGCGGCACGAAGACCTACGATGCGCTGCCTCCGTTCAGCCCTGCCAACCGCGTCATTGTCGCGATTGGCGTCTTGGGTGAGGACCTCGCGCCGGAGAGTTCGGAATAGCAGAGCAGCCCACAAGACCCGGACATCACGGCGGCGGACGCCTGAAATCCGGGAATACCAAAGGAGTCGGACGCAAACCCAGCGAGGTTCGCCAACGGCTCCTGAAGGGCTTTGATGAGTCGATCGGCGACATCATCAAAATCGCGAACGGGACGCTCGACATCACTTGCCGCGACATGTTTGGAAACGAGTACACGCGTAAGCCGAACGCTGCTGAGCGCATCAAGGCGGCTGACACCCTGGGCAAATATGGCCTCGGGACAAAGATGGATGTCACGTCCGACGATCAGCCGGTAAAAGCCTTCATCAACATCGATGATTCAAGGATGTAGTGCAGGTCACTGCCGCCAACGCGCCGTACAGGCCATGGGGAACCGCCGAAGATGTCTTCTACAGCCGCGAGCGCAACCTCATGGTTTCGGGGCGGGCGGGCACGGGCAAATCTCGCGCGATCATCGAGAAGAATCACTATCTCTCGCTCAAGTATCCGAAACTCAGATCGCTTTGGATCCGCGCCACGCGCAAGAGCTTGACCGAATCGGCGATGGTGACCTTCGAGGATCACGTTCTTCCGGAGGGCGATCCGCTGACCAGAGGCGCGGGAAGAGCGAACCGCTCAGCCTATCACTATCCGAACGGTTCGACGATCGTGCTTGCAGGTCTCGATAATGCCGAAGCAGCCGACCGGGTGATGTCCACCGAGTGGGATTTCATCTACGTCCAGGAAGCCATCGAAATCGAGGACGAGGTCTGGGACAAATTAGATATGCGCCTCCGCAACGGGCGCGGACCCTATCATCAGCTCATCGGCGACACAAACCCAGGCGCGCCGACGCACTGGATTTATCAGCGGGCTTACGAAGAGCAGACGCTGCCGATCATCGAGGCGAGATTTGAAGACAATCCGCGATTTTATGACCATAAGCTGGGCTGCTGGACACCTGAAGGCGAGGATTATATCGGCGCTCTCTCAAGGAAGAAAGGGCATCTGCGCGAGCGATACTTTGCTGGCAAGTGGGTTCAACCGGAAGGTTCACGTTGGCCCGATCTTGACGAGAAGATTCACTGCTACCGGTTCCGGGAGCGCTTTCCATACGGCCTTCCGGCTCATTATCCGGTGCATATTGGCGGCGATTATGGGCTTGCCGCTCCATTTGCCGCGATTTGGTTCGCGACTGATGAAGATGGAAATTCTTGGGCGTTCAGAGAGCGTTACCAAGCTGGGCTTGTGGCATCAAAGCAAGCAGAAATCATCCGCGATGCGACGGGACAGAACGAGAAAATCCATACGCTGCGGCTCGACCCGGCAATGTGGGACAGATTCCCGGCGCACGAAGGCCCAACCGACAAGACGGCCGCGGCGATTTACCGCGAAGTGCTCGGCTCCGATCCTCGCTTCAGCGTGATCGAGAAGGGCTACGGCGATGGCTATTCGAGGATGAACGGCGAGCAGCTGCTCGACTCGCTTTTCGATTATCAGGACGGCAGACCGAACCTGTACATCGACAAGGACCTCTGCCCGAATCTCTGGAAGGAGCTTTGTGGCGCGAAGTGGCCGAAAGAGGCCGGCAAAGAGCAGATGGATTCGAAGAACTGCGCTGATCACGCGATCACCGCCACGATTTACGGGCATTACGGCTACGTGCGCAGTGCCCCAACCGCGATACCGGTTCCGACACCAGAGCAGATGCGCAGCGCGCAGCTCGAGGAAATCAAGAAGAAGGATGAACGAGACCTCCAACGCCTCTTTAGAACTCGCCGACGTTAGCCTCACCCTGCATTTGCAGGTGCTGGGCATCGTCGCACAGGTTTATTCAGCTCACGACCCCAAAGCGCCACTGCGTCACTGGGGGTCAGGGATGCCGCAGTACACGGTGAGGGTGGGCAACGACGCATACCGCGCCGGTTATCGCAAGATTGGCCGCATCCAGGGCGTCGTTGTTCTGCGAAGGGTGGACTATTACAGCGGCGGGCAGAAAGTCGAGGAGCATTTCATCCCGTTCAGCGAGGCCGCGAATCTCACTTTGACATTCAAGGGGGCAAAACTCTCTTGACCTACGTTTACGAGTGTCCAAGCTGCGGCGAGTTTGAAATCCAGCAGAGCATGCATGATGCGGCGCTCACGACCTGCCCTCAGCTCCTGCCAGCCGCATCGGTGTACGGCGAGGACGGGGACGGCGCGGTGATGCAGTGCGGCGAACCCGTGCGCAGGTTGATTACCGGCGGCGCAACGATCATGCCCTTGCCCGCCTACATGAGCGATGCAAATATCGAGGGCCGTAAGGCGCATCGAGACTGGCTGAAGACCCCCGAAGCGAAGGCGATGAATCTTACGGCGTCACGCGATAGCTAAATCCATGGCAAAACCCGAACTCTTCGATCAGATTAAGCCAGGTGGACGCGATGACATCGTGCGGGCCAGGATTCGTCACGCCGAAGCCGTGCTCGAGCCGTTCAAGCGCAAGGTGTACAGCAATCGCAAGCTGGTTGCTGGCGACTTCAGCAGCATTCTTGATGCTCCGGCTGCGGCCGCGGATGGGCCAGAGGATCAGAAGAAGCTCGCTGAATTCTACGATTTCATTGTCAACAGCTACGATGAGGCTTATACGAACCGCATTTTGCAGCACGTCAAGCAAGTGTTGATGCAGGTGACGTTCGCCTCGCCCGAAGTGGAGTTCGAAGACCTCAAGTTCGAAGAGGCAGCGGTCAACTCTGGATGGGTGAAACAACGGTTGGCTGAAGCTCCTTTAGGCTGCGGCGCTAAGGACGAGATGCGGCTTGGTCTGCTCGATTACATCACGGGCGGCATTGGCTGGTCAGGCGTTTGCATCACGCGGGATTATCCGGTGCTGCGCGTGAACGATTCCCTTGACATGAAATGGGATGTTCACGCGCCAACGCTTTCGAAGATCAAGTGGGCGAGCTGCACGTACCGCGAGCCGCTTTACTACTGGATCAGTGTCTTCGGCGCGAAGGCATTCACTGAGTATCTGAGCAAGGACGCGGTCCAACTGGATCAGATTCTTGCGCTCGAGTACTACTACGACATCGACACGGCTCGAAATGGGAGCTTCTACGTCTTCATCCGCGGTGATAACGTCGAGGGGATCAACCAAAAGCCGGTTTACTCAGGCGACAATCCGCACTACTTCAATGTGCATGGGCGCAGAGTGCCATTCATCCCCCACGACCCGATTTTCTTCCTTGCGTTGCCGAGTGTGCGCCAGCCGATCAGCATGGTTGAATTGATGCTTCCTGCGCAGGTGGCGCTTTGGAAACAGGAGCGGTACGAGAATCTTGTCGTCGAACGGGGCGCGCCGTTCTATCAGGGTAAGAAGGGAACGCTCAAGGGCGAGGCGCTGGAGAACTTCCAGCGGGGCGAAACAGGCGCGTATGTCGAATTCGACGAGTCTCCTGTCCTCCCCGCGCAAGGGATCCAGCTTGACGCCAGCTTAGGCGAGCGCCGATCCTATTACGAACGCGCTTTCACCTCGGCCGCCGGCACGAATCCATACGCCAACGGTGTGACCCAGGAGGGCACGGACTTTGCCGCCGAAGTCAACCAGATTGCCTCGATGAGCGGCCTCACCACCGCCTACGTCAGCCGCGATCATGCGGCATGGTGGGAGCGTTCGGTCCGCAAATTCATCGCGGTCGGGGCGCTCAATGACGATATGCCCTGCTCGATCCAGGTCGGCGACGTGCAACTTGATTTCGACGCTTATAAGCCGGTGAAGATGTTCCTTCGCCCGCTTGCTGACCTCGTGATTAGCGAGGAGACGACGCAGTTCCAACCCAAAGCGGCCAGGGTTGCGGACGCGGTCAAGGACATGGAGATCGCGGCTCAGGTGCAAGCCATCTTCCCGAACGCGCTAGCCAAGGCCTACGAGAATTACCTGCGCGCCAGGGGTGAAAAGAACATCGCGCAGTACCTCCAGCCGCCAGATCCGGCGCAGACGCCGATGGGCGCGGCGCTCAGCTCTACAGCGCAATAGATTTTTGCTACTAGCCCGAAGCGGCGAACCTAAAGTTCCAACCGCTTGACGTGAAGGAGTGCAAGAAGGACACACATGAACATAGATAACGCAATCGATTCAACAGCGGACGAGTTGTTCGAGGGAACGAGTGATAGCTCTAATCCTATCGACGCTAACCACATGTTTTTCGACGAGCCACAGACATCCCAAACGGGTGCAGACGGGGGAGCGGAAGAAGCTCCAAATGAGGAAGACGAACCGGCGGAGGAAGAGAAGCCCGCAGCCTTTCAAATCGTAGACGGCAAGCTGAAATACGGCGAAACCGAGTACGACGAGGAAGAGCTCAAGGGACTCATCACCAAAGCCCGAAACGCCGACGAGATCACGAAGGCTTCGAATAAGCGGTTCCAGGAAGCGGCCGAGCTCAAGAAGAGTGGCGAGATGCTGCTCTCTCAGAACGAGGCGCTTGTCGCAGTAGGTCAGAAACTGGCCGCGCTACCGGACGCCGCGAGGGATCAGTTCTTCGCCATGGTCGATCAGCTTGAGTCTGGCGGTTCGCTAGGCGCAGCTCCGGCGAGCAACGCTCCGGTGGTGCCAGCGGGCGCTAACGTGCCGCAGATCGACTGGAACGAACTCTCTGAGGAGTCTCGCGCGATCGTCGCAGCTTTCGCACCGGCGATGCAGCGGCTTCAGGCGCTTGAAGGTCAGTTCGCCGAGGTGAAGAAGGTTCTGCCGGAAGTGGAAAGCCACGTCCGGGGAACCAAAGAAGAGCGGATGCTTGCCGATGCGGCGCAGTCGATCAAAGCGGAATACGGTCGGGATGTTGCTCCTACCGAAATCGCCGCAGCGGTTAAGTCGACGGGCGTTTCGGACGGTGTTGCGGCATGGCTCAAGGTCAATGCCAAATCGCTCGCGGCGGCATCTGCCAACGAGGCGGTGAAGAATCGTCAGAGCAAGGCTCCTGAGACACCGTCGGGCGAGGGCAACACCTTCGATTCAAGCGGCATGACCGCCGACGAGATCTTCGCTATGGCCAGGCGCGGTTTGATCCCGCAGAAATCTTGAGCCTTTCCTCCTCCCTGCCTGCATCCGGCTACCCATCGCAACGATAAGGAAACAAATAAATGAGCTTTTCTGGAAACTCTAACTTTCTGAATGCTGCGGCTGTCGCAGTCGAGCAGCGCATTACCAACACGTGGCGGAGCATCTGGACCTCCGCTCACCCTTTTCTCCAGATCCTGGAGATGCAGGGCACGAACTTCAATAAGGGGTTCACGGTCCAGCGCAACGCCATGATTCTTGGCATCCTGGGCGACGATCAGACCAACCCGGTCGCGGGCGTTGCTACAGGATCGGGCGAGCTTGTCGCGATGTCCTACAACGTCACAAACGCACTCAGCCAGGCCAAGTACTACTTCGGCCACTACCGAGGAAACTACACGATCCTGGAATCTGAGGCGACGACACTTGCCAATGGCGAGCGGGGCAATCTGCTCGAGGGTAAGAAGATGCAGTTCAACGATTCTTGGCTTAACAAGGCAAGCACGGACTTTGCATCTACCACGATCGACGCGAGCGACAATAGCAAGGCGCTGGGACTCTATTACGTGCTCTCGACGTCCAACTCGCCCGGCGGCATCTCGCAGTCTACGGACACGCAATGGGCGGCTCAGCTCAAGACCGGCGCGGGCGCATTTGACCTGATGCTGGTCGATGACATGCTTGATGGCATTGCTGCCAAGAGCAACATGAACCGCAAGGGCAAGCCGGACGTGCTGCTCTGCTCGTACACCGCGTCGAACAACGTGTGGGGCAAGTTCAAGAACTCGATCGCTCCGAACGAGCGGTTCACGCACGAAGGCTTCTCGGTGAAGTTCGGTATCGACAACGTCGTTTACCGGGGCGCAACCGGCGTTCAGGACCCGCGCATCGGCTCAACCTTGAACGGATCGATCGCCGTGCTGACCTCTTCGGTCTGGTACGCCGCCATGCAGAAGGCTCCGAAGCTGCACCCGCTGGCCAAGATTCCCGGCACCGACGCTTATGAGCAGGTCGGCACCATCTGGGCTGGCCTCGGTTGCAATGACCCTGCCCTCAACGGCTTGATTCGCGACATCAGTTAATCACAGCCTCATGACCACGCCGTAAACATGTCGCCTTGAGGTGTTTACGGCTTTCCCGTTTTATCGACATGACCCGATCCGAATTAATGTCCATCGTCCAGCAGATCGTTAGTACGTCGGGGAACCCTTACGTCACTGAGGATCCGGATATGAACGCGGTCTGCAACCGGCAACTGCGCTCCTTTTCTGCTAGAACCCGCTGCCTCTATAACGATCAAATCGCTTTCACGCTGGACCCTGGCGGCTCGATTCCCTCAAATGGAATCTATGACCTAAGGGGAGATGCGTTCGCCTCACAGATCGCGTGGGTGGACTTCATCACCATCGACGGCGCGCCGCTCTACGATCTATCGGATAGCCATTCACCCGGTCTTATCACGCTGAATGATCTCCTGCATCTGGACAGCGGCTATCAGGTTCAAGGCACTGGGCGACCTTCGCGCGCGATCAGGCTTTCTCCCACATCGATTCGGCTGTATAAGGTGCCGGACCAGGCGTATTCCAACTGCTTCGCGGCGGGTAGCGTCTTGCATCCCGACATTGCCACCGATGCGAGCGGCGACGTCGTTGAGGTGTCGATTCCAGAAGAGTTCATCGAATGCGCGGCTGTCTTCATCGCCGTTGGGCTCATCAACTGGAGCTCTAACACAGAGTCCGATTACGAGCGCATGAGCTATTTCAACAAGGGCGCGGCTGCTCAGATGCAGGAACTGATTCAGCAAACGGAAAGCATGAGGCGTGATCCGGTTGTGCGTGGCCGGTACCGGACAAGGAGCATCTTCAACGTTGGCTAACGTGCAGCGCGAACCGCTCGATTTCGGCGGGCTTCTCAACTCAGTTGCAGAAAACCGCATTCCGAAAGGCCGCTGCTGGTCGATGTCGAACTGCAACACCGATCGCGGCATCCTCGAGGCACGGGCGGGCTATACGCTCTTCGGGCAGAGGTCCGGCGCGTCGCTTGCTGACGTTGGCTGGGGATTCGGCTACGGCAAGTTCAGTAACGATGAACAGCAGAAGGTGACTATCACTGGCGTTCCGACGGGCGGCACGTTTACGCTCACCTGGGTTTCGCCCGCGAACGTGAGTGGCACCACGGCGGCGATTCCTTACAATGCCACGGCAGCGCAGGTGCAGCAAGCCTTGGAAGACCTTGCGGAAATCCTAATTGGAGACGTGCGGGTGACGGGCGGTCCTGGCCCAACCAGCGCTTGGATTATTCAGTTCACGGGCACCTACGCGAATTTGGACGTCAATCTCATCACGTCGACCAGCTCACTCTCGGGCGGGACAAGCCCTGCGATCACGATCACCGAAGAAGTGAAGGGTGGACTTGCCGAAGAGTACATCGCGGTCATTCAAAAGAGCGGCGACACGACGGCCACGCTCTATGTGATCGACCCGGTTAGCGGTGTTTTTACGCAGGTCGCAACGGGATTGAATGCTGGCGAGTGGGTCTTCGCCCAGTACAGCAACAAGATTTACGGCGTGAACCAGACGCAAGGGATGATTGCCAAGACGATCGGCACGTCTGCCAATGCGACGACGACGTTCTCTCGCCCATCTCGCCCGGCGCTTGCGCCTACGGCAGTAGGTTCAACCATCGGGGGCGCGAATACTGTCTCGACCACCGGGCTCAGCATCACGGGCATGTCTGGATGGCAGACATCGAATCCAACCACATCTATCCAATCCACCGGGAACGTTGTCTTTACACTCACACACGACCAGGCTGACGCGCAGGTAACGGTTGATTTTGAATGGAGCGCGGATCAAGACTTTAGCCGCAACGATTTTATCCAGCTGCGATTTGGTGCAGCAAACGGAACCTATAACGACTTCAATGACCGGGAGCTAACTGGGCTAACGTTGATTGATTCGTCTGCTTCGACATACGTGCCAAGAGCCGCATCGACGAACGTCACCTACGCTGGCCCGAACAACAGCCGCTACTTTGAAATGGAGGGTGCTTCGCGATCAGAGCGCGTTCATATCCGGAAGTTTCGGGTCACGTTTTACATCCGTTTACTATCGAGCGGACAAACGATTTCCATCCAGCCGCTTCTTGGCTACCAGTGGCTCAATGATAACGCTCCCCTGAATCTGGACGCCTCGCCGACCACGGCGCGCATTGAATATGCGTACAGCTATGTAAGTGACTCCACCGGGCTGGAAAGTGATTTGAGCCCGACAGTGTTCACCTTCAATATCCCGCCAGCCAACACGATCAGTGGTGCCAAAGTGACGATCACTGGAGCCGTAAACGCCAATCTCACATCATCAGACAAGCTCTATTTCTATCGTCGCGACAAGAAGACGGGAATTTTTCACCGCTTGCCAAATGCCGATGGAACCTATGGCGTGGCCAACACGGGCACTCCTTCGATCATTGACACGTTCCTCGAATCTGAGCTTGCCGACCTGCCGCAGTTTGGCGACAATCAGCTCGGACTAGCTCCTTCTGATTTCGCTTCGCCGGGGATCGCGATCGGGACGTGGCATCAATGCCTTGTCGTCGGGGCGCGCCGTCAGGCTCATCTTTCGTGGGTTGGGCAACCCTTCCGGTTTGCTCCCTCACCCGACCAGACTGACGCTGAGCAGCCTTCAGATACCGATCTTCTGCGCGGCCGCACCGATTACGTCTCCGACAGCCGGGCAGAAGAGGTATACGGCATCGCGGGGCAAGAAAGCCTTTATGCGGCGACCAGCTATTCAGCTTATGCAATGGTAGGAGATTCGCCGGCGTTTGCCAGTTCTTTTCGTCGTCTCCCAGGATCTCGCGGTTCGGTGGGTTACCGCGCGAGTTGTGGGTACGGCGGCGGCTTCGAAGTCGGATCGCAGGACGGGCTTTGGTATTACAGCGTAGGGCGCAGCTTCAACGGCCAGGACAATGGCACACTCGCCGATCGCGAGGAAACCGCTGAGGTTCGCAGGTCATGGTCCGATCTCTTGGGTGGCAGCTACTCAGGGCTAACCATTGCTGAGTACCGAGATGAGATTTGGGTGTTTAATGGCGCGGCCTTTCTCTGCTTGACAAGAGAAAAGCGCTGGCTTTCGGGCACTTTGCAGCACAAAGTGAAGGCGATTTGCACCAACCGCGAGCGCGGCTTCTTCTTCCTGAGTTCCACCGGAGCGGTTTATCAGATGGGCACCGGCGCGGAAAACGACGCGGGCACCGATATTGCCTGGGAATACGAGACGGGGTGGCTCGAGACTGGCCGCGAGCAGATTAAGGGCATGACCATTCAGGGCACCGGAACACCGAAGGTGGAAGTTTGGGTGCAGGACGGCAACAACCTCATCATTTCCGAGAAGACCTTCACGAAGGAGAGCGGCAAAGCGGTTCTCGCTAACTTCTACGTCGCTCCTGGCTGGCGTTACAAGCTCAGATTCAAGGGCTGTTCGTCCGGAGACACGATCGAGAACGTCATCATCAGCCGTGAGGCGGCGACATCGGGGTCTAGTACATGAACTTCCAGGTCAGAGATGCTTCGCCCGAAGAAATCCTCGCGCTCGGGCTTCCACTGTATACGGGTGTGGAGACGTGGGTGGGAGTGCTCGTCCATCCCGAACGCGGAATCGAGGGGCATATCTGCCTTAGCCGCAATGAATCGATGTCAGACGCGGTGCTCGGCCACGATACGCGCTGCTGGTCGCCGGATGCTCATGGCGCGCTGCTCATGTGGCGCGCGGCCCGGAAGAAGGCTGGTTCTTGGGGAGCCTCTACAGTCAACGTTCACTTTGAAACGGAAGGTGACCTGTCGATGCGTCAGTTCTGGACTGACCGGGGATTTACAAAAGTGATGGAAATCTACCAGGGAGAAATCTAATGCCTGCAGCAACCATGAGCTGGCTCGCGCCTACTGCCCTTGGCGCGCTCGGGCTTTTGCAGCAGAAAGGGCAAGCCGACAAGGCGAACGGGTTGATGGCGAAGGGGCTGAACCTTCAAAGCGCGCTGGACGCCGAGAAGCTGGCAGCCACTCAGAAGATGCTGCATATGGCAGACGCCTACGATCCGAAGACGGAAACCGATGAGGCGATTCGAACGGCCAAGGTCGCGTCTGACGCCTCGATCGCGGACGCCCTCAAAAGGGTGACCGCTGAATTCGCCGCAGGTGGTGGGACGCCTGGCACATCAAGCGAGTTCAACGTGCGGGCAGCGGGAGCTACAACTCGCGCCGCCGATCCGATCAGGGCGTTTGCCGTCGATCGGGCGGGATCGGAGTTCGCGCGCAAGCAGAACGCCTACACCGTCGCTCTTGGAGCGGCTCCGGGCAATGTGTCAGATTCCTACTTCAGGGCCTATCAGCTCTCACCGCAGGGCGATATGACGGGTTCTCTTTCTGCTCTTCTTTCTGGGCTCACCGAAGCCTTCAAGAAGAAGGGAGGCGCGGGCGGATCGGGCGACAGCTATGGAGGGGCGCAGCACTATGGTTACTACGATGGATCAGACACAGCCTGACATGTCGGCGCTGGGCACGGGAAGCACCGATATGGTCGAAATGCTCAAGAAGCTCCGTGATGCCTTTCGATCAGTCGGTTTCACGGGTTCGCTTTCGGATGCGCTGCGCTCGCTTACTGGATCGTCCTCTGCGCTCGGCGCTGGGGGACTCTCCATCCTTGGCGGGTTCGCTGGCAGTGGCGGCAGCAGTGGCGGCGCTGGGACGAATGGCGACCCAAGCGGCGGCGTGACGAGCGTTACGGGGGTGGGGCATCCATGAGCGACGAACTGCCGATTCAGCAAGACGTCTTCACCTCGCCGCTTTGGAGCGCTCCTCCTCCTCCTAGGCCTGGCTCTTACGAGGACTTGCGCGACATGGTGCATGATGAAAAGCAGCGCCAACTGGATAAGGACCGGGAGATCGACGACCGGGCGGCGTTCAAGATTAACCAGGCGCAGATGAAAGCCGAAAGCGAGGCGCATCAGGCGCAGCTTCTCTCAAGGCTGTCGCAACTCGGGCAAACGCTTTCCGCGCCTCCTCCTCAGTACGACCCCAACGTGCAACTGCGCCCAGAGGAGCTTTGGGCAGGGCTGATCGGCGGGGCGATTACGGGCCGGTTCGATCATGCCGCAGACGCGGTGCATCAGATCGCGGGCCAGCGCCACGCTTTAGAGCATCAGGACCAGGTGAACGCTTACAAGGCTCAACAGTCCCAGGCGGCAGACGAGCGCGATTTCGTGCAACAGCAGATCCTCGGAGAGCAGGGCTATGAAAAGTCAATGAATCAGCAAGACCGGATCGACCAGCGTCAGGACATGCGCGAGAGGCATGAGACGAGCAAACAGGTTCGCGCCAGCTTCGATCGCGCCGACAATCCGGGAGATATCGACTACTTCGCGCGCCAGTTGCAAGGAACGGAGTTCGCGCCGACTCCTGACGAAGTAGCGGCCAAGAAGAAGAGCGCGGGCGATAAGGCGGTGAAGGCGTATAACGACTCGGTTCTCTCGCTCTGGAAGACCGCCGACACTATCAAC
>JAEVZK010000007.1 GCA_023392285.1 Armatimonadota bacterium | reverse complement strand
TCACTACTTAGATGAGTTAAGACCGCTCACTGACGGCGTTCAAAATCCATCCCCGAGCGGCACGATGTCGCCTGAAGATCCTTCACTGCTGGTGACGAACCCGAATGATCGTGGCACGAAAACCTTCATCGACTTACTCGACGAAGGATTGGCCGCTCCGCATCCCGAGCCTTTTCATCCGATGGAGCGGCTTGTGCCGTGGCTCAAGTACGGACCTGTGAACATCGAATCCGTTGGGAAGGGATTGACGATTTCCGACGAAGATGTCAAGGGCGCGATGGTTCTGCCGTGGCGCGAGGTTGACTACCGCCTCGCCGTCCTTTCGGGGCTGAGTGTCGCCGAGGTTTTCGCTCAACTGCTTCACCTGCTTCTACCGGGACGGCCGGAATCATGGGAGTCGCAGGCATTGAGCGGCGATACAATCACCTCGATGATTGCGAGCATGAAAACGCTGTTCAATGCTTCGTCATCGGAACCGGCTCCTGAGAAGGTTCTGGCACAGGGCCCGGTTTCCAGTCTCGTGGTCATGTTCTTCAAATTGTATCGTGATCAAGTAGAAATCGAAGTCTCTCATGAATTCCGCTCCTGGTCAGACTTGCGTGCGAACGGCAATCCGGCCCTTCTTCAGCCACTCGCCAGATACACCGAATGGCCCTTTTCGACGTAGTATAGAGTATGGATACGGTGTTGAAATCGAGGGAGCGAAACATGCTTGCGGCGACCATCGATGTGCCGTGGACCAGTGTCCACCTCAGCGAAGATTTGCAAGACGTGGCTGAGGTCGATGAGCGGGCGCTCGATAAAGCATTGAACACTTGGCGCTCGGAGGGTGGAGCGGGTCCAAAATGGGACTCTCCGTTCTCCAACCCGTAAGAGATTCCTATCCACACTCAGACCCGTGTTGAAAAGATTTAATTCGGTATTATGCGAAATACCGAAATGGAAGAACTGATCCTCTTTGCCAAGGCGCTTTCCGATCCCCTGCGGGTCCGCATCTTGTCGGCTCTGGTGAAAAGCGAATTGTGTGTCTGCGAGATGGCAGACGCTTTCGAGGTGAGCCAGAGCACTCTGAGCACACACCTCCAGGTCCTCCGGCATGCCGGCTTGGTAGGCATCGAAAAGCGCCGTACGTGGATCATCTACCGTCTTGCCGAAAATGAACGTGCTCGGCTTGAGCATCTCTGGAAAGAGTTTCACCTTGACAATTCGATATTGAAACGAGATCTGATGAGACTCGAGCGTCGAGTGAAGTTAAGGGTGGACGGCTGCTGCGTAGTCGGGTTTGGAGCGCTAAAGCAGGAGACGCACAGCGGTGTCAATTGAAGCCTCTGGAGCTTTCTTGAAAGGCACGCTCACCGCCTTTGCCATGCTTTTGCTATCGTCTGGAGGGCTGGGGCAAACGCCGCAGAAGCCTCCATTACAAGTTCCCACGTGAACCGGATGACCCGGTGAAGGGGGCTTCCTCAGTTCGGGGGAGATAAGTACAAGATGGACGTTCAGTGCACGGTATGTTGACATCAACTTGCCGCGCCCACGCTACCGCTTTACCGGCACCTACCGCTTTACGCCTCGTTTTCAAGCCGGCATCGAGTGGAATCCTGCGGCCGGCGAAGCCGGATTTATCGGCAATTGGACCCTATCGCCCGAGACTGAACGATATCCGATGATGAATTTAGGCACCAGCAGCGATCGAATCGGCACCGGGAAAGGCCCGCACGCCTACTACTTGACTTTCGCCAAGAACTTCTCCGATCTGCGTCTAGGACCATACGTCAGCATCAACTATTCCGAAGCGGACAAACAAATCAATTTCCCATTTGGGCTCAGCTATGGCCTGGCACTTCAGCTGACCACGATGTTTATGAATGACGGGCGTAAATCTCACTTGCTGCTGACGTATGCGAAGGAAACATGGAGCGTATCCGCCATGTGGATATGGTTCAGGTACCCCGGCATCAGCGTCAGCTTTGGATTCTGAAAAATGATCAAACTCTTACTCGCAATCATCTCCCTTTCCCTTCCGCTCTTGCAGGATAAGCCTGCCGACATCGCAAAAAAGGAGCTTCCGAAGAAAGCGACCTGCGCCGTTTGCACGGCGTCCGGAAACGGCCACGGCGAAGAAAAGCCAGCGGCGGGTCTCATGTACAAAGGAAAGGCTTACTTCTTCTGTAATGGCAAAGAAGTCGAGACTTTCAAAAAGAATCCGGATCTTTACGTTCCACTGGAGTTGCCGATGGAGCTCCCCTCACTGGATCTGAAGGATCAGAATGGAAAACTTTGGGATACCGCCGCCCTGAAGGGGCGGGTGGTTCTCTTGGATTATTGGGCGACTTGGTGCAAGCCGTGCCTTGCACTCAAACCAAAGCTCGACAAGGTTCGAGCCGAGTTCTCGGGCGATGGATTTGAAGTGCTCTCGATCAGTATCGATGAGAAGCAGGAAACGCTGGATCGCTTTTTAGCTAAGCAGAAGTGGGACAATCCCGTGCTTCTAGATACTAAATCAACTTGGGCAAACCTGAAGATCGTCGGGATTCCCGCTTTGTTCTTGGTGAGCGACGGACGCGTGATCGCAGAGTTCAGGGGCCAATTAGACCCCGAAGAACTGCGCAAAGATATTCGTGCGGCGTTAGAGAAGAAGTAGCGGTGGCGGGCGAGCTGTCTCTTGGTCGGTAACAATACTGCCTTTGTCTCGGACAGCAGCACTGAGACCATGACAGGCCGAATGGTTCAAAGATCCGCCCACAATCTCATGTCTTCGGGGCGCAGCGTGCGTTCACATTCGGTTTAGCCGGTAGCGTGAGAAATGACTTCGACCTTGAATTCTTCAGTGCTCGCCTTCCCGCCCAGGTCCATGGTGAGGCACTGGCCTTCGCCGCAGACGCGGATGACGGAGTTCTGAATGCGGGCGGCGAGCTCGTGCTGGCCGAGGTGGCGGAGCATCATGAGGGCGCTGAATAGGAGGGCGGTCGGGTTGGCGACGCCTTTGCCGGCGATGTCGGGTGCGGAACCGTGTACAGCTTCGAACACAGCGCAGTCCACGCCAATGTTGGCACCCGGCGCGAGACCTAAGCCGCCGACTAGGCCCGCGCAAAGATCGCTGACGATGTCGCCGTAGAGGTTTTCGGTGACGAGCACGTCGAAACGCTCGGGCCTGGTGACGAGTTGCATACAGCAATTGTCGACGATGATGTCATCGGCGTTCATCTCGGGGTACTTCTTGGCGACCTCGTTGAACTCGTGAAGGAACATGCCGTCGGTCAGCTTCATGATGTTGGCTTTATGAACAGCGGTGACCCGTTTCCGGCCCTGTTTACGCGCCATATCGAAGGCGTACTCGGCTAGCCGCCGAGAACCTGG
>JAEVZK010000147.1 GCA_023392285.1 Armatimonadota bacterium | reverse complement strand
CTGATTCCAGATGAAAAGCCTTGGATCGTCGCCAATTTCAAGGAGACTCAAACCGGCGACCTGCATCCTGGGCAAAAAGTAGAGGTCGAGGTGGACGCCATCCCCGGTGAAACCTTCAAGGGCACCGTGGATTCCGTCTCGGCGGGGACAGGCGCCACCTTCGCCTTGCTGCCTCCTGATAACGCCACGGGCAATTTCACCAAGGTGGTGCAGCGGGTTCCGGTCAAGATCGTCCTCGATCCTAATCAGAAGAACTTGGATAAGCTGAGGGCAGGGTTGTCGGTAAATGTCACAGTTACCCTGCACTAGCATCAGTCAAGCCGATCTCGATAAGAGCCCGGCGTATCAGCTTTGGCTGGTAACGAACGCATGGCAAAGGCGCGCGCGCCGAGCGTTGGAGCCATTGGGTCTTACCCATACCCAATTTATTATTCTGGTCAGCATCGATCTGCTCTCGGGAGGGGCGGAACCGGTCACGCAAGCGCAGGTGTCGCGCTTTGCAGCCATCGATGAAAATATGACCTCGCAATTGATGCGGACGCTAGAACAGAACGGTTTGCTGGAACGGCTGCACCACCCGCATGATGCGCGCGCTCGAGTGCTCAGTCTTACCGAAGAGGGCCGCAATCACGTCATCCAGGCTCGGAAAGTCCTAAAGCCAGAGAAAGAACGGATGTTTGAATGTTTGGGTGATAGGGTCGGAAACTTAGCTTCCATGTTGGCCGAAGTTGCGGCAGCAAACGCCGACAATTAACAGGAGACATCATTTTCCTGTAATGAAGAGCTACTCTCGTAAGTCTGTAATGGCTGTGCGTCGACTCATTCTTGTTTTGGCCTTGTTTGCTATGGCGGTCATCGCCTCTGCTGATAACGAGGATCTCCTAAAAACCCTCCGCTTTACCGCGCCAAAGAAGTACGCGCTGGTAATTGGCGCGAAAAACTACAGTTCGATGGGCGCGTTGCGCTATTCGACCAAGGATGCGCGGGACTTCGCCAGTTGCCTAAAGCAGAATCTGGAGTTCGATGATCAGCACATCACATTGCTGGTTGACGATGATAAACCGGAACTTGCCCCGACGTCGAAGAACATCCTGTCGAGCCTTGATCGACTCCTTGCGGACAAGTCCCTGGACAAGAGCGATCTCTTCATCTTCTACTTTTCCGGCCATGGAGTTGGGACTGATAAAGGTGACTTCTTAGCTCCCACCGATGCGACCATGGAGAATGTCACTGAAATCGGCTTACCGGTTCGTGAGATCACGAAGCGCTTCGCAAGTGCCGGAATGCGGAACGTGTTGATCATTGCAGATGCCTGTCGAGCGGGAACCGCCAATGGTTTCGGTGAGGAACTGGAAATTCTAGGCGACAAATCGAATCTGGCGGTATTGCTCAGCACGACGCCCGGGAAACGATCCTATGAGCTTGCGGGGGAAAAGCACGGTGCCTTCACGTATGCGCTCCTGCGCGCAATTGCCGATCCGACGGTGCGCGACAGCCAAACCGGTGGGTTGTGGGCAACTCAGCTTGCCCAGCGGACGTCAGAAGAGACTTTCAAGTTGACGGAGCCGAACTACGGAAAATACGCACAGAAGCCGGTGGCATGGAACGAGCGGCGAAAGGATGTCTTACTCGCCAGCTTTCGACCGACCGCGGCATTCGAATCTCAAGCGATCGATATCGCAGCCAGTCAATTTAAGAAGATGGATCGCCAAAGCTACGGCGACGCGATCTACGCCATGGCGCTCGCGAAGTACGAGAATTGCTCGTACGATGACGCGATCCGGCTCCTGCAGACGCTTTCCAATCTGGGCCAAGAAACGCCCAAACGGATGCTTCTGCTGGCGAACGCCCTCGATGCCGTTGGCCGAGATGCCGAGTCCGTAAAGGTTTACGATAAAGTGATCGAGGCCGGCACCCCGTACCTCGCGGCCTTCGCGATTCTATCTTATCCAACCTCAAAGTACGATGCTTCGCAAAGGTTTGCTGCGGCCAAGCAGATGTGGGAAGGCGACGGGGACTTCGTCTCTGCCGAACAGGCCTACGAGCAAGCGCCCACCGCCGAAGATCAACTTGGCTTTGGCAAGCTCCTCATCACTTATTACGGTCCGGAATCCGGCCCCGGAACGTTTTTCGCGGGTGCTAACTTGTATGTCTCAGGCGATTCAGAGAAGGCACTCCCTCTGCTTCGAAAGGCCGAAACCATGGGTGACGAGCATCTTGCCCATTATTCTCTGATCTACCAGATGTTATTGAGCCAAGGATCAGATTCGCACAAGGCAGAAGTTGCGATCGAATCAAGAGGAGCAAAGCTTCCAAGCTATCAGACCTTTTGGGGTCTGCAACTTGCCGACAGCTTGAAATATCAAGGCCGCGAAGCCGAGGCCGTCAAGCTGCTAGCCGCGCTGATTACAAAGTCGCGGTTTATCACCCCGGATGACATTTTGGGATGCTTGGATAGCGCGGGATCAAGCGTTTTGGATCTTGCTCCCGCGATCGCCTTGGCGGAAAAAAGGTTTCCCGATTCGTGGCAAGTGATTGGGGCTAACTTTGCTCTGGAGGCAGCGAAAGACTTTAGCCATCTGCCACCCTGGCCATCGAAAATCGATCGCTTCTCCTCGAATCCAGTCGAAGTTCGCTCATCGATTTTTCGTATGATCGAACGGATTAACAAGGCGTCGCCAAAGCCGGCTGAACTCTCGACACTGGCGAATTTCTTCTTGGATAGCTTGGCCCCTTACAGCCAAGACTTTGAGCCAGATGAGCTTCTTTGGGGTCGCCTTAGCGATTGGGCTTTGGCCACGCATCGCAATCAGCAGCTATACCAAATCGCATCTAAGCAACTCTTTCCGAAAGTCTTGGCGGGGAAGGTCAAGGCGGAGGTGATTGCGTGGGCGTTAACGATTTGCGAATATGCGGGCCAAGATGCGATGGCAGCCAAAATGTACGAAGCGCTTGCAAGAACCGGATTGGCTCGGCGCGACGAGGGTTGGCAGTACCTCACTTACCTGGTGGTAAGAGGGGATCACGAGAGCGCCCGGAAGCTGATGCCCACTCTCCCCAAACCAGGAGCATGGGCGGGTGGGATGGTGAAGCCAGCCGCCGAAGCGTTCTTCTCGGTACTGGACAGGAAAAGTGATGCTCGCGCGACTCTGGACGCGGTCGAGCCGGACGGCATTGAGAGTATTTTTCTGTGGATCATGGCCAACAACCTCTTGGGCGGCGAAGAGCGAGCCAACCGCTTTTTCACGTCAAACCTTGATTCGAAGCAGCCGTATCCGGAATATATTTGCGCTTACCAACTCACGTGGCTTCTGCAGTACGCGCTCGAAAAGAAAGATTCCGCGAAGGCTGATGATCTCGCCTTTCGAATCTCGCGAGCCGGAGCTGGGCCTCTCTATGCAGCTGTGGGTTTCGATGCGAGTCCAAAGCTGACTGACTTCGTGCGGTCTGGAGACATCCTGCTAGGAGGTGAACGGGGTTCAGTGAAGATCGATGCAAAGGGTCACTTCACTTTCAATTCTCCTAAGTTCCAGGGATCTGGAACGGTAGACAAGCTTGGCAACCTAACGGGAACGGGCAAACTGTCAGGGAAAGCCGTTCAGATCCAGGCGAAATTGCCGCCGAACCGCTATTTGGATTCAAAACGTTGGACCGAATCTGGGCAGCCGATCTACCTCTTGGATGAATCGGGCGTGCAAACAACCCTGATCTGCAACTTCTCGAGATAAGTCAAACCGTTTGAAGTCATCTCGGGAGCAGGTAGTCGAACACGGCGAGCCTGATCAGCGGGAATCAGTTAGGGGGCCCACCCACGACCGACCACGAACGTCAAGCAACAGAGCCTGCGGCAGAGTCATCATCTGTCGTGGCTGAAGCCTTGGGCAGCAGAATCGCCGTTCCAACGCCTGCTGCTATGAGCGATGCCAAAAATATCGCGATTTGCGCTGCAGCGTATTCCGCCGAATTTTTGAATGTGAGGCCGGCAATAAAGAGGGACATCGTAAATCCAATCCCGCCAAGAGCACCCGCTCCGCCTAGCTGACGCCATGAGTAAGCGTCCGGCTTCACTGCAACACCGCTCTTGACGGCTAACCAGGAAGCGCCGAGAATTCCAAGCGGCTTGCCGACCACGAGTCCTCCGACTACCGCAAGGACGAGTATCCCGTGCTCACGAAAGATTCGGATGTCAAAGGGAGGTCATATCTTTGTGCAGCATCTAATGCCATATCAACAAGCCCTTCAATGTAGTGATCGCTGCTGGCTAATCCCGCGCGTTCTACACCCAAACGGCGAGCAACGGAACTCTTGACGGTCTCAATATTCAGCTTCTCACCCTCGATCGCGCTGGATTTGACAAGTTCTTCCGACAAAGATTCAACATCCTGTTCTTTTAGCCCGTCGAATCCGATGGCCTCCAGAATGCCGAATAGCCGTCCACGCTTCAAGTTGACTTTTTCGAGGTCTGAGAGCAGGGCCACTGGGTCATAAGAGTACGTCGGCCACTGGTCTCGTTCGTGGATGTAATGTTGCACTGAGGCGATTAT
>JAEVZK010000139.1 GCA_023392285.1 Armatimonadota bacterium | reverse complement strand
CTGCACAGCAAGTTATTCTTGCTCAAGAATTCCGTGTCGCCACCCCCTAATGCTTACAAATGCCTCAACTACTCGTAAAGCGAACAGGAATCGCTCGAGGATTAGGGCTCCCAGGTGGATCGTTTTTTCTCTGCCGCGCTCCATGCCAACCACTGCTGCTCGCTCCTGATCCGACATACGACCCAACCAGCTGACCGCTTTACTCACCTCTTCATAATCTAAGCGTGCGCCGTGTACCAGGTCCGGCTGCCAAGTGGCTAGGCGATCGCGAATCGAGATCAAGTTCGTTCCGCTTGCTCCGAGAACAACGGCCGCCCCAGCCTCTCGCGGAAGGTAACAAAGCCCGATCAGGTCGTCAATGGCCGGAATGGAGGAAAGCAACTGCGAAGGGGTGAGCCGCTCATCAGGGAACAGGGACTCCTTCAACCCTAAGGTGCCGACTGCGTAGCTGCGACGAAAATCCGTATTCCACCCAGACCCGTTTCGAGTGGCGGTTACTAACTCCGTGCTTTGGCCACCCGGATCAACGATCGAAATGCGATCAAGGCAACTAAACTTAGGATCGGTAACCACAGCTAGAAAGCCGTAACGTGCTTCGTCGTCAGCGGAAAGAACATCGAGCTTCAAGCCGAACTGGGAGGCTCGTTCAACTAATTTCCAGGTGTTGCTGGCTAATCGAGCGGACATCGTGGCGAAGGCACGAACCGGACTGCCTTCGGCGCGAGCGCGTTCGGTGAATCGTTTCAAGGCGGCTGAAGTTCTTTCGATCGCCTCGGGGGAGAGTCGTCCGGTCAATTTCACATTTTCGCCTAACGCCGTCACCTCGGTAAGTTCCAAGTAGGGCCTCCAACGTGAACCGTCCCAGTCTTCGATCGTAAGGATGACTGAGTTCGACCCGACGTCGATGATCGCATTGCGCATGCGTTTAGTAAACCCGTGGCAAACTGCTTGAGATGGCGAAACTGGTGGGGATCGACGTCGGCACTTCGGGCTGCAAATCCGTTCTCGTCGATGAGCGAGGGCGGCTTCTCAAACGCGCCTCCGTATCCTACGATTTCGAGATGCCTCATCCGGGCTGGACTCAACAGAATCCCCTCGTGTGGTGGGATTCTGTCCAAGAATGTTTGAGGCAGATGGGCGAAGCTCATCCAAGCGCCATTGCCCTCACCGGTCAAATGCATGGTTCCGTTTTCCTGAACGGCAACGGGGAAGTCCTTTATCCAGCGATTCTCTGGAACGATCAGCGAACGGCCGAGCAATGCCGCCGCTACGAAGCACTGATTGGGCGCGACCGGCTGATGAAGATCACCGGCAATCCGGCTCTAACCGGTTTTCAACTCGGCAAGATCCTCTGGCTTCGAGTGAGGGAGCCCTCGATCTTTGCTCAAGTGCGCAAAATTCTTCTCCCGAAGGACTACATTCGCTTTCGACTGTCCGGCGAATATGCAACCGATGTCTCTGACGCAAGCGGAACGGGTCTGCTCGACCTGCAAGCGCGGGACTGGTCCGAGGAGCTGTGCGGATTGCTGGATATCGATCCTGAACTGATGCCGGAGGTGTACGAGTCCTCACAGCTCTGCGCCAGGAGCGTGGGCAGCAGTGTCTTGGGAGCGGGAGTACCCATTGCTGCGGGAGCGGGCGATCAGGCGGCGGCAGCGGTATCGACGGGTGCTGTGGAGCCGGGGATTGTGAGCATCAGCCTCGGGACGAGCGGGGTGGTTTTTGGCGCAATAGATTCTCCTCGCTACCTGCCTGATGGCTCGGCCCACACGTTTTGCCACGCAAATGGCGGTTACCATGCGATGGCGGTGACCCTCAACTGCGGAGCTGCAGTAAATTGGGCTCACAAAACGTTCTTTCCCGACTTAGAGCTTTTCCAAGTCGATGAACTTGCAAGATCAGCCGCTGGAAAACCGTCAGCCCCGATTTTCTTGCCGTATCTTAACGGTGAGCGATCTCCGGTGAATGATCCGGAAGCACTGGGGATGCTCTGCGGCCTGACTCTTGGCACCGGTCGCGCCGATCTCGCTCGAAGCATCTTCGAAGGGGTCAGCTTGTCCCTCTATGACGCCTTCGATTCGCTCCGAGAATTAGAGGTTACGGCGGATGAATTGAGGGTCACCGGCGGAGGCACCAAGAGTGAGGCATGGCTTACGATGCTGGCGAACACGTTCGGACGCGAGTGCTACACGCTCCAAGTCGATGATGGGGCCGCTTTTGGCGCGGCAATCTTGGCGGGTGTCGGAATCGGAATATGGCCAGATGTCGCAAGTGCAGCGCGGGAACTGGTGCGGTGTGAACGATGCGTAGTGCCTAAGGAGGATGGGCTTGGCCCGTCTCGACTTGCCGCATACCGCCAAGCGGTCAACGCTGAAAGAATAATCAGGAAAAAGAAAACGGAGTAAAAGAAATCAGGACGAGTTGGACATGGCCCAAAGCCTCATATCGGGTACGATCTGAGACTACTCTATATCCGGAGCCGACTCGAGTAAATTTGATGATGATCGACGATACCCAGACGCCCGCGGGAGAGGAAACCGTGATGCCTGAAAACCCAGGTGCGGCGTCCGACACCGCCCCGGTGGCCCCTGCCACCACTGACCAACCGCAGGACTTAGGCAACCAGCCCGAGAGCCCTCAAGCTAGTGCGATCGACCCTGAAGCGCCAACGCCGCCTCAGCCGTCGCCAGCCCCGACTGACCCGCAGCCAGACACTCCCGCAACACCGGTAGAACCGACGGTACCCACACCAGGCGACCCGACGCCGCCCGCGGCACCGCCGCAGCCACCGGCTCCGTCGCCTGCTCCAAGTGCGCCGGCAACGCCTCAAGCGCAGGCGGAAGAGAGTGCCAATCGCGCAGACGATATGGCGCTGTTCGATTCCTACATGAATGCCATGGAATCGGGTGCGGACGACGGAGACGCTTCCTTCAAGAAGCTATCGAAGGGCGATCGAATCGAGGCAACGATCATCCAGGTTGACAAGGATCGCGTTTTCGTCGACCTTGGCACGAAGGCGGAAGGTGTTGTTCCACTCAACGAGTTGACTGATGACAACATCGAGTCGGCGCATGACCACTTCAATGTTGGCGACAAGATTAACGTCGTCGTGCTCAGGCCGGAAGGCGGCGCCGAGGGCAATGCTCTCGTCTCGAAGAAGCGGGCCGACTTCGAAGAGGCTTGGGACCGAATTGAGGAAGCTCACCGGACGCAGGAGATGATCACGGCCCAAGTCGTGGATCGCGTAAAGGGTGGCTTGGTGGTCGATGTTGGAGTTCGTGGCTTCGTGCCCGCGACCCACGTCGGAAGCGGCAAGCTGCGAAACATTGAAAAATATGTTGGACAGCCACTCCAGCTTAAGGTCATCGAAATTGATCGTGATCGAAAGAAGGTCGTCTTGTCGAACCGAGACGCTGAGAAGGAGCGCCGAGAAGCCGCGAAGGACAACATTTTCCAAAATGTGAAGCCGGGCGATGAACTCGAAGGAACGGTGCGCCGCCTCACGGACTACGGCGCGTTCGTCGATTTGGGCGGCGTCGATGGGCTGCTGCACATTTCTGAAATGAGTTGGATGCGAATCAACCATCCAAAGGAGATGTTCAAAGAGGGCCAGAAGATCAAGGTGATGGTCCTTCGTCTCGATCAGAACACTGGCAAAATCAGCCTTGGCCACCGGCAAGTCCTACCCGATCCTTGGAATCTCATCAAAGAGAACTATAAGATCGGCCAGACGCTCACGGTGAAGGTCTCGCGGCTTGTTCAGAATGGTGCATTTATCAAGCTCCCTGAAGGTGCCGAGGCGTTTATGCCGGTAAGCGAGATGAGCTCGCGGCGCATTAAGCGGCCGGAAGACGTGGTTGAAGAGGGCCAAGATGTCGAAGCTCAGGTGATCGATCTACGCCCGGATGAGAGGCGAATGGTTCTTTCCATGCGGGCGATCGGCGGAGGCGCTACCTTTGGGCGTGAATCTGGTGCTCCCCCCTCTTATGAGGATGAAATGCGCGGCGATAAGCGCGGCAAGCCCGGTAAGAAGGGCGGTCGCAAGGGCCGCGGCGGCCGAGACTATGAGGATGATTTCGAGGAAGTGGCAGCTGGTCGTCGAGGATTTGCGACCGGCGGAGCAACCATCGGCGAGCGATTGGGCATGCTGAAGGGCTTCCTGCGAGAAGATGACGAATCGGAAGAAGAGACGAGCGCTGCGGAAGGTTCGGACGAAGAAGCTACGCAGGAATAGTAGCAGTCGCTACTCATTGTGGGCGCTCAGAAATTCTGGGCGCCCATTTTTCGTCTATACGTACATGCGGATCGCAATTACCGGTGGAATCGCCGAGGGCAAATCGACGGTGCTGGAAATGCTCCGGAGGGAGGGCGCGCGGGTGGCATCCGCAGACGAGATCGTTCAGACCCTCTGGCGCACTGAAGACTTCCTAAAAAAGGTGGCTTCGCTTGCGGGACAGGAATCTGCGACAAAGGAAGGTGTTCGCGAGCGGCTCGCGGACGATAAATTTCGGAGAGCACTCAATCAAATTTCTCACCCCTACGTCGCTCGAGCGATGAGCCAAATCTTATTGGGTTTCGTCGAGGTGCCACTGCTCATCGAAACTGCTCTCCAGGCGAGTTTTGATAAGGTTTGGGTGGTCACGTGCGACCCGGCAGAACAGTTCAACCGCCTGAGAGGGCGCGGACTGTCGGACAGTCAAGCGGCAGCCCTCATCGCAACCCAGTTGCCCTCGGCGGCAAAAATTCCATTCGCAGATGTAATCGTGCGAACGAATCATCCTTTGGCAGACGTCCAGCGTTTTGTATCCGCGGCCCTGCCAATCGAATTGAGATGAAGGCTTGCACGCATTTTATTACCGTGCTATACTCCCCCTCGTTCGGTTGTCTAACCGTCGGCTTCGTTGCCTAAGGTTATGGCAATTTGCAATCGGTTGTTGAGATGAATTGGCTAACAGGCAGTAGAGTGTGTGCGCTCGCCTTGCGTCAGCGCCTCAAACCCGGAGCACCAAATATGCAGAGGATGGAATTTAAGGAGGACTCGTCAAAGTGAGGCGGTTCATCAAATCGTTGCCTGGCAAACTCATTGGCCAGATAGTCATTTTCGCGTTGCTGCTGCCTTTTCTGACGCTTTCGCTCGCGACACGAGCCCAAGCGCAGTTGACACAGCAACCCACGTGGGCAGTATTGCCATTTACGGCCGGTAAGGCCGCAACGGGAATCCCGACCATCGGAACCATTGCCGCCGAAGCGGTTGCGGCCGAATTGGCGAGGACCAACAACTACGATATCGTCCCGATGGAGACGGTTACCCGGTCGGCAGAGACGCTTGGTACCCCCTTGCCTGTGACTGATCAGACAAGCATTATGCGGCTCTCGCAAGAGGTCCGCGCAACGACTGTCGTCACTGGCGATGTCGTTGAATACAAGGTTTTCCCGAACGGCGGCGGAAAGCAGGCCCAGGTCGGCATTAACGTAGCCGTTATCGATGTAGCCTCCGGACTGCCCATCAATGGTGCAGGCGTGACGGCCAATTCAACCGTCCGTGTGGGCGATGTTTCCGACGAGACTCTGGTTACCGAAGCTCTTAACCAAGCTGCCATTCAGGCCGTAGCCACCATTAAATCGCAGATTTTGCCGACTGCGACAGTTCTGAACACCACCCCGAATCGCGTTCTTCTTAACCAGGGCGAGCGCACGGGATTCAAGGTCGGACAAAAAGTGATCGTCACTCGTGGGCGTGAACAAGTTGCGACTGCCTCGATCATCGATACCGAGCCAGATCAGTGCTACATGCGGCCAGATCGCGTGATCAAGGGCATTCAGCCGGGCGACAAAGTTCGAGTTGTTTTCAGCGCTCCCAAGGTGATTGGACTCAATGACAACGGCAGCGCACGAGTCGAGAAGCATCAAAAGAGAGGCAGCAACTCTGGATTCATCACCGCGCTCCTGATCGTTGGACTTGGTGCGGTTCTCCTTGGCGGAGGTCGAGGCAGCAGCAACAATGGTGCCAGCCGACTGAGCGCTCAAGCCGAGCTGTTCCCCATGTTCACGGGTGATCCTTCAGTCAAGTTGAGCTGGAACTCCGATATCTTCCACCGAGCCAATTCTCAGCGCACGCAATGGCAAATCTATCGAAGCGACGTTGTGGACGTCCCTGTTCTCGTCGCCGATGGAAATACTTTCCAGGCGCATGATGTCACTGGACAGACCCGAACGATCAACTACGCAGGCCCAATCCAATTCGGAAGAATCGGCGGTTCTACCTGCGACTTCACCTCGCCTCCCTACACGAGCGGCACCGGAAACGGCCCGGCTCCTGGTCAGGCCTACCAGTACCAGATCGAGTTGGTTTACAACTTGACCTCAAATGACCTTCCTCCCACGACTGCGGGTGGAACCGGCACGACGAGCGGTTCGACGGGCTTGACCGGAACGTCCAGTGGTTCAACTGGTCTGACGGGCACCACAACCGGCACCACGACAGGTACGACGACCGGTACGACGACGGGAACGACCACTGGAACAACGACCGGAACCACATCAGGTGGAACCTCCGGAGCGTCTCAGTGCTACTTCGTCTCCGACCGCACGCCTGCAGTTGGCTTGGCGACTCCGCTTGCGCGAATCGTTGGTACGGCTCCTGCTCAGAACGCGAGCATTCCTCCGTTCAACAGCCTGGACCCAACAACTCAGAACATCACGTTCACGTTCACCTCTGCGAACACGGGCGGAAACCCGTTGACGCTCGAATATGTGGTTGAGGTGTCGACCAGCGCGACCTTTGCTAAGGGTGCCACGCAACTGGTCGGAGCTCCGAAGATCTCGAACGACACGAACACCGTCAGCATTACCGCTCCGAATAATTTCTTCCAGACCCCTGGAACGCAGATTTATTGGAGAGTTGGCGTAAGAAATGTTGTAGACGTTCCTGGACCTGTACCGGATGCAAGTGGATACAAGTACGTCTTCGGTCCAACACAATTCTTTGTGCGGAGCGAAGGACCTCCTCCACCTCCGCTCGAGGCTATGGCGGCTCGATAGTTCGATTACTGCTCTGCGCTCTATGAGGGTGCGGAGCAGTTTCTTGATAGGAGAAAAATTAAAAAAATGATTCGCAATGTTGCAAGGGCCGCAATTAGTGCAGGTTTGCTAACGCTAGCCGGGGCGGCGATGGCTGGTTGGGATATCTGCATTGATCCCAATAACTCTCAGCCTTACAGCACAGATTACGGCATCAACTCTCAGTTTAATGACCTGATGCGCTGCACGATTGGTGGGTCCGGAACCGTAACCTACGGATCAGCGACCGGTCCCTGCTTCGGCCAGGCCATCAACGCGAATGTCATCGGGCGCATTGGATTTGCCAGTGGCCCAGTAGGTACGGTGCAGTCGAACTTTGACGACGACATGGCCTACACCTTCGGAATGCCATTCTCGCCCGGTGGAACTTGGTCTTACGCGACGATCATCAAATCGACGCCTGGCGAGACCGGAACGACAAGCACCCTCTGGAATGGCGTTTCAACCTTCTTCGTCGGTGTGAGCCACCGCTACATCGAGGCGAGCGGCTCTGTCGACACGACGGGAGTGGTATGCCACGCCGATGTCCTGGGTGACTGTACACGCATCACATGGAGTCTCACCAACCAAGACACCGAAATCCATAGCCTTGGGCTCTGGTATGGTGCCTGGATCGCCCTCCTGCCGAGCTTCGCGTCCGGCGCGGGCCAATCAGCAGGCTTTGGCTCACCACCGTACGTTTTGCTTCCCGGTCGAAAGCCGCTAGTCGCCCAAACCCGCCTTACGCGACAAAGCGACCCGGCAAACTTCCCAGACGTGGTCAAGTTTGTCTATAGCCAAGAAAATGCCTACGGCATGCAGGCTGACCTCGGGCCGACGCCCTCGACGAGCGACAACACCGGTCAAAACAGTGATGCGACGCTCGTCGACGAAATTGCAATCGGCGACGCCACCTTTTTGCTCGGCGTGCCGTCTGGTGGCGATGTCAACACGATGCCAGATACAGTGTTGCCCGACGCTGGATTCGGGAGCACCGGCTTCATCACGAAGTATCAGCCAACTGGATCCCTTGCGCAAGGACAGACAAGAAAGATCATTCAGTACGTGCGCGACACCTGGGGAAATTCTCGTTACGCGCTAGTGCCTGGTCAGGGTGGAACCTCCACCAATCGCCCGTTCTCCACGGTCGTCGATGCTCCGCGCATCCTCCTCAGTGCTGATGACGGCGGTGGAACCAACGGCCTCTCCAATAACCCCTTTACGATTCGAGTCTATATCGACAATGTCGGCGGTTACACGGGCAATGGCACCGAGTTCCCCTTGAACTCCGTTCATATCAAGCTAAATCTGCCAGAGGGCATGACCTTCTCTGGCGGTGATCAGGCAGAGAAAATCATCAACAACGTGCCAGCACGGACGATGACCTCCGTGGATTGGACAGTCGAGGCCGATGGAATCGAAGTCGGCGACCTTCCATACTCGGTCTCGGTTACGTCGATTCCCGGTCCTTCCACGACCGATCCGATGATCATCAACGGAACGATCCGAGTCGCTGCGACGGAGAAAATTCGGCTTGAACCGGGTGCGAACCTGATTTCAGTGCCGTGGAACTTTGCCGACACGTCTTGGGAATCCATTCTCGGACTCTCAACTCCGCAAGATTTCACTGCTTATAACTGGAGTCCGTCGCAGAACTCCTACGTCATTTCGACTTCAGCGGCTCGGGGCGTTGGGACATGGATTGTGGTCAATCCGGCCACGCATCCAAATGAGTTCATCGACAACTATGCCGGTGCAACTCCGCCAACCGACACGACGACGGGCGCGCCTCCAACTCAGTTAAAGTCGGGCTGGAATCTTATTGGTAATCCTTATCAGTATGCGTTCCCGATGGGACAATTCGTCGGCGTATCGGCTGCGAACCCAGGTCAGAGCTTTACCTTTGCCCAGTTGGTCTCGCAGGGAATTGTCAGCCCCTACCTCGCCTACTACGATCCGGAAATCGGTTCATACCGATACATCCAAGGGACAGACGCCCCGGTTCAGCCGAATCGCGGCTATTGGATTAAGGTGCTTACGTCGCAAGATCTCACCTTGAGCTTCCCGGCCCTTTACGACCTGTTCATTCCGAATGGTGGCGGATCTAGGCCAGCTGGATCGCTGGAGGATTGGAGTCAAAGTCCAACTCACTGGCGAGTCAATATCCAGGCCCAACAGGGATCGACAGTCGACGCTGAGAACTACGTGGGTGTGGTGACGAACAAGACTAACGGTCTTCAAGTTGCTGAGCCGCCGATGACGCCGAACATGCCCATGACCCTCACGGTCCACGACACCGCTAACTCCGCGCCGATGGCTCAGATTATTCGCGGCCAAAACGTTCAGCAGGACTTCTTCGTGAAGGTCTACTCGAAGCAGGGTGGCGCGGTGAAGCTAAGTTGGCCAAACATGGCGACGGTGCCGAGCAACGTCTCACTGTTCTTGGTGAATACCGAGACGGGTCAGCAGCTCAACATGAGATCGATCAACCAAACAGGCATTCAGATGCACGCGAACGAAACCAAGGTCTTCAAGATCAAGGCTTCCGCGACCTCTGATGCACTGCCGGTGATCAAGTCCGTCTCCGCGACGAATGGTACGAGCCGACTTCCGGCGATCGTGAAGTTTGCGCTCAATTCGCCAGCGAAGGTGACGCTTGAGATCAAGAACAGTGCTGGCCGAGTGGTCGCAACGCTTCTGAAGGATCAGGAGACTCAGGCGGGTGAGAGTGCATACCCTTATCGCAGCCTTCTTTCTGGACTCGGAAAGCAGACCTTCACGGCAGTTGTGACTGCAACGGCAGAAAGCAACACCACCAGCATGTCGACAACCTTTACGGTTAGCCGATAAGCATCTTGCGTGCGTGGGGGGAGAAATCTTCTTCTTCCGCGCACGCAATCAAATTCTCAGGCCGTCCTCTTATTAACTAGAACTTATGCCGAAGTTCCGCGTCTTCCTTCTCCTAACGCTCCTGCTGCTTTCCGCTTTCGCGGCGGCAGATAATGGGACGATTCGGCTTACGCTGCTACCAACGATTACGGTAGCCGACGCGCGCAGCACCATCACCGTCTCGGCATACGTTTACCGTACATCTGGTGCCTCGGTGCCGGATGGAACGAAGGTGATGTTCCAAACGACGCTTGGGACCTTTAAGGGAGATCAGATCGCAGAAACCCAAAATGGCGTGGCGCGAGTGATTCTCCAGACGGGCAGCACGGCTGGCACCGCCAAAATTACAGCAAGCGCGTTCGCATTCAACGCGGTAAGCACCTCTGAAATCGAATTTCTCAGCGACCGATCGATGCTTTCGAGCGCGAACGAGTATGTCGAGATCGTGGCCCCCGGCTACATGATGTTCAGCATGGATCAGAAGATCATTGGTGCTGCAGGCAAATCGGGTGGTGCCAAGCTGCGCTATCGGGAAATTGAGATTTCGGCAGACGATCTTCAACTGAACGCGAATACGTCAGAGGTCAAAGCAAAGAAGGCTCACCTCAAAATTGGCAAGTTGGAGAGAGATTTTGATTCCCTTTACATCAAATTGCCCGCACGCCAAGGCATCGGTTTAACAACTTACGAGGCGGAAGTAGTCGGCGAGGACGGCACGAAAGAAAAACGCCAGAAGTTCGGGTTCGTCAGTGTTCGCACGACTGGCGTCGATCCGGTTAGCACCGAAGTCGATGCCAACCAGTTTAGATTTGAAGACTTGAGCGAATCTACGTCACTTATTTCGGCAGATAAGGTCGTGGTCTTCCCGCACAAGATGGTCAACTTCAATCAGGCGCAAATCATGGTGGGCGGAGTAAAGGTGATGAAGCTGCCGCTCTTCCAAGTAAGCCTTAACAGTGCGTCTCCTGTCGTTACCGATTCGATCTTCAATCTGAATGATAGCCAGATCAACATTAACTATCCCTACTATTTGACTCTGAAGCCGGGCCAAACGAGCCTTCTCCGGTTCAGTACTGGCAACAAGTACGGCCGCTCCAGCGGGGTCGATCGCGGCATCGCACTGGATTACGAGCTGAATTGGAATAAGGGAGACGACTTCGATGGCGGACTCGCCCTCACGAGCATCGGCAAAGGGAATTGGGGACTGAGCGCTCGCCAATATGTGAAGTTCGACGATCGCTCCTCCGGGCTCGCATTTCTAGAAATGCCCGCGGCTCGAAGCTTGTACGGTTCACTCAGTTATAATCGCCAATTTGACGGCTGGGGACTCAACTGGTCGGCCAACGGAACGAATTCGCTTCGTGGTTCCGCGTTCAGCAATCAGCAGACTCAGCTCATCGTCGAAAAAGATCCAATCAAGTTCGGCAAATATCTCCGCACGTCCTTTGGCTTTAACGCAAGCGCCAATATGTCGCGTAGCTCAATCAGCTCACGCAGTCAAACCGCGCTGGGCGTGCACTATCGTACACAGTTGATTCCTCAGAAGCTAGATTCCTCGACGTTACTCAACTCGAGCGTGACGATCGGAGAGCAGATCGGCCACAACAATGTCGAGGGTCTTACGCTTACCGCGAATGCGTCCATCTCGAAGTCGATTGGTCGCTACGCTGGCCTTCTCTTTGCTTACGATTTTCTTCAAACCGGCTTTAACAGCGGCCTTACCGGAAAACACCAGCTCAGCCTTCAGGGGAATTATGCACAGGGAAACTTTTCCTCCACCTTCTCCGCGGTGCGAGCGATCGATGTCGACCGCTTCAGTCTTTTTGCTGATATGGGCTACAGTTTAAGCAATTCGTGGCGTCTTTCTTACTCCTATACCCTTGACCGCTATTTTGGAAACACTTACTTGGATTACACGGCTGCGATCGGTTACAAGATCGGGTGGAGAGAATTGGGGCTTACGTTCTCAGGCCGAACGAAGAGGTTCGGCATTCAATTGCTGGGCACTCCTCTTAATTAGCGTTCTCGCCATCTGTCCGGCCTTGGGTTGGTCGCAGCCTTTCGGCCGCTTCGGCTATTCCACCACCCCCTCGATACCAGGGTTCGACGTCTTTCGGGAAGGGTTTTCAGCGAAATACGAGGGAGCCGATAAGCTCTATTTCGGTGCCCCAGCCGATGAGTGGCGCGTGATCTCGCTCAATCCGACCGAGCAGTTGATCTCACTTGGGAAGACGGGATCGTGCGACCTCCTCAGGGTGAATCTGTACTCCCCAGGCTTTCTCGTCCATTTTCCCAAGAAGTTTTCGCTCAAGCTCCGTACAAACTTGGCACCCTACCTAAGTTGGACAGAGGCGAGCGTCGGGTCCGGAGTGCCGACCCCAAAGGTGCGGTGGATAGGCGTGAGCTTTCAAGACAACCAACCGCCTCTGGTGCTGGGCTTTCTCGATGGTGAGGCATCCTTGCAGGTCGACGGAAAGGTCGCCGACTGGGAAATTCACTCGACCAGCGACTACACCGGCTGGGTCCGAATCGCGTTACCTCTCGGAACTCAGCCCTTTGCCACGGGATCGGCTGCATCCTTGGGCCAGTTCAGCATGGCGGTCGCGGCAAGCGGCAACTTGTGGCCCCGAGCCGTTCCAGTGCTCAAGGATTTCCGCCTGCAAGACGATGACACCGCACTCGAGGCGACTTGGATCTTCGATGATCGAGATGTGATCGTCCCGGTAGGGGCAGCTCTAGCGAACCTAGGCGACTACCCATTAACGATTAAGAGTTCGACGAGGCGGCTGCCCGGTTCAAACGAAGAGGGTCCGGTGACGATCAGCGAGGAGGCGCATCTGACGATTCGCTTTCCAATGGAGCGCGTCCCACTTGGCCGCGCGATTACCGTCGGCAGTTCAAAGCAGTCCGAAATTGGCACGGTCTCCGCGTTCGATGTCAGCGGAGTGACCGAGTTGGCCTTTGAGAACTTGCTGGCAAGCCGAGATTTGTTCGCAAGGAAAACGGCTGAAGAAACTGTACGAACCTTTATTCAGGAGGCTTCCTACTCGCCCGAACCCTTCACCGGCCAGCAACTCCCATTTGGGACGGACGGGAAGGGAATCGACGTTTCCGCTGCGAACGCGCTTCTCTTTCAAAGCTATGCAAGTTCGAGCAAGAGTAACTCAACTGATAATTCGTTGCTCACCTCGGTCAGTTGGCGTCGGGACTGGTACACGTGGCGGCTCGCCGTGACCGATCAAAAGCTGCAAAGAAGAGCGGGGGCCCTATTCTCGCTGGCGGCGGCGCTTTGCCCCGAACCTATCCGGCGCTTGGAAGGTGCGATGACTCAAGCGGGCTTGGCCGCAGAACGGGGTTTGGCCATATACTTTGCTCGTCAGCGGCATGAGATCGAAGAGCCACCCTTCTTCGAGTCGCTATACGAAGAGCGAAACACGATATATGAGATGACGCAGCAGCCGCGTGAGGTGAGTCCGTTCGCAGAAACTTGGCTCGGAGGGCTGCGAATTTATGGCGATCTTCCCGTCTCTTGTGAGTCCGCAGAGGGTGCTTTCCGTCTTGAGTGGCAGGGAGAGAATGCTCCCACTGGGTTCACGCTTGCTTCAGCCTTCCCGATAACTGTGGAATCGGCGACAGTCACGAATCTGGACTGGACGCATTTTCTTGGCTACACTCGGATCGCATATCAGTCGGCATTTTCGGGCAATAACACCTTGACCTTTCAAATACCCGACGGCGTTGCGCAACTTCCGAAATTTGTCGCTCCATCGAGATACACCGAAGGGCTTCGCTAGGCTAGATCGATATTGTAGTGCAGGCCAACGTTCGAAGTTCGTCGACGAGCTCCTTCAAACACCCTCTGACAGGCTACGAGGAGATTCCTTGTCTCCAAGGGATGAGGCGAGAAGGGCGCTTCACCTGCATCATCGTAGCGCTCAAGCAGATCGTCCACCGTTTTCGATCCTGTGGCAAGTCCAGTATTCGACCTAACGATTCCCGCATGGTCGGTTGCATTCTTTCGCAGAGCCCGTCGTATCTGGATCGAATCCGATTCCGGAATCGCTTTATGCTCTACGCAGTCCACCGAGACTACGTCGGGCCTCTTACTGTGAATCGTCGTTGCGGCTGCGGCTTGGGAAAAGACGAGGGCTTCCAAAAGGCTATTCGATGCGAGGCGGTTCGCCCCATGAACTCCGGTACAAGTCACTTCGCCTGCCGCGAAAAGTCCGGGAACCGAGGTCTGACCGTCCAAATCGGTCACAACACCCCCACATGAATAATGCTGCGCTGGGACGACTGGAATCCAGTCCCGATCGATGCGAATCCCAACCTTCTCCAGCTTTTCCCAAATGGTGGGAAACTCCGCCTTAATCTCTGAAGAGGGGAGGTGCGCTAGATCGAGGTATACGCACCACGTTTGAAGCTTCTTCATTTCCGCTTCGATCGCGCGCGCTACGATGTCGCGAGGTGCCAACTCTAGTCGCTCATCGTAGTCGTACATGAAACGGTGTCCTAGGTGGTTTCGCAGGGTGCCTCCGGCACCTCGAGCTGCCTCCGTGATTAAGAAGCTGCGCATTTGAGGGTGGTACAGGGTAGTGGGATGGAATTGCATGAACTCCATGTTCTCGATCTTTGCTCCCACGTCGTGAGCAAGTGCAATTCCGTCCGCGGTGGCGACCGAAGGATTGGTTGTATGCTGATACATCATGCCGCAGCCACCGGTTGCGAGCATCACGGCACCCGCTAAGAATCGACGCTTGCCCAAAAGGTCGACGACTGCCTCAGCCCCCACGCATCGGCCGTTGTGCATACATAATCCTGTCGCGAATGTGTGTTCGAAAACCTGGATGTTGGCATGGCGGCGAACTGCCTCGGTCATCGTGCGCTCAACTTCCCAACCTGTGCGATCCAAGTGGTGGACGATGCGATTTCGGCTGTGTCCGCCCTCTCGTCCAAGCGCCAGATCGCCCGCCGGAGCGAAGTCAAAAACTGCCCCCAATTGCTGCAGCCATTCAATCGCTTTCGGGGCTTGTTGCACCAGGAATCGGACCGCTTTGGGGTCACACAACCCTGCGCCGGCGATGAGCGTATCCGCTTCGTGCAGTTCCCAGGAATCGGCCTCACCAATGGCAGCAGCGATGCCCCCTTGGGCGTACGCGGTGTTCGCCTCGCGCACTTCAGCTTTCGTGAGGACGCCAACGGTTCCATTCTCAGCAGCCTTAAGAGCATAGGTCAATCCTGCCAATCCGGAGCCGATCACGATATGGTCGAAGCGCTCAATATCCACTTCGCCCATAAGTATTGCAGACAATTCAGCCGACGATCTGTTATGCTTTGTTGTCGCTTTTGTATAAATCAAAAAATATTCGTAGCTTTTTTGTGAGAAGGGCGTCAGAACCGTTGAAAAACAAAAAGCTAGGAGCTATAAAACTTTGAAAATTAACCATTTTGTTACCGCAAGCCTAATATTCGGAAGCACTTTCTCGTGGGGAGCGGGCCACGTCGCAAAAAAGTCGGCCGAATTCACGCAGGCTGACTTGGATGTCATGGTGAAAGAGCTCGACGCAGTCCTCCCGCACAACAAGGATTTCGTCTATCCAATTTCATCTTCGATCGTTGACAAAGATGAGATCAATGCGTACGCCACTTTGAAGAAAGAGAAAGGCGAGACGAAGCCTCGCCCAGTCATGGTGGTTTTTACCGGACTGATCAAAGATGCGAACGGTGACAAGCGGCTCATCCGTGCCGTTGTTGCCCATGAATTGGCTCACGTGGCCCTCGGCCACTCTATCGACCTCGTTCCGACTGCTCGCGACCTGAATAATCTTTGGACGCGTCAGCAGGAATTTGAGGCTGACAAGTCTGGAGCGATTGCTCTGCAGCGCGCCGGCTATTCAAAGGACGACATGGTCGACATGCTCCTGTACTTGAACAAGAGCAGGGGCCGAAAAGGCGACTGGCTCGGAAGAATGAGTGCGGACCACGCCGATCCAAAAGCGCGAGCAGCAGAAATCACGGATAATCCGGCAGTACTGAAGGCGTTATGCACTTTTGATGTAGCTCTGGCCTACTTCGATGCCCGCGCTTATCGACAAGCGACTCAACTTTTCGACGCGGCCGCCATGCAAGAGCCCAAGTTGATTGAAGCTCAGATTAATGCTGGAAAGTCTGCGCTGATGTTCTACTACGATTTGCTCGGCACCAAATTCCGGGATGAGACGTGGTGGAGACCAGACTTCGGCCCCGTCCTCGTGGCTCCTACGGTCGGACCGAAAGATCCGGCGATGCGCGACGAAGATATCGAGCGATACAACGATGCGATGGAGCGGATCACCAAGGCTCTCGTGAAGGCTCCCGACAACATCGACGCCCAAGAGAATCAGGCGCTGGGCCAAATTTTGGAGCCGAACGGGGACAAAGCCACGATTCAGAAGGGTGTGGATTGGTTCAATGCCCATACCACGTCGGCGAGCAATGCGGCGGTAAAGCTTCGGTACGCAAACAACGCCGCGGTCGGTTATCAGCGCAACGGTGAACTTCAGAAGGCTTTCGACACGATTATGGCGGTTCAGCGAACCACCGACACATTTAATCCTGCAGTAGGCGAGAACCTTGGGCGATTGAACGTCACTAACGCTTCTCCCGAGACGCTCAAGCTGCTAGCAAGTGTCGTTTTCACGTGGCTTTCCGATACGCCGAAGCAGGCACCGAGCTGGGGCACGGTCAAGACCACTTTCGATGATCTCATTAAAAAGGGCGGCTTCAAAGGAATGGAGATCGAGCAGAAGCCGACGTATCTCTGCGAAGTGGTGAACCTAGTGACCAGCAACAAGGAACTCGGCGTTCTGATGCCGGAGAATGCATTCTTCGATGCGCTCGGCAAAGCTGACCTTCGCGTCACCTTTACCGACCGATTTCCCGACCTCGCCGAATATCGATGGAATGGCGGCAGCGTGACCGCATTCACGGAGCGGGGCAACGTGATGCGAGTGACCAGCTACGAGGCGGGCTCTTACCTTCTCCTGAAGCCGGTCGATACTTCGATATCCGGTGTTTACGTGATCAAGAACGGGATGAGCAAAGCTGATCTCGAGAAGATCCTTAATCCGAAGGCTGGCGTCGAGAAGCAACTTGCAAAGGGCGGCGAGGTCGAGACGTGGACTTACTACCCGGCCCTTAACTTCGGTGTTTTCTACAAAGAAGACAAAGTCGCTGGGCTTACGGTCACCAGCATCAAATCGTAGTCGATCGCTACGAATCCTCGGGGGAGCGCGCAGCGCTCCCCTAATTGTTTCCAGATCCACAAAGGCGCACCCAACTACTGCTTTGCTCGCGATTGCGCCGCAAGAAATGAAGTTCAGATGAGTGTCTGGAACAAAAGGTAAATCTCTGGACGTTAGGAAATCCGTTTATGAAGTTGATCTCTGTTGCCGCACTTGCTCTCGCTTCCGTCTTCGTCCATGCTCAATACGCAGGTTCGCAGCCAGTCCCTAGCAGCCTAAAGAAGGGATTCGATAGTATAAGGATCGAAGATGCGAAAAAGCATTTGGAGTTCCTTGCGGGTCCCGAATGCGAAGGCCGTGGAAGCGGACAACCCGGATTCCAGAAGGCGGCCGAATACATGGCGGCTCGGTTCAAAGAGGCAGGTTTGAAACCGGCGGGCGACGATGGCACGTTTTTCCAAAACGTACCGTTCACCAGCTACGGAGTGGATCCCGCTCAAAGCTACATTGCGGTTGTGGACGGTTCGGGCAAAGCGGTTGGGCTCGCCGACGTCTCCTTTGGAAGATTGGGAATCGACGCCGATAAGACCGCCGAAGTGTTGGTCGTCCATGGCAGCGGACCCCAGTCGCGAATCGCCGATGTGGACCAACTTGATGGGAAAATTGTGTTCATCGTGGGAGAAAGCAAAGGCTTTCAGCGCCAGGTGAATGCGGCGAACACCGTTGCGGTCATTCGGGTGGTGCCGAAGGTCGTGCCCACTTCAGGACAGATTCGACGGGGGACCGGCGGAACAGGATCGAGCAGCATGAACAGCATCTCCATGAGCGAGAATGCCGCAAAGCGGCTGCTGAGCGGCCTCGGATCGCCGCAAGCGCTTTCCTTTTCAAGCGTCAACTCGGACAATGCGGACGTTTTCTCCGTAAAGGGCTCGCTCCGAATCGTTTCCAAAGCCAAGGCGACGCTCATCAATGTGCCGAACGTCGTAGGAGTCCTCCCAGGATCCGATCCGGTGCTTAAGAATGAAGTCGTGGGAGTCGGCGCGCATTTGGACCACTTGGGGAAGAATGGCGACACGGTTTATCCCGGCGCGGACGACGATGGTTCGGGATCGACCGCTCTGCTCGAGGTCATCCACGCGATTCATGAGAGTGGCATCAAGCCCAAGCGGAGCATGATCTTCATGGCTTTCTGCGGCGAAGAGATGGGCCTCATCGGCTCAGGCTGGTATTCCGACCATCCCTTCTTTCCGCACGACAAAATGGTGGCGGAATTGCAGATGGACATGGTGGGA
>JAEVZK010000045.1 GCA_023392285.1 Armatimonadota bacterium | reverse complement strand
GGCCACAGGCTCACCATCGAACCACGGACGAAAAGAAGGGAGGGTGCCCCAAAGGCACCCTCCCGAAAGAAGTCAATCAGTTAGATTTACTTCTTGGCGGCTCGTCGGCGGCGGAGCATAGCAGCAGCGCCAAGCCCGAGAGCGATCATGGAAGCAGGCTCAGGAACGGTCGATGCGCCTGTGTAGACGTTGTCGATCTGATTCCAGCGGAAAACGCCATCGCCCGGATCGGCGACTGTCATGGTCACCGACGTGATTGCAGCCGATCCTGTCCAACCGAGGAACGATCCCGATGTATTCACGGTCTGGCTCGATCCATCGCTGAGCGTGAGGGTCAAGGTACCGGAAATCACGTTGCCCGAAATATCCGAAGCAGCGAGAAGTCCACCAAACGCGGTAACCGGGTTACCGGTGAATGTGAAGGTCAACGGATCGTAGGCGACGTTGGTCGACAGTGCGCCATCGTTGGACCAGAGGCCTTGGGGAGCATTGGCGCTCCAGCCATAACCGTTTCCTCCTGGAGCGCTCCAGTCGGTCATCGATCCATCAAGAGGATCGCCATAAGTGAAGTTGTCAAAGGTCTCCTTGTAATAGGAACCGCTAAGTGCAGAAACAAAATCGGCTTCGTTGGTGTACCAACCTGCATTGGCCGCACCGGCTAACACCGCAGTGCCAGCAATAAGAAATAGCTTCTTAATCATCTTCTCTCCTAAAATTGCGCTATTGCGCACTTGTTGATTTTAACTCAGAATATCTGGATACCGGGGAATAATTAGCGCGAAAACCGCAATATTCAGGCATTTTTACCAGTTGAAACGCGAAGTTACTGAGCCATGACTTCGGCGAGGAGCAGCTTCTCAGGGTCGATGACTCGCTCGCTGCTTAGTACATAGCCCAGCGGATGGGAAACGAGATGGCTGCCGTCGACGCCAACCATCTCGCCGCGAAACCCGCTGATAAGGCGGTTCGCCGCGAAGGCTCCCAGCCGGAGAGCTAAAACGCGATCGAACGCGGTGGGACTGCCTCCTCGCTGCATGTGCCCCAGAACCAGCGTACGAGCTTCGAAGCCAGTGTTCTTCTGAATGAATTCCTTAATGTCAGCCGCGCGGGCAGCACCTTCGGCGACGACGATAATGGAGCTGCGCTTGCCTTTCGACGCTGAGCGCTTCATCTCGGAGCAGACTTCAAGCAGGCTGTAGGGAACTTCCGGGATAAGCACGGCTTCAGCTCCCCCCGCAAGCCCGGCCTCTAGCGCAATAAAGCCGTTGCGGCGTCCCATGACTTCGATGACAAAGACGCGGTCATGCGAATAGGCAGTATCGCGCACGCGGTCGATGGCCATCAGTGCTGAGTTCACGGCCGTGTCAAAACCGATCGAAAAATCGGTACCAGCAATGTCGTTATCAATCGATCCTGGAACTCCCATGACAGGATATTGGAACTCCTCATGTAGCTTCAAGGCACCGGTTAGAGAGCCGTCTCCACCAATGACCACCAATCCACCGATTTCCAACGATTTGAGATTTGCGACAGCCTCCTCCCTCCCCGCCGGAGTCATGAAGGTCTTGCTGCGCGCAGTTTGGAGAATCGTGCCTCCGGTCGTGATGATTCCGCCTACGGCAGACGAATCAAGCTCACGCTTCTCGCCTTTAATGATGCCTTCATAGCCGTGGAGGAAGCCAGTGACCTTCACCCCTCGGCCAATGGATGCCCTGACCACCGCCCTGATGGCGGCGTTCATGCCCGGCGCATCTCCTCCGCTCGTAATTACTGCGATCCGTTTCAATTCTTACCTAGCCGAACCTTCATTATGACGCTCGCCGGTATCATCCTAGCGATGTTTATCACCTTCGAGGGTCCAGAGGGAAGTGGAAAGAGCACCCTGGTCAGCGCCCTGGCAGCGCGTCTCGCGAAGGAAGGAGTGGACGTTCTAACCACCCGCGAGCCGGGTTCGGGCGAGGTCGGCAAGTCGATCCGAGACTTGCTTCTTTCGGGAGGAGACCTCGATGATCGATGTGAGCTTTTCCTCTTTCTGGCAGATCGTGCTCAACATGTCGCGACCCTAATCCGACCGGCTCTTGAACAGGGCCAGACCGTGCTTTGCGATCGTTTTACCGACTCGACGGTGGTGTACCAAGGGTATGGACGCGGCCTTGATCTGCCGTATCTCCGGCAGATGAACACCTTTGCGACGGACCACCTTGTACCGCAAATCACCTTCTTGCTCGACATCGATCCAGCAGTGGGTCTGAGCAGAATCACCGAAAAGGATCGACTTGATGATGAGTCGCTTGCCTTTCATGAGCGCGTTCGGGCAGGATTTCTAACCGAGGCGAAGTTCGATTCGCGATGGAGAGTCATCGATGCCTCGCAATCTCCAGGGCAAGTTTTGGACGAGTGTTGGGATGAGCTAAAGGCGAGCCGTCAGACGGTGGGATAATGAACCTTGTGCTTGCCCTTCTCGCTTACACGATCACCTGTCTTGCGCCGCAGTCCACTCCAGACATGTTTTCGAAGCTGATGCGTTCGAGCCGCATCGTAAGCGTCGATGTCTCGATAAGGCTCGCCGCCGATGCCACATCCATTGCCGGCAAACTCTATATCAAACGGCCCGCGAGCTTCCGCTTCGATCTTAAAGCGAACGGCCTCGATCAGTCGATCATCAAGTCGGGCGATATGGTCTTGGAGATCGACAGAGAGGCTGGATCCTATTACCTGCGCAGGGGACAGCCCTCGTTGGGTGCCGTGCGGACGATACTTGCCGATATGGCAGGGGACGTACTGCCGATTGTGCTGTTGGATGGATCTGTAGATGTCCTCAAACCCAAGAACATTCCGTACAAGGTCGTTTCTTCGGGTGCTGAGGGAGATCAACTCGTGGCCGAATGGAGTGACTCCGGCTCGGAGGGCAAGATCAGCGTCACGCTGACGAAGACGGGCAAGCTAACGAGTTATTCGCAGCATATCAAGACGTCCCAGGGGGTGCTCGACCGATCGTTCACATTCGCGAATTATCAGTTCGACACCGCGATAGCACCTTCGCTGTTCAGCCTCGTGCCACCAACTGGTTTGGAGGCTTTTGCCCTTTTGGAACCGCCGACTTTGTCGGTGGGAGACAAGTTAGATTGGTCAGTTTGGAATGGAGTTGAGCGAATCGGAAAGGGAAAATTCCTGATCATTTTCGATCCCGATTCGGCACTGGATACCAGCTTCGTCAATACGTTCCGTCAACTGGGAAAGGGCTTGCCCTCGGTCTATCTTTCGTTGGGAGCAAAAGGTGGTGCCCTAAGAAACCCACCAGCAAGCCTCAAGGCGAAGCTTCAAGCAGGTGGAACACCTTTGGTGGTCTGGCGAGGTAAGGATGGAACGCTGAAGCGTATGTGGATCGGCTACGATCCGTCGACGATCAAGCGCAACATCACGGAGATGAAGGAAGTTTTGAGCGAGGAAAAAGGTTGAACAGCGAGACTCTAGAATGTACGACGAAGGCAACGGGCAAGCACTTTGCGATCATCGTCAGTCGTTGGAACGAACTCGTCACCAAACAACTTATGGAGGGGGCTCTATCCGAGTTCGAGCGGGCCGATGCGGCATCGGTGCGGGTCATTCATGTGCCGGGGACGTGGGAAATTCCACCCGTGGTTAGTAAGCTGATCGATTCCGGCAAAGTGGATGGGGTCGTTGCCTTGGGTTGCATCCTTCAGGGTCAAACCACGCACGCTCAGCTGCTCGGCGGAGATGTGAGCGCAGCCCTGATGAACCTTCAAACTCAGGCTAAAGTTCCGGTGAGTTGGGGGATTTTGACGCCCGACACGCTCGAACAAGCGCTCGACCGCTCCGGCGCAAAGCATGGTAACAAGGGCCGGGAAGCGGCGCTTGCGGCAATTGAAACCGCCAACGTGTTGGAGCGCCTCTGAGCATCCTCGCATATGCCGCACTCTTTCTCGCCGGGGCCGTGGCCTCGGGAATCAACGCGGTCGCGGGCGGGGGCACCCTCATCTCTTTCCCGATTCTGATCGCCTTTGGCCTTCCTGCGAAGGCGGCAAATGCCACGAACTCGGTGGCACTCTGGCCAGGTTCACTTGCAGGGGCAATGGGCTTTCGCAGCCTCTGGCCTCAATCGATTTCGCACCTTAAACTCCTTGCCATTCCAACCATTTTGGGCTCGGCGGTCGGCTCTTTGCTGCTTATTTTCACAAGCCAAAAGATGTTTGACAATGTCATTCCTGCACTGATCCTTGCGGCGGCGCTGCTGCTGCTATTTCAGGACAAGGTGAAGGCGATGGTATTCAAAGAAGGACGAAGCCCGTCGCCGCTCAAGGCGGTGATCATCCAGTTTGCGGTCTCCCTCTACGGCGGCTATTTCGGTGCCGGCATGGGGATCATGATGCTCGCGGCCTTCGCGCTATTCATCGAAGGATCTATTCACGAGCTTAATGCAATCAAGAACTGGCTCGGACTCCTCATCAATTTATCCGCTTCGATCATTTTCATCTGGAAAGGCTTGGTCGTAGTTGGTCCAGCCATTGCGGTCGCTTGCGGTTCGATTGTAGGTGGATTCTTGGCCGCGACTTGGAGTCAGCGAGTGGATCCCAAGAAGCTGCGCTTCGCGGTTGCAGTCTACGGACTGGTAATGGCGATTTACTTCCTCTTACGGACGCTCAAGCTTCTTTAGGCGAGAGGTCCCAGCTTGGCGGCTGTACCGAGTGCGGTTTGGCAATTGGGATCGAAGGCGAGCGCGTTCTCGACTGCGCTCCGCGCTTCATCGAAAGCAGCAAGCTGAAAATAGGCGCGAGAAAGTTGGGCGTACGCTTCAGCGTAACGCGGCTGAAGTCGAATAGCCGTTTGAAGTTCAGACACCGCCCGCTCAAAGTTTCCGAGCTCTATTTCGACTTGCCCCAGCTTACAGCGGTAGTCGGGAAAATCGGGGTCGGATTCGGCCGCAGCGGCGAACGCCTCGCGGGCTTCATGGAACAGCAGGTCGCGGAAGTAGATGTCACCGAGTTGGGCATGCAGTCTGCCGGAGGGGAACTTTGAGGCCGAACGCAAAGATTTCAGGTGGAGAATTGCCGAGTCGTGATCACCGGCCTGACTGGCTTGCCGCGCGGCTCTAAGCTCCTCTTTCGCAAACTTTGAATCCAGTTGAACCGCTCGGAATATCCACTGCATGCCTTCGATTCGCCGACCCCACAGGTAGTACAGCAACCCCATTTCAAAAATGGCATCCGGCATATTTGGGCACATCTCCAGCGTTTGCCGCAGAGTGTCTTCGGATCGTTCGAAGAGCCCAAGATCCTCGTAGGCTTGAGCTAGTGAAAGGCTTACGTCCGGGAAAACCAGGAGTCCACATGAGGCTTCAAGGTTCTTGACAGCGCCAAACAAATCACCTTCCGCCGCAAATTTCCGGCCAAGGCTGGCATAGCTCTGGGCGAGTCTTAAGCGACCAATTCGGAGCATGGTCGCATCGCCGGCGAGTTCAAGAATGGTCGTGAAACGCTCGATTGAACTGTCCCAGTCGCCAGCTTGAAAGGCTTCGAGCGCTTGTTCAAAAAGCTCTTCTATACTAAAGCCGATCCACTTGCCGAGCATTGCCATGAAGGTTCCGCGGATTGCAAGCCGCTTCGGGTACGACGGCATAGATGAGGTCAGGTTCCACCAAAAAATAGAATGCTCCCGTCCTTTCGAACGGGAGCAGAACCTGTTGAGCTAGAGGAAGTTGGCCGTCCTGGCCAGTTGCGCCCGCCAATCCTTTGGCACCCTTACGGACGGGGAGCTCTGCAGGTTCGATTCAGGGTTGGAAAAAAGATTTCCCGAATCTCGGAAGCGGGACCTGAGTATGTTTGTAAACCCGTGGCCGACCTGTAAACAAGTGTTCGCACGGCCAGATCCCTCCGTTCGCGCCGCAGGGTGTCGCTTCAGTCGGGATGACGTGACGGTAAAAAAAGACGCCGTCCCCGCGAGTTAGAAAATAAAAGCGCCCGTCATCCCGAGTTCGAGCCGTCCCCCGGCTCGAAAGATGGCGTCTGAGTATGACGGTTGCTTGTTTCTAAGCCCATCGCCAGCATTCAAGCAAGTGCCCGCATCGGCAGATCCCTCCGCTTCGCGCCGCCGGGCGTCGCTCCATTCGGGATGACGGGCCATCAGCCTTCAAACAAGTGCCCGCACGGTCAGATCCCTCCGCGCCGCAGGGCGTCGCGTAGATAAAAAGCTGTCATCCCGACGGCCTACAAAGTCGCCACAAATTTAGCCCAGCAGATCGACTCTTCCTTGAGCGGCTGCCACACGAACGGTCTCACCATTCTTTATCTTGTGAGTCGCGCCGCTCACCTGTGTCACCGCCGGGACTCCAAGTTCGCGCAAGATGATCGATCCATGCGACAAGGTTCCACCAGCCTCGACGACAACGCCCGAGACGAGCGAGAACGTTGGAACCCAACCCGCGTCGACCGATGGGGCAATAAGGATTGTGCGACTCGGCACGAAGCCTTCGGGAAGTTGGGTGGCAGGCTCGCGAATCACCCAAGCCTTGCCCAATGCTTCGCCGCGGGACAAGCCCATTCCCTGTAACGATGTCGAACTGTGGCCCTGAGGATCGTTGCGCCTCAACGAGTCCGGTACCTGCATTTCGCCAAATTTGGCGTTTTCGATCAAGCGTTCTCGTACGAAGTCCGCATCCGGCCTCCAGCCTTGGTCCAGCTGCTTTGCTTCGTTGATGGTCAGTGCCCAGAACACGTCGGGCGTCACGCCATAGGGCAATGCGAGTTGAAGCAGTCTTGCCCGAATCTTCTCAAAGGCCACCATCGCATCAAAGCGCAGCTCCTCCCGGGCATTATTGGCTTTTACCGCAGGGGATCTTCCGAGTAAGGCGCTCATGGGTGATTTCTTCTGCGTGGGAACCTTCATGCCCGGGACGGTCAGCATGCGAAGCACCTCTGCCTGGTTTTCCCTGAACCGTGGACGTGAGAGATCGGTTTCGTACATCGCGCGGTGACCGTGCTTGCGAAGCCAATTCTCCCAATGATTGCGGAATGTGGCATCGCGCGGCACTTCGCCGTTGGCCGCGGCTTTCAGCAGCATCGGATTTGTGCTGAGCATCTGGCGCAGAGGCTCCAAATCCGCATACATCTGCGTACCAAGAGTGCGAGAACCTGGAACCCCGCTGCTCGCGCCAATGATTTCTCGGAGCCCGATCATATGCTTGGTCAGCTTGGCATAGGCTCGGCGAGCGGTCTCGATCACCTCATTCAGCGTGTTGCCGGGTTCAGCCCCCATCTGCCCAAGTTCGCTTGCGAGAGCCCTACTCTCGCCGATCGATTTCATAGCCTTCATCCGCAGCGCCAATCGGGCGGACCGGCTCTTGAACATTCGGCGCCGATTGGCGGGCATCTCGTTAACCGGTGCACGACCAATCACGTTGGTGACCATGCTCGTTGGAAGTCCCCAATGCCGAGCGACATCGACCAAGAGGGAAGCGTTGAGCATTGGACGTCCATAGAAAACCTCAATGTAGCGGCGGCTCGATGGAAGAGTTGGATCGACCTCACGGTAAAAACGGAAAATGTCGTCGCCGCAGGAGGCGATCAACGTGGACATGAAGCGCGACGGCAAGTCCGGCAACGCTTCCTTAATCGGACCGTAGACAAAACTCTCGTTCCGAATCGTCGGCGCGGTGATCGGCCTCGCTTGCAGCACCCAGATTTTTTCGCCATCGTCTGCCCATTCGACGTCCCAGTTGCCCTTGCCAAGAGCGGAGCGGACCGATCGCAGCAGGTTCTGCAAGCGAGGCACGAAACCGAGATGGTGATGGTCGTAGGTCAGCGGCTCCAGCATCTGAACCTTCGGAATCTCGAGCGTGTTCGCCTCTGCTTTACCAGCAAGCATATCGGCCGCGAGCCCGGTCGTATAGTTCACGAGATCGTCCTCGTAGTCAGTTTCGGTGAAGGCGACGCCTGCGTACTTGGCGTCCACCATCTCCATAACGAGCACGTCCATCCGGCCCTGCACACCCGCCTTGAGGCCGCTGCTCCAGACGCGAGCAATCGCTTCCGCGATCGGCTTAGGATCACGAACTCGGACCGGCGAGACATCGTAGCTCTCAATCGGAACGTTTAAAACAGTTTCAAAGGCTCCTGCCATGGACTGATCCTGCCGATCTTCATCCGTAAAGGCCGAACGGACTGCCACCTTGCCAGTGATGGGGGGCAATTCGATCTTGTCCATCAGCGCTTTGGGGTCGCTCACGATCACTTCGTCATCTCTGACTTGCACGAGATTGGTTTCCAATGCGTGGCGATAAAGTTCATCGAGGACAACCGCCCCGGTGGGAACCGAGATTTGGATGGGGGCGAACTTCGCCGGGAGCAGACCTTTATTGCTAATATCTCGCAGGGCGAGCAGGTCCAACAAGCCGGCCTTGTTCCCAAGATCAAAGTTCGCGAGCCTAACCTCGCCGAGACGAATCGTAAAACCGTTCATGGAGCAGAGCCTATTTTGGCTTATCTAGAGGACGACGCAACGGCTTAGGATAGATTTTGGACATGAGAAGGCTTGCCGACGACCGTCGTCAGCGAATAATGCGGCCGGGCACAGGATCAAGGTGTGCCTCATTTCGTCACTTCCCTCGTGCTGCGCCACTCGTACTGGGGGAGCCGCCGACCGATAGCCGAGCATTCGATGGTCTTCTGCAGGCGGCGTTCGCGTGTCGCTTGCTGCTTAGCTGAAACGATCCAATGGATGGCAACTCGGCGATAGCTTGGAGCTTGGGAATCGAAGAACTGCCAAGCTTCCGCGTTCTCGCGAAAAAGTGCCTCTTCATCTGCGCTGAGGACCTGGGGCTCCTTCTCATAAGAATAGAGTGCCTCCTTCGCGCCTTCGTGCGCTCGCCTTCCTGCGTCCGTCATCCTGCCTTCCTGCTCGAGTTCATCGAAGCGGCGCAAGTTCACCTTGCTCCACGGACTCTTCGGCTTTCGGGGTGTGAAACGAATCGTGTACGCCTCAGGGCCGAGGTTGCGGCGCACGCCATCGATCCAGCCGAAGCAGAGCGCTTCATCCACGCTCTGCGCCCAAGTCATGGAGGGTCGGCGGGTGGCAACCTTATGAAAGCCGACCAACACTTCCCTCGCAGTCGAGCCGTGCGCTTCCAGCCAGTGGCGAAACTCGGATGGCGAGGCGAAGAAGATCGGCTCCACGCTAAGGAATGATGGCCGCCAAGATCTCAGCGGAGCGGTCGAGCGCAAGATCGACCTTGTCGAGAAGCCGCCCTCCCGCAGTGGCAAACTCGGCTCGCCCGCCGCCACCGCCGCCTGCGATCTTGGCAACCTCCTTCAGAAGATTGCCCGCATGCGCACCCTTCTCAACCGCACCTGAGCCGTTCTTCGCGATAAACACGATCTTGCCATCGCTCACGAGCGCAGCAAGCGCGGCGATGTTCGGATTCGCTGCGACGGCGTCGTCGACGGCACCGGCAACTACCTTCTGGTCGACGTCTTCAAACTTGCGACGCCAGAAGTGCACGCCCTTCACCTCTTCAGTTCGGTTCTCGTCCGCGGGAGCGCCTTTTGCCAGCGCCATCTCCGCCTTCTCGCGCTTCTTACGCTCCTCGCGAATCTGCTCTTGCAGTCGATCGATGGTGGTGAGGAGGTCGCGCGGGGAGGTTTTCAGGCGCATCGCTGCCTCGTTGATTGCTTGCGTCTGCTCGAGAAGCCAAGTGTAAGCGCCCTCGCCGGTGACCGCTTCGATGCGGCGAACTCCACTGGCCGCACTCGACTCGCTAACAATCTTAAACAGTCCGATCTCGCCCGTGTAGCGCACGTGAATGCCGCCGCAAAGCTCCCGGCTGAAATCGCCAATCTCGATCATCCGCACCCGATCGCCGTACTTTTCACCAAACAACGCCATCGCGCCCTTCGCCTTAGCTTCCGCGATTGGCAGGTCTCGATAAACGGTGACAACGGTGTTCTTCAGCGCCTCCTGATTCACGATCACCTCCACGCGCGCGATTTCTTCCGGGGTCATCGCTTTGCCGTGGGTGAAGTCGAACCGGAGTCGATCCGGTCCGACGTAGGAACCGGCCTGAGTGACATGCGTGCCGAGCACTTGGCGCAGAGCCGCATGAAGCAGGTGCGTCGCGGTGTGGTTGCGCGTAATGCGAGCGCGGCGATTTTGATCGACTTCGACCACGACCTCGAGCCCATACAGCTTGTCTCGTAGCTGCTGCGCGAAATCCGGTGCGTTGCGGTCGATAGGAAGTTCGGCGACTTCCACTTCGTGTACGAAGACACCGTTCTGCTTGACGACGTCGAGGACTCGTCCGGAGAAGCCTTCGCCGCGTACGGTGCCGGTGTCTCCGATCTGCCCACCGGATTCGGCGTAAAAGGGAGTCTGGTCAAGAGCGACAGCTATCCTTAGATCCTTCCCCTCCGAGGCAATCAAGTCCTTGGCGGTTGGGCTGTGCGAAACAATCGGAACCGCGCCCACAATCTTGGCAGCACTAATGGCCGACTCATAGCCAATAAAATTCGTTGGCGTGGCGTTTTCCTTCTGAAATCCAGCCTGTACGCCCCCGTAGACCGATTCACGTTCGGTTCCGCCGCGACTTCTCTCTTGTGCTCGGCGCAGAGCTTCTTCGTATCCGTACTCATCCACGGCGACACCCGCTTCCGAAGCCAACTCCTTCGTCACTTCTAAAGGGAAGCCGAATGTGTCATACAGTCTGAAAGCGTCGGCACCATTCAGGGTCGGCCGTATCGTATGCCGGAGTTCGGGAGCAAAAAGCTGCCCAAGGCGATTCATCTCCAGCAGGAGGCCCTTCGCGGTGCCGGGCACGTCGAACTGTTTCAGCCGTTTGTCTATAAAGTCGTCGTCTGGCCGCCCGCTTGCGTCCAAGACGTCGGCTTCGATCCACGCCCGCAACTCAGTTGACAGCGGAAAGTCGAAAGATTTGTCACTGTGGTAGGCCCTGGAAAAAGCAGTAAGGGTGTCAAGACAAACCTGCTCCAACTCCGTATTGAGCTCCTCCACTCCGGATGCGAGGGTTCTTCGGAACAGTGCCTCTTCATTCTTCAACGTCTCCACAATAATGTCGCGGCGCTCGCCTAACTCGCCGTAGAAATCTCCCATCGACTCGAGGACCCCCTCAAACACCAGGTGAAAGAAAGGCTGTTCGATGCCGAGTACGCGTTGTCCCTTCAGCACCGCACGACGAATGAGCCGCCGCAGCACGTAGCCGCGTCCGCTGTTGCCGGGCAGGACGCCGTCGGCGATACAGAAAACGGCGGTGCGGATGTGGTCGGCGATGATCCGAGCGGCCGTATCCTTCGCCTCATCGCTGCCGTAGCGGTAGACCCCCTCATCCGTTCCTCGGGGAGACGTTGACAAGGTCTGACTGCCCCCCTCCTCGGTTTCTCGGGGAGAAGATTTGAATTGAGGTGGTGTGGTTTCGGAAACTGAGGAGGGGGGT
>JAEVZK010000018.1 GCA_023392285.1 Armatimonadota bacterium | reverse complement strand
ACCCCATATATACGGCGCGCCAAAGACGACTCCGTACATCAAGCGCGACTACAGCGACACCCCGACGACGGCCGCATTCAGCGAACAGCAGCGGGTCAAGCAGCCGACAAAGCAAGCCGTTCGTCCCGCAACCCCTGGTGGATTTAAGCCAGGAGAGATCGCGTCTCAGCGCGGGGTTAACCCTCCGCAGCAACCTGTATCGCTGCCCGACGTTGGCAATCCTGTTGGTGATCTCACGTCCCTCACCCGTCGCCCCGAGGTTCCGTATGAGCCGCAGATTTCACGGGCGGAGCCAGTTGTTACTAAGCCAAAGCCCAAGGGCAAGGGCGATTACCCTGACCCGTCAGTAAACGGTCCATTCCCTGACGGGGATGTAGAGCCGTCGCTCGGAATGCTCAACCGCCTGTATGACAAGGGCGGACCACATCACGACGTTCTTAACGCTCTCCACGAGGCGTACGAGCATGGCGTCGATATCACCCCTTACGAGGATCTCGCGACGCGCATCGGTGCTGCTCGGCTATCGCCCAAGCAGCAGATGGAGGCGTTTTCGTTCCTTGCAGGAAACGACGTTCTCGATCCCAAGTTGATCGATCGCGCTCTTGCTGAGTTCAAGACTGACAAGAACATTCATTTCACTGACCCTGACGGCCAGATCGACATCTACTCGCCTCAGACCAAGCATGGCGGGGAGTCCACGGCTCATGGCCGATTGGAGGCAATTGTCAATGAAAGCAACAAGCTCCGCAATGGAAAGGCAGTGGTCGGCGACTCGTCACCGACTGTTCCTGGTGACAAGGCGACCAAGCCAACGGCCGCGCCCAAAGCCAAGTCCCAACCAGCTCCCACACCCGAGAGTGCTAAGGCCGAACCCCCCGCGATAATCGAGCAGACGCACAGCGAGGCTGCGCCAGAGCCTGGTGAGACTGTCATCAAGGGGTCGATTGACGAGCGAAATTCCGTCATCGCCCGCAAGGGGAGAGCGTCCGCCAAGACTCGCCTCACTCCCGCTCAAACCGAGTTCATGGGCGATAAGCTCAAAGAGGCATACGAGATGCTCCCCGAGGAGGGTGAGCATAAGGCTGGCGTCACGGTTGATGTCCCTGGTGATGGCAAGTTCACCGTTCACACGAGGGCACAAGCTGAAAAGCTTAATAAGGCATTCGGCGGCAAGCCGATCGTTGAAAAGGAACCCTTACCGCCCAAGATCGGCATCGGCCAGCAGCGCGACAGCTTTGTTCACGGCGAGCTTGACGGTCGCCCTGTGGCAGGCACGACCAGTGTCGTATTCCTCGATGAGCCCGACTTGCACACAGCGATCAAGGCGAACGAGGGTAAGAGCCACAAGATCAACGTTGGCAAGCCCGATCCCGCCAAGCTAAAAGAGGCATTCGATACGGCAGGTGGTGGCGATGTTCTCAAACCTCATCACACCGACGCAAAGAACAAGATCCTCTATCTCAAGGACAGCAAGGGAAACACCGTTGCTATCCGCAAGGATGTCGCCGACGAGATCTACAAGCGCGGCTATACGATCGAGAATGCCAAACAGGACGGCAAGTATCTGCGGATCGTCGATGAGCACGGCGAAACCAAGGGCATCACCGCCAAAGCGACTGACGGCGAGATGGCCAAGGCCGATCCTACTCAGACACTCCCTTATAAGGCTCCGCGTAAGCGTAAGCCCGCGGGTGGTGGCGAATCGGAGTCGATGTCGCTCCGCACGTCGAGCAACGCCATGCCGCCTACTGGTGGGACAAAGACGCCCAAGGGTGGACGGGTTGAGCCCGATCCTGTTCCGAGCACCAAGTCTCTGACGCAGTATCAAGTCGTTGACTACATCGCCAAGCAGCTGAATCACCTGATCATGGTCGGCAAGCCGCGGGCGCGTCGGGCCCTCGGTACCTACTCGCCAACCGACACGGCCGTAATCTCAAAGGGACACGGCAACATCGACGTTGCGCTCCATGAGACGGCGGGGCATTTGCTCGATGACATGTACGGAATCGGTAAGCAGTGGCACCAGCCACGCGCCAAGTCTCCGTATGACGTCGAGCTGTTCCAGCCCGAATTCCAGCACACGACGACACGTCGTATGGCGCTGCGCGATCGACGCGCCGAGGCGATAGCCGAGTGGTTTACGGCTTATGTTAAGAACCCCGACGAGGCGAGACGGCTCGCGCCGAATTTCACCAAGTACGTTGAGGGCAAGCTCCCCGCTGAGGTGTTGGCTAAGCTCGCCGACATCTCGAACAAGGTCAGGGAGTGGGCTGGCAACCCCGACAAGATCGGCGGAGTCATCGACGGGAACGGACCCAAGGAGCGATGGGAGCGGCTAAAGGCTGTTTTCACACCTGCTGGGCTCAAGCGCGAATTCACCGACGTCCTCGACCCTCTCGTCAAAGCGACGGAGACGATTCTCCAGCGACGGGGGATGACGCAGATTTTGCCGATGAATGACCCGCGAATCCTCGCGGACATGATGGCCTTTGTCGATCGCCGCGTCGAGTACATGATCAAGAACGGCATCCACGATGCTCAAGGCAACAAGATCACAGAGGGATTTGGGAGCATTCTCAAGCCGCTCGACAACACGAATACGAAAACGCTCAAGGCCGAGATCGGCGATCTCAACCGTATGATGATCGCGGAACGCGTCATCGAACTGGATGCGCGAGGCCTGCAAGGTGCTGCGAATCTCGGTGGTGGGATCTACAACAGCGTCGCTATTGCACGGCAGGCTTTGGCGGAACTCCGAAAGGACACAGCCAAGTGGAACCGTTTGCAGGATGCGGCGAACGCCTACCGCGATATCGCGGACGGGCTGCTCCGATACGCTCGCGATCGTGGTCGTATCAGCCAAGCCGACTACCTCAGGATCTCTCAGGCGAACGACTACTACGTCGCGATGCAACGCGTCATGGAGGACCCGATCGGGAACTGGCACGGCGGTGGACTTGGGTCAGTTAAGAACCCGATTCGAAAGATCAAAGGGAGTTCGCGACAGATCAAAGATCCTCTCGCGTCGCTGCTCGAACAGGCGGCGACGATCATCCGCGAGGCGGACAGAAACAATGTCATGGTGCAGCTCACCGACCTGGTGAGGATGCCGCCACGTGGACTACACCGAGGCCCCGCCCCTGTTGATCTCACCGACATCATGAGGCTCGCCAAGTCTGGCGAAAAGAACACCATCCTTGTTTACAGAAAGGGGGTAGCCGAGCGATGGCAGGTGAATGATCCGTTGCTCCTCGAGACGCTCAAGGGTGTTGGAAACAACCACGCCAGTATGGGCCCTGTGCTCGACCTTGTCGGCCGAGTCGTTCAGATCCCGTTCAAGGTGATCAGAGCGACCGCTACGTCCACCCCAGCATTCGCCGTTCGCAACATCATTCGGGACGCATTCGACCGCTACGTCAAGTCCCGCGTCGATTCCAAGTTCACGGACATGTTCAAGCGCATGACTCCGCTGGAGAACGAGATATTCGAACTGTACGGCGGGGGAATGGGCAGGAGCGAATACGACATCTATGCCGCCAATTTCTACAAGGCGCAAAAGCGCCTGATCGAGCACACCGCAAAGAGCAAGGGAGCCGCCCGCACCGCATTCATGTTCAGCCGCAACATGGTCGAAAAGTATGCGGAGCTCATCGAGATGAGCGAGCGCGTTGGACGCGCTGCCGAACTACGCGCAGCATATCGCTACGCCAAGAACAAGCTTGGATATGACGAGCTCAACGCACAGCTCTACGCTGCCAGTGAGTCACGGAACATCAACCCGTTCCACCGTGCTGGTCGTGTACTCCGAGTGATCAACAAGCTCATTCCGTTCAGCAACGCCAACGTTCAGGCGTTGTCGCGATTGGGCACGAGGATTAAGGAGAACCCAGGCAAGACGGCCGCTCGTTACCTACTCTCCACGGGTGCAGTGACTGCGGCCGTGAGGGCGTATTACGCGACTCTCCCTGAGGATGTTCAGGAGCGTATGAGACAGCGATCCCCTGATCGCAAGATGATGTTCTGGACGATCCCCATCGGTCCTGACATGGACCTCGACATTCCCATGTCGCACGAGCAAGGTCTGCCCGTGTACATGCTCAACGCCGCGATCGATATGGCGCAGGGTGATGAGCACGCGTTTGATGGCGCAGCCAACCAGCTGTGGCAAAAGGTGCCTGTGTTACCGAACGCGCTCGACTGGGATGGCCCGCTCGGACCACTCGGCCAAGTTGCCAAGAACTACGACACGTTCAGGGATCGGCCGATCGTGCCGCACTTTGAGGAAAGGCTGGCCGTCGAGATGCGCGAGGGGACGGAGCACGCCACGGAGTTCGGCAAGGGATTTGCCAAAGTGCTCGGCGGAGATGTTGATCCTCGTCAAGTCGATGCTTGGATCGAAAAGCAGTTCTCAGGCTGGGGCAAGATCGTTCTCCGCATGACGGACAAGGGCACGGCGCAGCGTGCGACTACGGCTCAGACTCTACGGCTGCTAACTGGTGTTGTCGCAGGTGAGCCAGGCTACGACGCTCGCGACGTTCAATGGGTGATGGAATCAGTGGCCAAGGCGGGCGCCCGTAACAATCCACTGAAAGAGGCGACCCAAGCCGTGTTCGATGCCAAGTCCGACCAGGCGCGGCACGAGGCGAAAAGAGTGTTGATCGACCAGGCCAAGCTCTGGCGCAAGACGTTGGAGGCGAATACTCGCGGCTTGGATGGTAAGCAAAAGTGGGAAATGATGCGCGACGTTCTCAACCGAGGATGATCGCGGGACATCGTTTCTCGACATACGGCCGCACCAGCTCTTTCCCCTCGTTGCAGAGTCCACGATACTTGCAGTCTCGACACCGCCCGACCTCTGGCTTGGGCGGGCAGTCATTCATACTCGCTGCGAACTGCTCTCGGCCGTATTGATCGGTCTTTCCCGTTGGCAACGCGAACTCCAACTCCCGCGCCTTATCGGTAGCAAGCCGCATTTGCGCCGCGTAGAGCTCATCCTGCGTGAACGTCATCGGATTCCAATGCACGGGGAGTTGGAGGAACACGCTTTGGCCGAACACGTTCTCAGGTTCATATCCTTTCACAGCCACTGCCCACAGCGCGTATGACGCGAGTTGCTGACGGGAGACGGCTTGAGCGTCCTCGGCGGGGAACCCTGATTTCCATTCAAAGATGTAGATCTTGTCGTCGTCTTTGAACCAGAAATCGAATGCCGACGCCACCAGCAGTCCCTCGACTTGCCAGCGCGTGACAATCTTGCCTTGTTGGGCAGCTTTTTGAGTCATCCACTTGCTGGGATGGATGGTTTGAATCCTTTCCCATACCTCAGACTCAACCCAGTTCACGAGGCACTTGCGGATCTTGCCCTCGCACCGTTCCACCGTCCCCTTATCCGCAACCTCTCGATAGAAATCGCAGTGTAGGACTTGAACTGGATGATCAGGCAGCTTTAATTCGCGGCGCATGTATTCGCCGTCGATGGCGCTAAGTTTTAACGCCTTGCGGAACTCCTGAACACCGAGCTCGGCGAGATCCTCGGGCTGCTCCTTGTTCGTGCGCGCTCGCATGAGCGTGACGTTGACCATCGCATCGACGACTTGTCCAGCGAGCATATCGTGCGTCAGCAAAGGGGAGACGAGTTCTGTCCACCGCTGTATCTCCTCACCCCATGCGTAGTAGCCATACCAAAATGCACGCGGGCACTTTGCCAGCGAGGTAGATCGCGTATGACTCCAGCGGATCGTGTTCGTACCCATGGGGGAGACATACATGATACGATAGTTGTCGTGGCGGCTGACGGGATTCGGGAGCTGTATGAGCAGCTCATCGCAGGTGGTTGGCAGCGGATCGAGGAGATGATCAGCTCCGCGAGTGACCGCGAGGACTCATACCTCGATTTTAAGGAGTGCAAGATCGGCGGAAAGCCGAGCACTGAACCCGATCTTAAAGTGTTCGCCAAGGCCGCGAGCGCATTCGCCAACACGAGTGGCGGCGTTCTTGTGTGGGGGATTGAGGCCAAGGACAATAAGCCGCGGGCTTTGAGCCCCACGCCCGACGCAGCCAAGTTCGCGCAGAACCTTAGCGACCACAGTCATCAAGTGCTGGACCCATCTTTGGCAGGGATAGAAAGCCATCCAATCCCGAAAGAGGATGGCAGTGGGTATGCCGTGACATACATCCCGAGCAGCCCGCGTAAGCCACACGCCGCAGCTCAAGGCGATAAAACGTTCTGGCAGCGAATCGACAGCAGCTGCGCGTATATGCCAGCGGAGATCGTGCGAGCCGTCATGATGGCTAACGCTGTTCCGTCGCTCAAACTTGTCGCTTACGATCTCACCTTTTCTGAGGCGACGCTAACATACAAGCGCAATCGCTACGGTCTGTACGAGGATGACGATGAGGTGGATGGCTGGCGGGCCACGCTCAACCTCGCGTTGTTCAACGACGGCGACGCCGTCGCCGAGGTAGTTGGTGTGACCTTGCCTCTATTCGATAGTGAGGAGGACGTCAAGGGTTGGTTTACATACCAGGGCGACCAAGAGGATCTTCACGTCTATGAGCATTCTGACGACACTGCGGGTCGTGCGTCCAAGCTTTGCCGCTTGGAACCTCAGCACGTCATGTACCCACGGACTCGAATAGACGTCGCGGTGTTGAATTTTGAGGTCATCCGACCAGACTGTGGACCGATGGCCAACGGTATCGAAATTCCATATGACGTGTACGCTCGCGGGGTGGCGCAACACAAGACCCTACGAATCGCAGGTAAGGCGCTCAAGGAGCGCTTTGACGAATATCAAAACAAGCGGTGGCGATGACGATGTGATGCTGTCGATCAGTCGTTCGCGAGGGCGACGCTTAGCTCAGACTTGTATCCCTCGGCCGTTCCATCGCGGAGTCGCTGAAAGAATGCGTCGAAATTGCGTGGCGTCATGAACTTGAACCAATAGCGGACGGGCGAACCTGCCTCCTCAAGCTTTTGATTAACCACGTTAAAATGTTCGAGGGCGAACTCGTTCTTCTTACGGTTTTCCTCACTTGGCTCATGAATCTCATCGTCCGCCTTGATCTCGATGACGATGATGTTGTTACCGATTTTGATGAAAACGTCGGGGCTGAACTTGCCGCGTTTTTGGTGTGTGCCTTTAGCGTATGAGAACTCGATCTCGTAGAAACTCATTGAGGTCGACTTAATCCAGGCGTCCACCTTTGCCGCATTGTCTTTTCGCACGAGCTCACGGACAAACCGCTTCTCGGGTTCATGGTCCGTGATGACGATATTAACGGGCGTCTTGAACCAATGACGGTCGGCGACGTCGATGACACGGTATCCCGAGCCCGCATCTGTGACCTCATCAAAGAATTCGCGCTGATCCTCGCTCAGCAGATCGCGAGACGTGTCGGTAAAGAACAGAGCACGATCCCTGCGCAATTCACCCGCACTTACCGACTCCGTTGGTTTTTCCTTTGTGCTGATTGGGAGGAGGGGACTTGCCTTCGAGGTGTAGCGCACGTTCTGTGACGACTTGCGTCGGAGGGTTCCCATTCCACGTAACATGCTTTGTAACGCGCTCTCCGTGGCGATGGGCATGTCGGCGCGACGCAGTGATTCGTTGACGATCTCCTCCAATTTCTCGACGGTCCATTCCTTGGTGTAGTCGTGTTGGAGATTGGGATCATCGCTGTCGGGATCATAGGCCTGCTCCAATCGTTCATGGAGCTTAACCGCGACCTCATGTGCCGTATATGTCTGGTGCCGAACAGTCGTGCTCCAGACGTACTTCTCGCCCGTTCGTGCTTTCTCGTATCCGACGGTGCGCTGCTCCTCCTCAAGGGTAGTGGCGAGATCGACATAGCCCTTGCCAAAGATCTTGTAAGGCTCCTCCATCGGCTTTGACACTGTGATCGGCTCGGGCTCATAGCTGACCTGGTGTAGATCAAAGTGATACACGGAGCCCTCCACGACACGTGAGGTGATGCGCTTCTCGATTTCCAGAATCTCGTTCACGAGATGCCGTATTCGGGCGGCCCAGGCCTCATGGTTGAATACGGTCACCGTAGGCGCAGGGCCCGTCCAGTTCTTTGGCCAACGCAGTCCGCGACCGAGAACCTGGGCTATAAGCAACTTGCTGTTGAACGCCCGTTCCTCGTGAGGCACGATCTGAAACACTCGCGAAACGTCCCAACCCTCATTGAGCATCGAAACTGATACGATCCACTCGGCCTTGCTGGAATCCAAATCCACGTACTTGAGTCGAGCATTGTCTGGGGAGCCGCTATGAACTACAAGAACGCGTTCCGCGACTTCTTCTGGACTTAACTTGTATCTCTCAGCAAGTTGGTGACGTAGGTCTGAGCCCACATCTTTACATCGCGATATTGTGTCGGTGACGATGATGGTTAGAGGCAGAATGCCTCGGCGTGAAAGAATGGATTTCACGTCCTCATGGCGGTTAATGATGATCTGCCACCGCTCATCGGGATCGTTTGACTGAGGGCCCTCCTCGACGTAATCGACGAGCTTGATCACGTTCTGCTCCATCGCCTCTTTCAGTGAATAGCGATAGATAACGTCTGCGAAATACTCGTTGCCGATATAGCAAGTGCCCGATGCTCCAACCACGTATCGGAACCCGAACGCGGGATCCACAAGGAATTCTTTCCACTTGCGGACCTCGCCGCTTTCGTTGGCGACGTGGTGGGCCTCGTCGTTGAGGACAAGCGTGTGGCTCCCTTTGCCCCACAGCCCGTCACGAATCGATGACCCGACGTGTTCTAACGTAGCGTGGTAATTCTCAACACAGATCACGCCCTCGACAATGCTCTCATTCGCGCGAATGATCGACGGAATTCGTATCTTTGAATTGTCGGGCAATGCCGCCGCCAACTCAGGATCAGAGGACAGTTGCCTAAACTTTTCGATGAGCCCGTCCTCAATCGTTGTTGATGGACAGAGCACCAGAGTTCGATCAACCACGCCCTCAGCCATCATGATCGCGGCCAAGCCATATAGGACGTAGCTCTTGCCCGTCCCTGTCGCGAGGTCCAGGGTTGCCGAAAGTTGATCGGGGAGTTGCAGGCTACGCAGCATTCCATCGAATGAACCGTAGCGTTCCTCAAGGCGCGGATAGCTGAGGTGATTACGTCGGGCGAGTTCCCTCAAGCTGGTGTACTCCCCGCCGAGCAGGTAGCGGAGAGTGATCTTGATGGCATCTTTCTGGAATTCACGTCCTGCGCACAGGAGGTCCAGAAATCGTTCATACCGACCATCATCCCACCCGCTCGGAGACGATCGGCTCACCTGGAGCACGAGATCCTCGTTTCGGAAACGGCGGACGTCCGTGGTCATTTACCTGCGCTCGCAAGTTCGGTTTCTTGGTCTACTGACTCGAACGCCTCACGGCTATACACCGCAGATGTTTCATTCCCGTGCAAGTCGATAAGGATCACCATGATCCGCTCACCTAACTGCTCGGCGCTGAACCACACCTTGTGATCTCCAGCTTTGAGCTGGTGCGCGAATCGCACGATTTTCATGTCGAATACTCGGCCGTTGTAGTTCGTGTCGATCAGAACGAGCGAAAGGCTGTCAATCCCCTCGGCTTTTTCAGCACCACGCAACAACGCCGTGCTCTTGAACTCCACCACATGGACGTACGCCTCGATCAGCAAGCTGCCAGGTTTGCTACCGAGTCCGACCTCGACACGGGCGTCAGGCGTTCGTATAAAATCGAACCCATATGACTCGACCACGTCATTGACCTCGGCCTCATCGCTTGGCTGCTTGATCGTTGTGAACCCACGGCGGTGCAGCTCATTGATGAACGAGTAGGGGATACGTAACGCGTAGTAGCGAACCCCGTCGAGATCCATGTAGTCCTGCTGAAAATCGAACACTCCCTTGGGAGCAATGATAAAGAACTTGCTACCGACCTTCTTGCCAATGCGACGGTGGATGTCTTCGACGGTCTCCTCGTCGATACGTTGACCTTTCTGTTGCTGGTGATTGAAAACAAGGACGCTGTATCCTTGCCGCTTACCGTCGAGTTGAAAGCCACCAATCTTGTGGGGCTCGTCCGTGCATTCGAACAAGGACAGGGCAAAAAATCGCCAGTCGTTCCAGGGCAGATCTTTCAGCGCGGAAAAGTCATACAGACCCGCATTGAACAGAGAGAACGACGTTGCTCCCTGACTTGTCAGGCGCTTTTGAATCGTGTAAATCGACAACTTGCCGCAGTCAATTCCGATCCAGCGTCGGTTGAGTTTGTCCGCGACGGCCAGCGTAGTCCCAGATCCCGCGAAAGCATCCAGAACGAGATCCCCAGGATTGGAAGACGCTCGAATGATTCTGTTGAGTAGCAGTTCAGGCTTTTCAGTCGGATAGCTGCTGCCACCTTTCATCCGGCCGAGGTTAAGCCAGATGACCTGAGCGAGTGGCCCCTCCTCCTCGCGCTTGTCGAGGAACGATACACGACACCGCTTGGCCCCCTTTCCGTTCTTAAGATACAACAGCGGGGTGGGGCGCTCGCCAGTCGCGCCGCTTTTCAGATAGGTGAGTCCACGTGCGACGAGATCATCCATTTCCTCAGGTGATCCAGCTGGCCAGACGCGTTTACGCGACCCTTTCGCCCCGCGCCAGGTGAACTGTCGGTCAACGTTGCGGCCCTTAACAGTGCAGTCATCCAGCTTAAAGCGGCGATACGATTCGGGTGTGTCCTCATCCCACTCGACGATTTCGCCATCTGGGGAAAGGGCCAAGTCGTACTCATCCTTAGCAGCCTCTGAAAGGTGGTCCGTGATCTCTTTGTAGTTGTAGATCGGTTTCTCGCTGGCGGAGTACCACAGGATGATGTCGTGAATGCGGCCATACCGATTCACCGCATCGTTGTGTGGATCGTGACGCTGCCACACGATCTCGTTCTGTAAGCGGGCCTCTCCGAACACCTCGTCGAGGATCACTTTCATGTAATGAACCTTGCGCCAGTCGAGGTGAATGTAAACCGAACCGTCATCGGCGAGCAACTCGCGTATGAGGATCAAGCGCTCGCGGAGGAACTCGATAAACTTGGCACCCGCGACCCGATCTTGATATGCCTTTTGATCTTGGTTGCCTCGGAACTCTTGCTTGGTTGCAAAGGGCGGATCGATGTAAACCAACCTGATTCCAGGTTTCCCATCTGAGTTCACCAGTAGGCCGTCACGCTTGAGGTCCAGCAGAGTACGCATGACCTGCAAGTTGTCACCGAACACGAGCATGTTCTGCCAGTCGGGGTTAGGTTCACCAAAGGCTCGCGCTTGCTGTAGGGGCACGGCCATTGTGCCCGCGATGACCTCGGCGTCACGAACCTTGCCCGCATAACGCAACTCGCACTCGACCCGCTCTGTCGGAAACAGCTTGTCGCTGTATTCCTCGGGAATGGGATCTCCTCGCCTCACCATATCAGCGATGATCAGGCGTTCTTCCTCTGTCAAGTGCGTCACGGAGACATCAGTATATATTCTCGCGAGCAGCTAAAATAAGTTGTGCGTCTTGTCCCGCGCTCCACTTGTCAGGGGGTCATACGTGCCATAACAACGCGGTTGGGGTCGAGCGATGGAGCCGCTCGCCTGATCGCGTAGGAAATCTGTCCCATGAGCGGTAACTCCTGCGACGACATCGAACGCCTTTCCTCACACGAATCGGGGCATGCCTGGTTCACGCTTGATCGTAATCAAGTTCCGACTCTCCTCACTCGCGAGCGCGGCGCTGCGGCGGAGTATGGCGACGGAGCGGAGTATTGCGGGTTATGTGAGGCGGACTACTGGACCACGGAACAAGACTCGATCGATTTCCTGCTGGCGGGGATCGCTGGCGAGGAGGTCGGGAGAGCTCGCTTTGGTTATCCGTTCAATGAAAATAACCACGAGTGGGCGATCATCTTGCTCCTCTACCACAACGATAAGATGAACGAGCGGGCCATGAAAGGGTTGGGGTCGGACATTGAACTCACCGACGACCTACGGGCTAAGTACCGTGAGGAGCTCGCCCCGCGATTCGAGGAGTTGCGGCAATCGATCGAGAACTCCCGCGGGTATGACGGCATCGTTCAGGCGCTGATCGCAGCACCGACCATGGGCCCCGACGAAATCAGCAAGGCTTGGCTCGATGCGACAGGTGAGGACATACAGCTTGCTGACTGGATGAGGGAAAAGCTGGATCGAGAGAAACACGAGGGCAAGAGCGTATGAAACCCGCTGGGGATTCCGCTGGGGACCCCACTGGGAATTAGGTTCAAACAGGTTGTCAGAGATTGTCAGATTTAGGCCATGTTCTCAGGTTGAAAGGAACCTAAAACAGCCTTGTCTTGAAAACAAGAGTGCCGAAAGGTACCAGGAGTTCGAATCTCCTTCCCTCCTCCAATTTTGTTGGTGAATTACACCGATGGATTACGGCATTTCCGGCAAAGTCGCGATGGTGGCAGCCGCCAGCAAAGGTATTGGCTTGGCGACCGCTCAGGCGCTATCGCGTGAAGGGTGCCAGCTCTCCATTTGCGCCCGGACGGAAGCCGACTTGGAGCAAGCGGCCTCGCTGATCGGAGTTGAGACTCGCACGTATGTCGTCGATGTTGGGAACGGTGAAGATCTTGAGTGGTGGCACCGGCAGACCGTTCTCGATCTCGGGCATGTAGAGATTCTCGTCACTAATACCGGCGGCCCGCCTGCGGGAGATTTGCTTGGCTTAACCGATGAACAATGGCAGACCGGCGTCGAAAGCACTTTGATGAACGTGGTCCGACTTAGCCGATTGGTCGCGCCAAGCATGATCAACAAAAACTGGGGTCGCATCGTTCATCTCACCTCGCTTTTCGCGAAGCAGCCTTCTCGCGAACTACCCATTAGCTCAACGCTGCGGGCTGGACTGCTCGCTTTCACTAAAGTTCAAGCGGCTGATTTGGCGGCACATGGAATTACGGTGAACGGGGTGCTCCCCGGCCACACTCTCACCGACCGGCAGATGGAGTTGGCGGAGGCCAAGTCCTCCAAAGACGGCAGCACCGTCGACGAAGAGCTGGCAAAGCAGGCAGCTAACCTTCCTATCAAGCGGATGGCAACTCCGGACGAAATCGCCAACGTGGTCGCTTTTCTATGTTCCAACGGCGCCTCGTACATCACGGGGCAGAGCATCGCCGTAGACGGTGGAGCCATCACCGGCTTGATGTAGCTAGGAGCGGCTGTTGATCCAGTCCAACAGCTTTTCAATATCCCGCTTTAGCCCTGATCCGTCCTGAACGTAGCCATCAGCCTCTTTTAGGTAATTCTTCGCGGGTTCGTACTGTCCAGCAGTAGCGAGTTCGTACGCCAAATCGAAATATTCCTTTCCCTCAGCCTCGTAGTAGAGCTGCCGGAAGCGATCGTCGGTGCCGGCAGCTTCGGCAGCATCGTTCCACTTGTTCGCAGCAAGGAGGTACAGATCCTGCCGATTCGCGAGATCTCGCTCCGCCTTCGCGCGAGCGGAGTAGAGGGCGGCTAAATTGCTGATCAATTTGTGATTGGCCGGATCGAGCTCGACCGAACGTTGGAATGCTCCGTCGGCCCTCGACCAATCTTGGCGGCTCATCAACTGTTGGCCGAGCTCCTCGTAGAAGACCGCCAGTCGCTGGCTCTGCTCGGTCTTATTGATGGGGCTTTTCAGCTTGGCGACCAGGCGTTCTCCCTCTTCGATTTTTTTGTCGACGGCTTCGTTTTCGGGGATTGCCTGAAGCTGGCTGATGATCACGGCATCCTGGCGTTGCGCCTCCTTTCGACTCCAAACATCGCCAATAGCCATGATCGCGATGATGACCACGGCGAACAGAGTGCCCATGATCAGCAAAGTCAGAAACAATTTGCCAATGAAATGCTTCGTCTCAGGCTTAAGAAGGGGCTGCCGGGGGGGCGGCGGATAGTAGATCGGAGTCTGGGGGAATCCCTGTGGCAACGGTTGCATTCCGCCGTTGTGGGGTGCCATGCCTCCGGCACTTGGCTGCTGATACGGGTTGTAGGGGAAGATGACCGGTGGCGCCGGCATCTGCGGCTGTTGCGGAGCCGGGGCGTATGGATTATAAGGAGTTCCGGGAGCTTGCTGGACGGGGGGCAGTTGGGCATAGGGGGTTTGAGCTCCAAATGCCGGCGGGTCAAGTACAACTGAGTCCGGCCGCAAAGACGTCTTCGCCTGCTCCACGGCCGCAATCATTTCGGTGGCGCTTGAGTATCGCAGCGCAGGGCTTTTGTCGAGCGCCTTTTCGATGAGCTGCTGAATGGTGTGGTTCACCTGATTCAGTCGATCTGGCTCTCGGTTCATGATCGCGTAGGTGATCGAAACGACTGAGTCACCGGAGAACGGCTTCACTCCGCCGATCATCTCGTAGAGCAACACGCCGACGCTGAACAGATCGCTCCGGGCATCGATGTCCTTGCCAACGACCTGTTCAGGAGACATGTAGCTCGGCGTTCCGAAAACCTGTCCATCCATCGTGAGGTTTGGCTGGAAGGTAAGGCGCGCAATACCAAAGTCAGTGATTTTGATCTCGCCGTTGGAAAGTAGCTGGATGTTGTCGGGCTTGATGTCTCGGTGGATGACACCCTTCGAATGCGCGTGCTCCAACCCCTTCAAGATTTCCAACGCGATATTGAATGCTCGTTCAGGATCGAGCACACCCTTCGTATCGATCTCGTTCCTTAGCGTGTGGCCATCCAGGAACTCCATCGCCATGAAATGGCGTTCGCCCTCTTCGCCATATTCAAACACCGTCATGATGTTTGGATGGGCCAGGGTGCCGACCGCCCTCGCCTCGCGGAGGAAGCGATTCACGCGATCTTCGCGTTGCTGAGGAGTTGCTCCGGCGATAATCGCAAGTTCTTTCAGCGCCACTCGCCGATTCATCAGGGGATCGTAGGCTTCGTAAACGATGTCGTTTGAACGCGCAATTTCCCTGATGATTTGGTATTTGCCAAGGGTGGTCGGAGGGCTGCTCATAGGGATCGCGAACAAACGCTTACTTCTATTGTAGGTGACGTTTCTAAATCTTTCGACGTGCGAACACTAGTATTTATTCTAGGGAAACCCAGCACATGTTGCGGAATGCCATTCTTGCTGGCGACTTGCCAGCGGGTGGCGCATGCGATTCCTGGCATCCTTATTACTCCTGTTCACGGTCGGCAGTTGCTTTGCCGACATGATCTATGGCGATTACCAGCCAAGAGGGATAGTCAAACAAACCACTCCCCTTCTTAGATGGAACGTTCGGAGCAATGATGGCCAGCAAATTGGTTCGGTGGAGCTTTCGATCAACGGAAAGAAAGTCAAGGCTGAATACAACAGCGAGAAAGAAGCCGTGGAATATCGGCCCAACGAGGGCCTCGACGCTGGACTCTATAAGGTGGTCTGTCGAGCCACCATTCCAGGGCAGGTGACGGCGCGCCAAGATTGGACTTTCGAGGTTAACCCAGCGGGCGAGGACGCTCCAATCGCTTCCGCGCTTGCGCTCGATGAAATCAACCTAGTCAGAAAGGAGCTGGGATTGCCTTCGTTCCGGTCCGACCAGCGTGCAAACGATGCGGCAATGGCTCACAGTCGCTATATGTCGCAACATGGTGTTTGTGGTCACGTCGAGTCCGCCGATAAGCCCGGTTTCACCGGGGTGCAGCCATGGGACCGGCTCCAAGCTTTTGGATACCAGGGCACGTGCTATGAAGATTCATGCATCGGCGAGGGCGATCCACGCGCGGCCGTTCGGCTTCTTTTCGACGCTCCCTATCATCGCATTGCATTTCTGCAGCCTGGTTCCTCCGATATTGGGGTGGGCATGATCGGGGGTGCGCTCACCACAGACTTTATTGTCTCAGATCAAAGCGGCGTCTCGACTTCGCCATCGGATGGGCAAAATGATATTCCGCTTTCCTGGGACGGCAACGAATCTCCGTCTCCGCTTAGAATCCATGGAGTTAGCGGGGAAGTCGGCTATCCCATCGTCTTTGGCTATTTTTCACCGAATCTAGAAAGCATACGTATTTCGTCGTTTGAAGTTAAAAATGAGAGAGGCGACGTGGTTCCGGGGATGCTGAACACTCCGGCAAACGATCCTGAACTCCGCTTTGCCGCGGTCTTCCTTCCAAGCGCGACGCTGGCGCCTTCGGCCAAATATCGCGTGTTTGTGAAGGCGAAAACTCGATCGGGTAAGTCCATCGATCGGGCCTGGACGTTTACTACACGCGCGACCGGTCCATAGTTGCGATTCCGCGCGCAAAGTTTTAGTTGTAGGAACGCCGTTAAAATTTCTTGCTGTTTCCGGTGATTGGCAGTCAGTTTTACCGACTGCACATTTGGAGGAAAACAGATGAAACGAACAACCGCTCTTCTGATTGCCTTCGTCATGGCATTTGCTCTCACGAGCTTTGCCTCAGCTCAGACGAAGACAACTAAGACACCCGCAAAGAAGCCCGCAGTCGCGGCCAAGACCAAAGCAACGAAGAAAGGGAAGAAACTCCCTGTCCATCTCAAGCACGCTGTTGCGAAGACATCCAAAACCGTCAAACCGATGCGATCACGCCACGGCAAGACGGCAACCATCGCGCGCAAAACGAGTAAGACTCGGATTGTGGCCAAGCCGATGAAGTCGACTCATGCCGCCCGAAAGGTCGGAAGTAAACCGACAACCACGAAGAAGTCTTCGAAACAGGTGCAAAAGAAGTGAGAAAACTAGCGACCCTTACAACTTTAGGCTTCGCTGTTTTCCTCCTCTGTGTTGCCGGATGCAAGAAAGCTGATGATTCAGCCGCAACCGGCACGACTAGCACTTCCGCCGGAAGTTCAAGCTCGACACCGAGCTCAACCCCTGCAAACGCCACCACGACCGGCACAACCGCGTCGGCTGGTAGCACTGCTACCGCAGGCTCTACCGGCAAATAGGTCTTACCTGACCACTCCTAAAGGCCCCGGCTTCGGTCGGGGTTAAAGAGTTTTAATTCCAAGCGCCTCTGCGGCACGCTCAGCGTCTTGGCGGCTCTTTCCAGCATAGGCGATCACGTGATCCGGTCGAACGGTCAAGAACCTACCTCTCAGCTTGCCCCGCCCATCAAGATCGAATCGCTGACTGCCACAAGCGACGTACTCACTTCCCACCGACAGAACGCCACCATCGGGGCCGATCGCCGCGCGGAGCCGTCCGCCGCCCCGCAGCTTTAAGTCTGGCAGCAGTTTGCCGCCGCTTTCGTCGATCAGTGGACTTGGATCGTAGTGAAGCTGAACCATGGCCATTCCGCTCGTGATCTTCCGTCGCACCGCTGGCACCTTCATTGCGAGCTTGAGAAAGAATAGCGGCACGCGTCGTAAGGTTGGATTCGTTGCAATACCAAATCTCGTAAACCGATCGGTCACGACATCGACCCCGTGGCGAATGGCGTCCTGCCGCTCCAGATCGTACGAGCTTAGAAACTGTTCTTCGTCGGTCCCTGCTAAGACTCGGGCTAGCTTCCAAGCTAAATTGTGAGCATCTTGAATGCCCGCATTCATGCCTTGCCCCCCGGCGGGGCTGTTCAGGTGGGCAGCGTCCCCAAGCAAAAGTGTTCGCCCCACTCGAAAATGAGGAGAATTCCGCAGATGAATCCGGAAAAAGCTTTTCCACTCAATTTCCGCGGGGCCGGCCCCGAGCAAGCCTGATATCTGATCTTGAATGACGTTATCGGTCAGGTCAGCTTCTGAGCCCTTGCCAGGGAGCGCAAGGATCAGCCGCCACCGGTGATCGGCGAATCTCACCACAAAGCGCAAACCTGAGCCCTTGATGTTCATGATGGGCCACGGTTTCTCATCTCGATCATCGACGAGTCTAAAGTCGGCGAGGATTGCATGAGCGTCGTAGGTCTTGCCTTCCAACTTCAGTCCCAGATCTTCGCGCACCGTGCTGTGAGCCCCGTCACAGGCGCAGAGGTAGCGCGCTTCAAGGGGGTAACTCTCCTCCCCACAACGAACCCGAACTCTGACTCCGCCGGAAACCTCATTGAAGGCCACCACCTCGTGTCCCAAGCGGACGTCCACCAGTTCGCTCGCCTCGCACTGTTCATAGAGAATCTTCTCGGTTTCATCCTGAGGCAGAATAGCGGCTGCCGACACACTTGAAAACTCGTCCAGCACCGAAAAGTCGATATCTAATAAGACTTTTCCGGACGTACTTCGTGGAGTGAGGTGAGTCACCCATTCGGAACGCTCCCGAAACATGGAGAGAAGGCCCCACTCTTCGAAGATCTGCAATGTGCGAGGCTGGACCACGATCGCTTTCGAATGCGAGCTTAACTCCGGCTTTTTCTCAAAGACTACCGACGATACCCCCCTTCTGGCCAAGCCAATTGCCAGGCTCAGACCCACGGGGCCAGCTCCGACAATTAGAATTTGAGGATCATCGATCATGAGTAGAGAGGACCATAGGCCGCGCACGCCCGGTAATCCGCGGACTCCTTGTCGGCTGTCCCGAAGCGACTCCACACCGCGGGCCGGAAGATTTGATCGTCAGGCACATTGTGCATGTCAACTGGAATGCGCAGCATCGAGGCGACGGAGATGAGATCAGCGCCAATGTGGCCGTAAGAGATCGCGCCGTGGTTGGCGCCCCAATTCGCCATCACCGAATAGATGTCTTTGAATGCCCCAGTTCCCGCCAATCGTGGGACAAACCAAGTGCTCGGCCAAGTTGGATTGGTTCGCTCGTCGAGAGCATCGTGGACGTCTTTCGGCAGGGAGAGCGTGTGTCCTTCCGCGATCTGTATTACTGGCCCGAGACCTCGCACGAGGTTGATTCTTGACATCGTACAAGGCATGCCTCCTCGGGTCGTGAAATCGGTAGACCAGCCGCCAACTGGGAAGTAGCCCAGGTCGCTTGGACACCACAAGGTGTGATCGAGACAACTCTGGACCTCTTGTTCAGAGATCGTCCACCACGGCTTAACTGCGGCGATTGCTTCGTCATCAGATGAGGGGTTGGCACTTCGGAAGCCGAGGCTAGAAGAACGTTCTTCGGATTGAATGATCGTCTGCTGCCCGGTCCAATCCAGCGGAGAGGGACCAGAATTGATGAGGTGCAGGAAGCCGTGCGCTCCGGGGCCGTTTAACCTTCGTCCGGTTACCCGTTCGACTGCATCGGGAGACCAGTACGTGCGCACGTCGCTAAACATTTGCGCGGTGCCTGTCAGCAAATGGCCAAGCAGCATGGAAGCACCATTGAGTGAGTCATTTTCAGTAGCGAGCATGAACGGTTGGCGGATCCCGTTCCAATCAAAACTGCTGCAAAGAATCGCCTCCATAAAGTCGCCGTTGGGGAAGTGATCGGTCCATTGCCTTTGCCCCTGAAAACCGGCGGCAATTGCGTTGTGCCCCTGTGCCTGTTCCTTGAAGCCCATCTCCTCCAATTTCGGGTTGCCGATCATCAAGTCTCGCGCGATGAGGGCCATCTTTATGCACGTTTCCCAATCTTGATCCTTTTGGGGTCGGGTGCGCTGGCGATCCTCCGAATTCCAGTCCTTTCCCTCTTTGCATTTTTCCTTCACCCAAGACAGGGCTCTCGCGTACTCCTCTAGATCATAGGTCTCTGCGCGCATGCGGCCGACAAACTCCGTCATATCGATGGATTCGACCCGCATCCCGAGATAACTTTCAAAGAAGCTTGGATCGACCATCGAGCCCGCTATGCCCATCGACGTTCCTCCCATCGACAGGTAGGATTGACCCCGCATCTCCGCCACCGCGATTCCCGCTCGGACAAACCGAAGAATCTTTGTCCGAACATCGTCAGGAATTCGCTCGTCACCGAGGTCCTGGACGTCCTGACCATAGATTCCAAAGCAGGGAAGCCCTTTCTGCGCATGTCCAGATAAGGTTGCCGCCAAGTACACGGCTCCCGGCCGGTCCGTCCCGTTGAACCCCCAGATGGCCTTTGGACGGTGGGGATCCATATCCATGGTCTCAGAGCCGTAGCACCAGCAGGGAGTGACGGTGAGCGAAACTCTCACGTTCTCTTGGCGGAACTTATCCTCGCATCTAGCGGCTTCTGCCACTCCACCGATGGTGGTGTCGGCTATCACGCACTCCACGGGCAATCCGCATGCATGCTTAAGGTGCTCGCTGACAAGCTGAGCGGCACCTCTGGCCATCGACATCGTAAATGCTTCGAGAGACTCCCTCACTCCGCCGTAGCGTCCGTCGATGCAGGGACGGATGCCGACCTTTGGAAGCGTTCCCTGGAGCCGGTGAAGTGGCCTGGGGGTTGGAATTGCCATTGCCAAAGGTTAGCTCATGCAAATCATCTTTGCCAATGCTCAACTAAGAAGAGCCCTGGCTGCGAAATTCTTCCAGGCTATTTGGGTGGGGGATTTGCGTGAGGCGATCGATCGGCAGGTTGCGAAATAGAGCTTCTGTCCGGTCACTCCAGCGAATGTGGACTTCGGGAAGTTCGGTTATTGCGCCCAGGCCAAAATGCGCGACGGGTTCCATCTGACAAAGATAGCCGCTGCCGCCATCGATAAATCTCGTCATGGGCCGCTCGAACCGGATTTGCACACGTGCGCCAATGGCTGGAGCTCCCGCGGGAGTCAAGGGCTGAATGCGGACCCAGTGATTGTCGTTTTGGGCACATGAAAACAGGCGATTGCGCTGCTCCATGGACTCTCCGTGACAGACATAAATTTCCAGCATTCCATCCGAATCCAAGTCTCCACAACTTGCGCCGGTACCGGTCCCGTCGGGAAGCAGCATCGCGCCGCAGTCGATTTCCACAAATTCTCCGTCGATCCACTTCAGGAGTCGATTCGCCTCCCCATGATTATTGATGAAGAGCTCCTCCCAACCATCGTTGTCCAGATCAGCCGCAATCAGGTTCCGGGCCGACGAGGGCGCGGCGAGAGCAGGCGAGGCTACGTCGACGAAGCCTCCCTCGATTAATTGCTGCATTGCCCGATGAGGACCTTGCCAGTTCACATACACGAGGTCCATCAAGCCGTCGCGGTTGAAGTCGCATACCGCCAATCCTCGGCCGTGCTCGTCCGGGTCATCGAGACCCAAGGCTGCCGCACATTCTTCGTAGGCCTCTTCTCGGTTGCGGAATAAGAGGTTTGGGCCACCTTCGTTCAGCACAACAATGTCCATGCGTCCCGTGTCGAACAAGTCCTGGCTAATGGCCGTACGCCCTCCGACAATCGCACCCAGTCCGTGTCCTACCGGCGCTTCATTTCGGAAGTAGCCTCGCCCGTCGTTGACGTAAAGCATGTTTGGAGCTCCGTAATTGACGATGTAGGGTGCGTACCATCCAGAGTTGGTCGGATCGGTCCAACAGACGCTGCGCCCAGCTGCGATATTCCGGTCGGGGTGTGCGACCAACATATCTTCAAAGTGCAGATCTCCAAGGTTTACGAACAAGCGGTCTGGTTCAGTCAATGAACCGCTGAAGGTGCCGGCATTGAGCACGTAAATGTCGGGAAGTCCGTTGCGCGTCAAATCTCCAGCAGTGACGGAAATGGCGCAGCAAGCCGCGTCTTTGAGATGATTCGGGGTGACCTCTACGAAGCCGCCATTGCTCCACTTGTAAAGATGATTAGGCCCATTTTGGGTCGCGACAAAGATCTCAAGCAGTCCGTCAGCATCGAAATCTTGGATCGTGACGCCGTAGCTCGAGTCGATGGGATTGTCGATCAGCAGGTGCGTTTTATCGACAATTTCCATGCTTTGAATGATCGTGCGGGGCGACAGCATGTTCGCCTTTGCCGCTGGTGCTGAGGATTAGCAGTATGCCGATTGCTGAAGCGCCCGCTCGTGAGTCGGGTCGACGGAAAGAATGAACTTAAAGTTTGCGCATCCTTCATCGATCATGCCTAGCATCATCTGGGTCATCGCCAGTTCGTAGCGCAGATCTAGATGATTAGGATATTTTGAGGCCAGAGCCGACAAGGTGGCGAGAGAACCGTCGAAGTCTCCTTGATAGCCTTTAATCAACCCAATTTGCATCGCGGCCTTGAGGTGATTGGGATCACTGGACAACACGCGTTCAAAGGCCTGCATGGCCCCAGCGTAATCTCCCTCGCACCGAAGCTGAAAGCCTCGTTCGTATTCTGCTTCTATATCCATCGTTGGACTGGTCTCGGAGTATATCACGCTGTACGCCTCGCCTGGAGAATCCAAGGCTACATCAATCAACCAATTAGGTCAATAGCACAGGTGCGGTTCGCAGAAAGAAAGGCTCCCACTTTGGGAGCCTTCGTCTAGCTACGCGGGGCCGGGTTCCAGCCTCGGAGTAATGGGTGGTTTCGACTTTTCAGGTTTTGCTGGCGCCGATTCGGTCGAACCGTTCTGCGGGGGTTCAGTTGGCATCGTGAAGGGCTCAAGAGCCTCACCGTTAATCACCTTCAGGAATTGCTCTCGAGTCAAGGTCTCGCGTTCTAGGAGCGCGGCCACGACCGCATCCAACTTGTCGCGGTTCGACTGCATAAGGTCGATGGCGCGCTGATGTGCTCGGTCGACAATGGCACGAACCTCTTCGTCGATCTGCTTAGCGATCTCTTCCGAGTAGTTCCGCTCGTCGTTATAATCTCGTCCGAGGAATGGGTTGTGGCTGCGTCGGCCCAGGGCCAACGTGCCCAGCTTTTCGCTCATTCCGTATTCGCAGACCATGGCTCTCGCGATTCGCGTCACCCGTTCCAAGTCGCTTACTGCGCCAGTGTAGACTTCTCCGTAGACCACTTCCTCGGCGACTCGGCCTCCCAAGGTCATCGCGATCATGTCGTGAAGCTGTTGCTCGCTGATCAGGTACTTGTCAGCTTCTGGCACGGTCATCGTGGAACCCAATGACATGCCGCGCGGCAGGATCGTCACCTTGTGAACTGGGTCGCAGTGTTCGAGCAACTCACCCACGAGCGCATGTCCCGCCTCATGGTAGGCCAGCACTTCCCGTTCCTTCGGATCGATGATCCGGCTTTTGCGCTGCGGGCCCGCCATGATTCGGTCCAGCGCCTCCTCGAGGTCGCCTTGTTGAATCTTGCTGTGCCCGCGCCGGGCTGCGAGAAGCGCCGCTTCGTTTAGCATGTTGGCGAGATCGGCACCGGTAAAGCCGGGCGTCCGCTTGGCCAAAACTTCCAAGTCGATATCGCTATCAAACGGCTTGCCTTTCGCGTGAATTCGAAGGATCGCCAATCTACCGTTCGCATCCGGAACGTCGATGACAATTTGACGATCGAAGCGGCCTGGGCGCAGGAGTGCCGGATCGAGAACGTCTGGACGGTTGGTCGCCGCGATCAGGATGACGCCGCTATTTGGGTCAAATCCGTCCATCTCGACGAGCATTTGGTTGAGAGTCTGCTCTCGCTCGTCGTGGCCGCCGCCGAGGCCAGCTCCACGTTGCCGTCCAACTGCATCGATTTCGTCCACAAAAATCAGAGAAGGGCGGTGCGCCTTGGCAGTCTCAAAGAGATCGCGGACACGTGCCGCGCCAACGCCGACGAACATTTCGACGAAATCCGAACCCGAAATATGGAAGAAAGGTACGCCAGCCTCGCCAGCAATTGCGCGAGCAAGGTGAGTTTTTCCAACGCCGGGAGGACCCGTCAGTAGGATTCCCTTCGGAATCTTTGCCCCTAAAGCGGCATACTTCTTCGTGTTCTTGAGAAAATCGACGATCTCGAAAAGTTCTTGCTTAGCCTCTTCGATGCCAGCCACGTCTTCGAATGTAACTTTCAAGTTCGTCTCGCCGACACGCTTAGCCTTCGAGCGACCGAAGCTCATCGCCTGATTTCCACCCATCTGAGCAGGGCGGACCACCAAGAAGTAAATCAAGGCGATCAACATCAAGGGAAATGCGATGACGGAGAGAACGCTAAGAATCGTGGTCGCGGCAGGAGGATCGCTGCGATCGTAATGAACATCGTTCTGCCGCAGCAGGTTCTCAAACTCAGCTCCCGCCTGACTGTCCTGCGTCGCTACTTTCGCGGTGAACTTCTGCCCAGTTCCTTTTAGAGTGCCCGAGAACGTGTTTTGCTGCCACTTGGCATCTTGAATGTTGTTTTCTTTAATCGCCCGGTTGAGCTCGTAAGTTTGCAGCTCTTTGACGTCACCGCCGCCAAGCAACCCGGATGGCGTGGTGATGAGATTCATCAGGGCAATGCCTGCGATCAATACGATGACCAGGAGGAAAAATGTTTTCGCTGGTTTGTTGTTCAAAACTTCTCCAAATTTGTGGGGGTTTATCCCCCTAGGTATGGGTTACGTTCAGCGTGCATACCTCGTTTCCATCATTATGCCCTTTGGCGCTCTATTATGGGACTGAAGCGCAACCGGATAACGTTCCCTTCACCCGGGTCTGCTGCTGCTCGCTGATCCAAGCAAACTCCCGGGAGCCACAGTGGGCCAAGCATATCGCAAATGATCGGCAGCCTTTGTCGTGCAGCTCGGGAGAGTTTTCGATCGCTCATCAAGTCTGAAACCTTTCTGTGGCCGTCAAAGCCGATAGGGTTCAATTTATCTCCGGGAGAGACGGATCGGAAATAAAGCTGTCCCACCACCTTGTCCGCGTTCAGGGTTGCTTGCAGAGATGCGCGAAGATTGCGTTCTCCGGTGTCTGCACGGACGGCGGTGATGACCCATCCAAATTCTTCCCCAAAGGTCTCCCCCGGCAGGGTCAGCGGAAAACGAAAGGCAGCAACGTCTTCAAGTTGTCTCAAGTGAATCGTTCGCTCGTCCCATTCTACGACCACCTTGCCTCCTTCCCCAGTCAGCGAACCATTGCCGCCTTCCTGAATCGACTGGACAAGGGTTTCTGTCTGATGAAAATCGAGCGCGCCGCCAAGAAACTTCGTGGCAAGGCGCACCGCCCGCTTCATGAGGGTTGTAGGGAGGGTTTTGATCTTATCGGTATGAAGCGCGAGTTCGATGCTGCTGGTAAGGAAATTCAGGTCGCCGTTTAACGTCTGTTCCGTCTGTTCGAGGACGGAGGCCGCCATTCCGTTGAGGAACCGATCTTCTTCATCGGCAAGCTGAGCCAACCGAGCAATCGCGTCATCCACCTTCGGATTGATGAAGGCTAGTTCTGGCAGAATGCGGTGCCTGATTCGAGCGCGGGAAAAGCTTAGATCCTCGTTGGCAGGGTCGTCGTGGAACCACAAGCCGTGCTCCTGACAGTACGATCTGGTTTCCTCGCGAGTAAATGGGAGGAGGGGGCGAACGATATTGTCGCGAGAAGGAGGAATACCGGCGAGTCCGTGCAAGCCGGAGCCGCGGCAAAGATTCAAAATCACGGTTTCAGCTTGATCGTTGCGGGTGTGAGCGGTGGCGATCAGGTCTGCTTGGAGCCGGTAGGAAGCATTTTGAAGGAAGTTGTAGCGAGCGTGCCGTCCCGCCTCTTCCAAGCCGATCTTCAGTTCGCTTGACATCCGAGGAACGTCGGCTCGGCCGCTGACGAAAGGAACGTCCAGCTCTTGGCAGAAGGCTTCGCAGAGTCGTAACTCGGTGTCCGCTTCGGGACGCTGACCATGGTGCAGGTGTCCAGCCGCGATATCGATGCCGGCACGCTTCAGAAGGTGGAGCAGACAGGTTGAGTCGGCACCGCCGCTGTATCCAAGAAGGACAAAACTTTGGGGCGGAATCAAGCCAGAAATCTCAATGTGTTGGACGAACCGGTCGAGCACAACAGATTGTGGCAAGTTTGTATGGGTTGGATAGCGAGGCGATCCTCTTGTGTACCTACAGGAACCTTATTCATCTTCCGACAGTTGACAATAGGGGAGTGTGACCGTCACACTTCTTTTTGCCGACTGAGGCACTTACAAAAATGGACATACCTGAACGTTAGCGCCGCCTGAATGGCGGCCGAAGAAGCTGCGGAACGCAGCAAAGAGAGATTGCCGCCATGCGAACTGACGAGAAAACCCTAGTCGAGCGACTTCGCTCGCTTGCAAGAATCCACAATCCAGACGTTGTTCGGGACGAGTTGGAAGGTGTCCGGCCCGAAGACCTTGCCGAAGCGTTTCAGCGCATGGAGGTGGAAGATGGCCTGAGCGTACTTCAGCAGCTGAACCCCTCGATGGCGGCTGATGTACTCGTCGAGCTGCCTACTGAACTTGCCCGGGCCTATATCAACGAACTGCCCGATCAAACGCTGGCACATTATCTCGACATCCTTCCGATGGACGATGCGCTCGACCTGCGCGACGAATTGCCGGATGAGCGTTTCGAGGCACTGCTCCACATTATTCCGCCCGAAGATGCCCTAGAAATTCGGCGCCTCATGCAGCACCCCGAGGATTCGGCAGGTCGGCTGATGACGGAAGACTTCGTTGAAGTCGGGGCGGACGAAACCATGGCTGAGGTGCTGGAGCACATCCGTGAAACTCCTGAGGAGGAGTACGAGATGGTCAACGAGATCTACGTTCTGGACGCTGCTCGGCATTTGCTCGGCGTCTTCACGATCAAGCAGGCGATCCGAGCCAATCCCAACAGCACGGCGGGCGACGTCATGAACGAGGACGTCGTTTCGGTTACGCCGGACACGCCGGGTGAGGAGGTAGCTCGCCAAATCGCTCGATACGGCCTTTACGCCATGCCGGTGCTCGACCGGAGAGGTCGCATGCTCGGGATCGTCACGGTCGATGACGCTCAGGAAGTGCTCGAAGAGGCAGCCACTGAGGACGTGCTCAAAATGGGTGCGGTCAGCGGCGATGCCGAACCATATCTGTCATTGAGCGTTTGGCAGTTAGTTAAAAGACGCTTCCCCTGGCTACTGGTCCTGTTCGTCGCAGAATTTTTTACCGGATCGGTGCTTCGGCACTATACCGGTGAGGCAGAGAATGGCGGCCACACTATTTTGGCGAGCCTCCTGATCTTCATTCCCCTCCTCATTGGAGCAGGGGGGAACTCTGGTTCGCAGGTCACGACCACAATCACGCGTGCGCTGGCGATTGGAGATGTTCGCTCTCGCGATGCCTTCACTGTCTTGCGGCGCGAGTTCACGGTCGCCTTGCTGATGGGCCTCGCTCTCGGTGTGGTGGGCGTCGGTCGGGCCTATTTGTGGGGAGCTGGAACGCCGATCGCTCTGACGGTTGGGTTCACGCTTCCGGCGATCATTATTTGGGCGACGACGGTCGGAAGTTTGCTGCCTTTGGGAGCGAAGGCGCTCCGTCTCGATCCCGCGGTCATGAGTGCGCCGTTTATTACGACCTTCGTCGATGCGACTGGTCTGGTGATCTTTTTTGAGATCGCGCGCGTCATTATCGGGCGGTTTTAAGTCATAGTTGTTGTTGTTGTTGTTGTTGATGACTCCCCGCAAGGGATTCCGTTCGGGGTTCGGCTTGTTCGGGAGTTCGGGGG
>JAEVZK010000010.1 GCA_023392285.1 Armatimonadota bacterium | reverse complement strand
ACCCCCCCGGGGGGCCCCCGGCGCCGGGTCAAGGCTTCCATAGAAACGCCATCGGAGCGGTTTGGAGCCTTTCCAAAGGGTGAGCTTGCCAGGTGGAGTTTGACTGGGATCGCCTGGATCGAGACAGAGCAGGTTCTTCTCGCCTCGATGATCTTTGAGCCAATCTCGCCATGTAAATTCTGGACTGGACAGCAGCAGGGTGATCGGCATCTAAGTAGTAGACGAACGTTTCAAAACTTTAGAAGCGGTTGCCGCTCCAGATGTCTCTTTCGCTCTTTTTGCCTTCGAGCGCGAGCGCAATAGGGCCGTAGTGTCGAAGTACTGCCACTCGCTTTTCCGCCGCGGCTTCGATCTCTCTTTGGCGACCTTTGAGGTTAAGTCTGAGAGCGGCTAGGTCTTCTTCAGCGCCCTCAAGCTCCGCCTTCTTGCGCTCATTTTCCTTTCGCACCTTGAGAATCAGCTGCCGCTCCTGGTGCACGGAAAGCCGATATTGCCGTCCCTTCCAAAATTGGGCTTCAAGGTTTTCGCGCCAATTCATCAGTTCGATCTTCTCAGACGCGGCCAATATCCGAGGCAACATCTTCAAGTTTTCCGACTGAACCTCCGCTGCAGTTGCGATCCCGTGGTCATGGAGATAGCTCAGGCGATCACCGCTCAGCGAAACGGTATCGGCAATCAGGATGGAAAACTTCTTCAGAAATTGAGTGAGCTCTTCCTGGTGCAGCTCGTGAACATAACCCTCCCGTTGGTGTTCATAGGTTCGCTTGACATTTTGCAGTTCGCTCCCGAGCGACTGATAATAGGCGATCCGCTTATCGTACAGCTTCGGACTCGCCTCATTGTTCCATCGTTCTCGTAGCTTCTCAAGCTCCCGCTGAGCCTTCTTCACTCGGCCAGCGATATATTCGGCCGGAACTGTGGCCACAAAGAAAATGAGGCAAAGGAACCCGAACACGATTAAGGCGACAGATCGGCTCGTGCGCATGGCGTTCATGAGCAAGAAGAAGCCCCAAAATGGAAACATTCCGGATCGGGCGAATCTCGAGAGGAGGCGAACCTTCGTGGACATGGGCGCGGGCGTTAGGTCATCCAGCTTGAATTCAACGACTGGAGGACCAATTGGAAAAGTCGACTTCTCCAGATCAATCTTTTGAAGAAGCGCGCTCACTTCGACCGATTCCTCCGGGCCGATCAAGGCTGGCCGAAAGAGCGCCAGGTTCATAAAGTCCTCTAGTGCGCACCAAGGACAGTTCGGAAGCTTGTTGTAGAAGGTATGGCTCGGGTTGTCCCGGCAGCCGCGGAGATTGTTCTCCAGATCCTTCAGCGCGAAGTACCATTCCTTTGCGGATGGACGCTCACGGGCCAGCGGATCGAATGCTCGCTCAAAAAGCTCTCGAATCTCGATAGGGAGCCAATCAATCTTGAAATTTCGGGCAGGCTTCAGCCCAATTTCTCTCTTACTCGTGTAGGTGTAATAACCCAGCGCGATGCACCTTTCAAGACTTATTTCCTCTTCCGTAAGCGGAGTCCCGGCGAAAGGATGCCTACCGTAAACGAGCGTTTCGAAAACAAGTACGGCGAGGGAGAAAAGATCGTGATTTGGCGTGCGAACGATGCCTTCCAGCGAATGACCCTGAAGTTCTGGCGGCAGCAGCTCCGGTTTGCCAACTTTGCACGGAAAGAGTTCGCCCGTGGTAGCGACCTGGAAACTATCGACATCGATGAGCTTCACCATCGCACCCGAGCTGACCAATACGTTCGATTCATTGAGGTCGCCGATCACTAGGTCCGCTTCATGGACGTGGTGGACGCAGGTCGCAAGATTTCGAGCCACCCGAACAAGAAACTGATAGTTGCGATGTGGAAAAAGCTTTAGACGAGATCGAATTTGATAAACGTTATGGAGGGGCTGCCAACCGGTCAGGCTCTCCATGACAAAGCCAACCGTCGAGCCATCCGATTCGACCAAGGAGCTGAGCGGCCATGCGGCGATATTTCGCAGGCGTCGATTGGATCGCTCGATCATCAACTTGAGCTTTTCAGCCCGAGTGAAATCGCCCTCCTTGTAAATCTTGCCGACAATATCCGTCCTACCTTCGATCTCGAAAACTCGGCCTTCACCACCCTCGGCAATCGGCGGGCCAAGCCGGTAGGACATCTTGTCACCGGCAAGTAGAGTTCCTTTCTCCGGAAGGGTGCTTAACATGGAAGCCTCCGGGCGACCACAATCGACGTGTCGTCATCCGTGCGCTTCACAACCGATTCCGAAGCCAAGGTGCGCTCCAGCCACCAGCTTGTTCGCTTGTCGAGCCCGGCTTCCTCGCCAAGTGTCGAAAACACTTTCTGGAAAAACGGCTGGTGGGGCTCATCATCCGCCAAATTGATGACCAGGTGCTGCAGGCCGTCGGTAAAGAGGGCCAGTTCCGTCACCGGCGCATCGATCTTCCTGAGTTGGAGGTGCTCCTCCGCATCTGGAGAGGTGACGAAGTAGGTTTGGTTGAGGAATTCAGACTTCTCGGGCGGAATCGCAGTAGTAAATGGGCCATTTGAATGAGCAGTGACAACCGCGCCATCGCCAACTTGAAGAACCATGGCACCGCTGGGTCCGGCAATTGCCCCGACGAGCGTGCAGGAGTGGTCGTAGTGGTCCGCCTCCGGAATTCTTGACTTGACCGCAGTGATCAAACACGACGGGTCAATCGTGCCACCGTAGATTCCAACTGCTAGCTCAAGAAACGTTTCGCAGGTGAGGCATGCCCCTTCCCTGCCCCTTTTCGCCGAGCCGGCTCCATCCGCGACCGCGGCGATGACGAAGTCCCCGAGCATCTCACAAATTGCAACATCGTCGCAGCGGTCATGATCCGCGCCACGATTGAAGGCGTAGGCATAAGCCCAACTCACGTCCGAATCTCACCCCAAGAGGTGGGTGGTGGCAGGTCGAGCGAACCGCCAAATTCGCTCCGAGACACGGGCTTCAGCGACTGGGACAGCCAAACGAACATCTCCCGATACTTCGCTTCGCGCATATACACGGGCGGACGCGGCGAACTGATCTTGCGCAGCACGCTGAGATCGGCATTGTCTGTACCTATAGTGAAAAGCTCGATCCCGCCGTTTCGAATTTCGGACTGGACGTCATGCAGGGCGTCTTCCCAGCGATCCGTGGGTGCGCCGTCCGTCACGAGCCATATCCAAGGTCGATAGTAAGCAATTCCGGCCTCACGATAGGCTCGCTTGCGGTGGCGCAGCTGAGAAATCGCAAAGAGCAGCGCTTCACCGAGGGGTGTCCCTCCCGAAGCATGAAGCCGCGGAGGCAGCCACTGGTCGACGGTGACAAAGTCTTGGACCATGCGCACCGGACCAAATGAGATCACCGCCAGTTCGACTCGCTGAGACGCGAGGTCGTCCAGCAGTAGATCACTGTGAAGCATCTGAAGTCCCTCGTTCACCTTCTGGATGTGAGGCTCCATGGAGGAGGAGGTGTCTTGCAGCAGCACCACGGGGCAACGCCGTTCCGTGTTGAGGAACATGTCTTCACCCAACGGCTCGAGCTCCGGAAATTCCAAGTTAGACATTCCTCCAAATCATACGAAAGAAACGGCCAAGTGCCAACACTTGTTTCCACGCTTTTTAAGCTAGGCGGGTTGCGCCGCTTGGAAGAAAGGTGGAATGAACGGTGCGATGGGACCGGTGGCGCTCAAAAAAGAAGCCCCTTGGCTGATGCCAAGGGGCTTCTGCTTATTTATCGGCGGCCGTCGTCTCTGGGTTGCTGTTCTTGCTGGTTCAGCTCGTCGCCACGTCCAGCTTTTCGCATCGCGTCATCGTAAGCTTCCTTGCTGTACTTCTGACGGTTGGCCTGTTCGTCTCCGGCTGAGATTCCCGTCGGCGTACAGCCGAGGAGGGTCAGCGAGACCAAAAACAGGGCAACGACCCATCTCATCGCGTGAAGCCCCACATTGGATAGTCGATACTGCGGTTCATGGTGCCGCTGTAGCTCACTTCGGAATACAACGGGGCGTTGCCAGCATAACAAGTGTCCTGCGTCACGGTGATTCCCATCTCGCTCTGAAGCGGGCATTTGGCCAAGAACGCGTCAGCGCTCATGAACTTCGCACTGCCGTCGGCGCGACCTACCACCAGTCCGCCAGCAGGGGTCTTGCTATAGTCGACACCGTCGTTAGGCTGGGGATTTTGAATACATCCAGCGGCATCCATCTTGTGGAGACGGAACGCCCAGAACTGGCGGTCTGCTCTCGGATATCCAGTCAGCGTACTCGTGCTGGTCTGCCCGGATTCGATCTTGATAATCGCGGGGATGCAGTTTCCGACGCTAAGTGGCACGTTGTCCACAAACAGAGCGGCCGATGCGGGATCGGGCAGACCTGATTGATTGCCGCCAGCGAATGACTGAATGTCATGGTAAGGGACTGTGTTGCCGGATGCGTCCGTCTGTTTGATTCCAGTCAGTCCGAAATTGACCGCAATGTTGTCCATGATCTCGCCGTAGGTGTCCCAAGAGACTTGGTCCTTCAGGCGAAGGGCATTTGTGAACAGATCGGTGCTTTTGACATAGGGCATCAGCCACTTCTGCCAGTGATTCTCATCGATCCAGTTGTACACGTTCGTTCCGGTCGTACAACCGGAAGTCGATGTGTTGTTATAGCTCGGGTCCCGGAACTTTGGATTCAGGGAACTGTTCAGCACACAGGAACGCCCTCGGAAGAAGGTGTCATCGTTATCGCCCATGTACATGAACATCCCCATGCTGGTCTGCTTCACGTTCGAGACATTCGTCGTTTTCTTCGCCGCCAATTTTGCTTGAGCAAAAACCGGGAAAAGGATCGCTGCCAAGATTGCAATAATCGCAATCACGACCAGCAGTTCGATCAATGTAAAAGCTTGTTTCATATGTGCATTTCTCACCATAGAGATTGCACATATTTTATCACTGCCACTCCGGCATGCAGGCCCAACATCAGGACCAGTTAGGTTAAGGAAACGCTAAAGCTTCGGGGAGTGAACGAATTCCCGCAATTTTGCCTAAGATCCTGACGAAGTGCGGGGAGAGAATCGTTTCCATTCGCTGGTCGCCCTCACATGTGCCCGTATGCTTTGGAGTTCGATGGCTCCGGCTCCGTAAGCCTGCACCAGCAAGTTGCCGATCAGGGTCGCCTCGGTAGGCCCGGCAATCAGGTTTCGACCGGACGCATCGGCGATCCACTGATTGAGTAGGGGGATTTGGCTTCCGCCTCCGACTATGTGGATTCTGTCGATCGTTCTGCCCGTGACCTCTTCCAACTCCTGAAGCACGGTGGCACACCGCAAGGCAAGACTTCTAAGAACGCAACGCGTGATTTCGCCACACGATTCGGGAACTGTCTCGCCGCTCCTACCTGCCATCCGACGGACGAGCTCGGGCATGTTGTCATTCGGCTTGGCAAATTCTGGATCATCAGGGTCGATGATCGAATTGCCTCGGGCGGCTTCGGCCGCTCTGAACATCGACTCAAAGTCGAGGCCCCATGCTCTCCTGCACTCCTGAAGGATCCAGAGTCCACAAATGTTTTTCAGCAACCTAGTTGTGCCTCCAAAACCCGCTTCGTTCGTCAGGTTCAGGCGTTCGGTGTCTGGCGTGATTAGAGGCTTCTTGATTTCAATCCCGGACAATGCCCATGTGCCGCAGCTGATGAAAGCCCAGTCACCTCCTTCCGCGGGAACGGCTGCGACGGCTGAGGCGGTGTCGTGCGCTGCCGGAGCGATGACTTGGCAGTCACCTAAATCAAGCTTGGGCAATGTACGGCCGATGACCGTTCCGGGTTCTACAATTTGCCTAAAAATTCGCTCTGGGAGTCGCATTCGTTGGATCAACTCCCGATCCCATCCGCGCACCCTGGGATCGTAGAGCTGCGAGGTGCTTGCAATCGTCGATTCAACCCTTTGGGTACCAGACAGCCAATAGTGAAATAGATCTGGCACCATCAGCAGTGAGTCGGCCCTTTCTAGCGCTCCGCGATCTTCTTCGGCTTGAGCAGCGAGCTGATAAAGCGTGTTGATCGGCATGAACTGAATGCCGGTTCGATTGAAAATCTCCGATCTTGAAACGCTCGCCCAGACTTTCTCCGGCATATGATCGGTGCGAGGATCGCGATAGTGCCGCACCCCATGGATCAGACCGCCGTTCTCGTCAAGCAGGGCATAGTCCACTCCCCACGAGTTCACTCCAATAGAATCGATGCCGCCAAGCTCGCGCGCCATCTGCACTCCCTTGATCACCTCTGACCAGATCGACTGGACGTCCCAGTAGAGCCCTTTACTCCGTTCGACTCCGCCATTGGGAAATCGATGGACCACCTTGATTCGAAAGCCAGCATCATCGACCTCACCAACCGCCACGCGTCCCCCGGAAGCGCCGAGATCGACTGCGATATGCCTGCTCATTGCTTATATTCTGGACAACGCATCGGGTCTGTCAAGCTGAATCAGGCGATTTGACGAGCAAGGCGTGAAAATGCGTATTATTGACGTTGATGGCTTCGCGCTTTTCCGCCCTCCTGTTCACGTCGTTCCTCATCTTCAGTTACGCCTTCGGTCAGGAGGAGAATGATCCTGACCGGGAAGCTCCACCTTCACAGGGAGGTGACATTCGGCGCGATGTTCGGGAGCAGATCGAGAAATTTCATCCGAAAACCATCGGGATGCCTGCCGACCAATGGTTGAAAGGGTATGACAAGCGCCTCCAGATGGAGGCCGCTTCACCGTTTGGCAATCTGAGTTGGCGGTGCGTCGGACCGGAGATTCAGTCTGGCCGCGTTGTCGATATCGAGGGAATCCCCGGCAAGCCGAATACGCTATTTGTGGGCTACGCTACCGGTGGGCTGTGGCGAACCGACGATGGGGGAAACTCTTGGACGAGTCTATTCGATCACTACAGCAGCTTCGGCATCGGGGACTTTGCCATTGCCAAAGATGGAAAGACGATTTGGCTGGGCACGGGCGAGAACAACAGCCAAAGAACTAGCTATGCCGGGACCGGCATCTTCAAGTCGCCTGACGCGGGAAAGACATGGCAGTACATGGGGCTGCCCGAGAGCCACCACATCGGGCGTATTCTCATCGATCCAAATAATCCCAACACGGTCTATGTCGGGGCGATGGGGCATCTTTACAGTCAAAATCCTGAGCGCGGCGTTTACAAGACCATCGACGGCGGCAAGACTTGGCAGCACGTCCTCAAGCTCGATGACCAAACCGGGGTGATCGATCTTGTCATGGACCCTCGCGATTCCAAGATTCTTTATGCCGCCGCTTGGGACCGCGACCGCAAAGCATGGGATTTCCGGGAATCTGGCCCGGGCAGCGGAGTGTATAAGTCCGTTGACGCAGGAAAGACTTGGAAGCTGATCTCAGAACTGCCACATGGTGAGGAAGCGGGGCGGATTGGACTTGCAATTAGCCAGAGTCATCCTGATCGCATGTATGTCTACGTCGACAATCATGGCCAAGACCCCGACTGGGCAGACGCCGATGAGAAAGTTCCTGCAGGCGTGCTCACTCCCCGCCGATTCCTGTTGCTCGACGAGAACTTGTTCCTTGCCCTCGATCCGAAGGTCTTGGAGGTTTTCTGGAAGAGCTACGCACCCTCAAGTCTGAAGTTGGAAGAGACGCGCGAGGCTGTTAAGAACAAGAAGATGACGATGGAGCAGGTCCGGAAGGAAATTTCCAAGAAGGGGCCGATCTTCGACTCTCCCGCCATCTTGAGCGAAGTGCTTCGGACTGATAACGGCGGAAAAACCTGGCGTCAGGTGGACAGCGGATCACTCGGTGGAAATAGCTACTACTATTTCGGCAACATTGTGATTGATCCAAAAGATCCGGAGGACGTGTTCGCGACTGGCACTCAGCTGACCCGAACCAAAGATGGTGGCAAGACTTGGAGATTTGCAGCGCGCGAAGCTCATGTGGACTTCCACTCGGTATGGTTCGATCCGGCCGATTCCAATCACATTGCCGTAGGCTGCGATGGCGGACTGTATGAGACGCGTGATGATGGAAATCACTGGCGCCACTTTGTGGCTCCGGTCGGGCAAGGAACGACGATTGCCGTCGACAACAAGTCTCCCTATAACATCTACATGGGCCTTCAAGACAACAATGTCATGAAGGGCCCGAGCAACTACCGACCGGGGATCAGCGATCCAAATGACTGGATCGCCCTGAACGGCGGTGATGGCTCGGCGGTTGCGGTCGATCCTAGAGACGGGGGAGACACCGTGTACGTCGGTTCCCAGTTTGGGGACGAGGAAGGGATTAACCAGAAGACGAAGGAACGCTGGTCTGTGAAGCCTCGGAGCACTCGCGAAAATCCACTCCGATTCAATTGGGTCACCCCGGTCATCGTGTCGGGCTACCACGGCGACATCCTCTACTATGGGGCCAATAAGTTGTTCCGATCGTTCAACCAGGGACGAAGCTTAGCCGCCATTTCTCCCGATCTGACGAAGAATAAGCCGAACGGAAACGTTCCCTTCTCGACGATCAAAGACATCAGCGAGTCGCCCTTGCAGTTTGGGCTTATCTATGTCGGGTGTGACGACGGCAACGTGAAAATGACTCCGGACAACGGCGTCACTTGGAAGGACTGCACAACACCTACGCCTGATAAGTGGGTGAGTCGCGTAGTTGCGTCCAAATATGATTTGGGAACGGTGTATTGCGCCCAGAGCGGCTACCGAGACGACGATTTTGCTCCGTACTTGTACAAGTCGACGGACTTCGGGAAGACCTGGGTATCCATTGCAGGCGATCTGCCAAACGAAACGATTAATGTGATTCGAGAGGATCCAGATCACAAGGACATGCTCTTCGTGGGAACGGATATGGGCGTGTTCGTGAGCTACTCAGGTGGCGACCATTGGGAGCCAATCACGGCGGGCTTGCCTCATATCCCAGTGCATGACTTGGTCGTCCAAGCACGGGAGCACGACCTGGTGATTGCGACCCACGCCCGGAGTGCTTGGGTGCTGCCTCTCGAACTTATTTATCAACTCACTCCCGACATTCGCTCCAAGGACTTGACGCTCTTTACGGTGGATGACAAACGCCGTGATCCAAACTGGGGCTACATCTCTGGCCGATTTAACTCGCCTTTCATCGAGGCACCGACCCCGACCGTTAAAGGCTCTTTCTACACGAAGACCGCTGGACCGGCAACCGTGCGTATTCTCGACAAGGAGGGGAAAGTAGTGAAGGAAAGCACGTTTGATGCCTTAACCGGTTACAACTTCTTCGAACTGGATTTGAAGGTTGGAACTCCAGGGCCAAAACAGACGGGCAAGCGAGTGGTCCGCACAGCGGAAGATGTGCTAGCCGATCCTTTTGCCAGCTCAAGACAGCAGTACTTGCCCGTAGGCGATTACACAATCGAGGTGACGGTCAACGGTAAGCAGGCGAAGCAGGGATGGAAACTTACGGGCTAGCGAAGTGAACCGCCTCGTTCGGCAAACAGTCGAACAGAGCATGTCCACATCCGAGAGAACTGACGACACGAAGAAGCTGCATGACCTGATCAAGGATGCGAAGATCGCCATGCTCACGACCATTGACCAAAATGGGGAGCTTCGGAGCCGTCCAATGGGCACCATCGAAGTGGAGTTTGATGGCGATCTTTATTTCTTCACCAAAGAGCACTCACCTAAGGTGAGTGAGCTCATGCGGGACAGCCATACGAACGTGAGCTACTGCGACAAGGGTGCGCAAAACTACGTGTCGGTTTCGGGGAAAGCAGAACTAATCCAAGATCGCAAAAGAATGGAAGAGCTCTGGACACCGATCCTCAAAGCGTGGTTCCCAGATGGATTGGACGATCCGGAATTGGCGCTTCTCCGCATCTCCGTATCACGGGCTGAATATTGGGATGCGCCTTCGAGCAAGATCGTCCAGCTCATTGGGTTCGCTAAAGCAGCTATGACCGGCAAGGAATACGACCAAGGTGAACACGGAAAGATCGAGCTACGCTAACGCACCGATATCGGTCCGCATGTGCTTGCCGTCAAAGTGGATCAGGTTTGCCGCTCGGTACGCAAGCGATCGAGCGGAATGAAGGTCACGGCCAACGCCGGTGACAGTGAGAACCCGTCCACCTGACGTGACGAGTTTCCCGTTTTGATAAGCCGTGCCAGCATGAAAAACGGTCACCCCCTCTGGTAATTCTGAGATCGATATCTGTAAGCCCTTCGGGTACGCCCCAGGATATCCTGCGCTCGCAAGCACAACTGACACTGCTGCATTGTTCTTTACCTCCAGAGCTGGAGGGACTTCGCCTTGGGCGCAGGCAAGTAGGGCTTCGCCGAGCCCTGAACCGATCCGCATCACGAGGCTTTGAATCTCCGGGTCGCCAAACCTTACATTGAATTCGAGGCAGTAGGGCTGTCCTCCTTCCAGGAGCAACCCTGAAAAAAGGACTCCTCGAAAGTCCACGCCTTGCTTTCGTAAAGCGGCCAGCGCTGGGGCTACGACTTCCGCCTCGGTGCGTTGCACCAGCTCTTCGGAAATCCAAGGGACGGGTGAATACGTGCCCATGCCGCCTGTGTTCGGTCCTCGATCTCCGTCCAGTGCGCGTTTATGATCCTGCGCGACCGGCAAACTCCAATATCGGTCTCCTGCACAAAGGCTGATTAAACTGAACTCGGGACCAGTAAGGCGACGTTCGATGACGACGGTGGTTCCAGCCTCACCGAAAGCGTTCTCGATCATCATGTGGTGGAGTGCGTCTTCGGCCTCATCCGCAGCATCGCATACGACAACTCCCTTGCCCAAGGCGGCCCCGCTTGCTTTCACAACCACACGATGTCCAGAGGCGAACATCTGCCGTGACGCCGCGATCGCCTCGTCGAATCGGTCATAAGACTTCCCTTCCGCTGTGGGGATGCCTGCAGTCCGCATCAAGTCTTTGGAAAATGCTTTCGAACCCTCCAACCTTGCTCCCGATGCTCCGGGGCCGAAGACCGTGTGGCCGTCTTGTCGCAACACGTCTGCCACACCGGCGATCAGCGGGTCCTCGGGGCCAACGATCACGAGATCAAAATGATGTTCACGGCAAAGCCGCAGCAGAGCCTGGGGATCCGTCAGTGATCCTTCGAGGACGGTCGCCACCTGGGCAATCCCCGGATTCCCGGGTGTAGCGAACACGTCATTTTCCTGAGCGAGCTTCCAGCCGAGGGCATGTTCTCTGGCACCTGATCCTAAGATTAAAATCTTCATCGAATCACCATTGAGCAATGTTTAGGCAAAATTCGTTAACTTCCAATTGAAAATGCGAAAGCGGCTGTGCTACAGTCTGCTTCACCCCTTGAAGAATACTATGCGCGAGGCTGCCAGATGAACTCAGATCACCAGGTTAAGCTTTGGACCGGCTTCGAAGATGGTCAGAGAAGAGAAGTCCTTTTGTGTGCCTCGCCCCAGAAAACTTTCTATTTTCGCCTCCGCAACGAGGACCAGATCAGCGAGATCGCAGTTAAACCTTCCGAGCTTCACCGTATTTTAGCGGGCGAAACTGGACTTTTCTTTGAGAATTCCACGTGTTCAGTGTCGATCCATGTAGAGCAAGGCGAGGCGACCTTCTCCTTTGTCGGCACTTGCCTAGTTTCCTTTCCGATTCAGCTCAACAAACTTGGTTTGTTGCTAAGGAGCATCGGTTTGGACGCTCCCCATTAATCGCCGTAGTCGCTATAGCGGTTCGTAAGGAGCCGGTACCTCGCATAGGACGGCTGGAAGCCGAGGATGACCTTGCCGGTTGGTCCGTTACGATGCTTGGCGATGATGATTTCAGCCTCTTCGACATTGTCTGGGTCCATGTCGATTTCCCGCTTTTCTTCCTTTGCCTTGTAGTAGGCGTCTCGGTAAAGCAGCATGACAAGATCAGCTTCGGCCTCGATCGATCCCGATTCACGGATGTCCGACAGAACAGGGCGCTTGTCGTCGCGAGCCTCGACGCCACGGTTTAGCTGGGAAAGGGCGATGACTGGAACTTTGAGCTCCTTCGCCATGGCCTTGATGGATCGCGCGATGTCGCTGATTTCCTGAGTGCGATTCTCAGTTCGGCGACTTCCCCTCATCAACTGAAGGTAGTCGATAACTACCAATGCGAGACCCTGCTCCGCTTTGAGACGCCGGCACTTACCACGCATTTCCAGTGGAGTGACGTCGGATGCATCATCGATATGGATGGGGAGTGAATAGAGGTGTTCGCAAGCATCCGCCAGCTTGCGATACATGTCGGCGGAAATGTTCGGGTTCTTCAAAGAGTGGCTGCTGACGCCGCTCACCATCGAAACCATTCTTCGCACGAGCTGCAGTCCGCTCATTTCCAAGGAGAAAACGGCGACAGCTCCCTTTCGTTCCCTTGCCGCGGCCAAGGCAAAATCCAAAACCAGCGAGGTTTTTCCCATCGAAGGCCGCGCGCCAATAATGACGAGATCACCGCCGTAAAACCCGGTGGTCATTTTGTCGAGATCGCTAAAGCCACTGGTGATACCCACAAGGGGTTCTCCGCTTTCGATGATGTTATCGACGTCGATAAAGAATTCTTTGGCGAGGCTCGATACTGGGGTGAAGTAGCTGCCCAGACGCTTCTTGCCCACCTCGAATACGGCCTGCTCCGCCTTGTCTACTCGATCATCCGCCGACGACTCATCGGCTTCTCGGACGATGCCAATGATCTCGCGACCTGCCTTTTCGAGGCGCCGGAGCGTTGCTTTGTCTAGGACAATTTGCGCGTAATAGTTGGCGTTCGCGGCACTGGGAACATACTCAGCAACCTGGATCAGGTAGTCCTCGCCACCGACTTCGTAAAGTTTTTCGCGAGCCACGAGTTCATTTCTCAACGTGACTAAGTCGATCGGGCGTGAATTGTTGACCAATTGCCGCATCGCTCGGAAAATTTCCTGATGGGCTGGGCGATAGAAATCGACATCTTCCAGGATGGTTACGATCTCTTCAGCGGCTCTGTCCGACAGGATCATCGAACCGAGTGTGCTCATTTCGGCTTCGAGGCTGTGCAGGGGAAGGAGATCTTCGGCAATCATGGTGAGGTCCTCATTTGGGTGGGAGGTTCATTGTACAGACTCGCACCGCTCTTTCTCTTCACTCCAAAGAAGTCTTGTTCATTAAGGGACAAACCCACAGGTTGTTCACCTCTTTATGTACATTGCTGCATTTCTGGCGGGGTGGGAACCCTTTGTATGTTTTGCGTTTCTAACGCGTATGGAGTGCTCCCAGGTGCTTCACTACAAAAATTAGGAGAGCAAGAATGAAGAAGCTAACAATCGCAGCAGTAGTTGCAGTTATGGGCATCGTCGCAGTCGCCCCCGCACAGGACAGCGACATGAACATGCAAGGTCCTTGGGTTAAGCGACCGTCCTCCGGAAATGAAACGACCGATAAACTGTGGTGGATGGCGGATCACACTCTGAACGCAGCTGAGAGCGATACTTTGCGGACGATGTTCCGCCGAATGAATGGCGCATGGGGCTACGTGCTTCAAAAGGCGATCGTGAATGCGGTCAGCGACAGCGCATCAAGCATGGGAACGATGCCTTCTACCGGCTGGGGCTATGCAGACATGAAGAACATGGAGATGAACCAGAAGCCGATGGGCTACATCGAAGTGTGGGATGCGTTAAACAAGGGTCTTAGCGGCGGAGAACAAGGCGTTCTGACGAAGTGGTTTAGCGGCGCAACCGTTGCCGAGACGGACGTGGTGATGAAGCTGGTCCAAAAGGGCGGAATGTCCTGGGCTCTCTGGCCAATGAACGGCTGAGGAACCGAGTTCCTAACATCGTCAGCTCCGAGTGTTACCGCTCGGAGCTTTTTCTTTCCATTCTTCGGCGAGGAGGGCGGTGCGGATGTGATCTTCCCAAGCTCCGTTGATTAAAAGATAAGCCTTGGATTCTCCCTCGATTCGAAATCCAAGCTTCTCCAGCACTCGTCCGCTCTTTCGATTTCGGCGGATGTAGTTCGCTTCGATCCGGTGGAGCTGCAGCTCGCCAAAGGTGTAGGAGAGGATGGCTCTCAGCGCTTCGGTCATAAGACCACGTCCTTCGGAGTTGGCACTCATCGAATAACCGAGCTGGCACGAGTAAGAGGGAAAGCCGGTGATATTCGTCAAACTCGCCATCCCGAGAACCTCATGAGATTCATCGTATGGCAGGAAAATGAGACGGGCACCTCGCCCGTGCTTGAACTCTGAGATGATCGCATCGATCCGCTCTCGCCAGGCTCGAGCATCGAAGTAGGTCTCGTCTAAGCTAGGCGCCCAAGGCTGCAAGAACGCCTGGTTTTCTTCGTAGTAACGTGCAATCGCGCCTTCGTCACCCCGCTGCGGAAGCCGGATGACCAACCGCTCTGTCGTCAGCGACAGAGATCGTGGATCGCGTTTGAAGAGCACGCTTAGAGTGTACGGCTCATCCAGGGATATCTCAACAAACGGGTGTTCTGCATCGTAACATAGTTGATCATGTTTCAAAATCCGAAGGGCCGTTTGGTAAGAACTTTGCCGGAAGCGGAGGAATACCTGTTCGAATTTATCGCGGAAAACCGAAGGGCAACCGAAAAGCGCACCATTGAAAAATCGCACGATTTCGATCTGTACCTTCCCTGGTTGGCGGAGATTCTTGACAACATCCACGAACAGGAAGACGAGCCCTTCACCATGGAGCAATTGCACCGGCTCTACATGGATGCGGCGTGGGAGCTCGTCATGACGGGCTTTCTTCGGCCTGGTCCAAGAGCTATCAATGGCGACGCTCCCTCAGCCACAAGCTATGGACAAGGATTCGCTTTGACCACAAAGGGCGAGGATCGCCTTCGGCAGCAGCCCCAATCCGAGGCAGATCCACGCGACTGAGTGTAAACTTTCCATTCGGTGCTCTCCCGTTCCCTGATCCTGAAGACATCGGCAATGAAACCGGTGGAGAAGATGGTGCGCAAGTCATTCCTCTTCAAACCGCTCGTCAAGCGCTTCATCGCTGGAGACACTTTAGAAGAGGCGCTCGCCGCCGCAAAGGTTCTGCTCGACAAAGGCTTCAAAATCTCTCTTGACTTCTTAGGTGAGAACACCAAAAATGAGGAGGAGGCCCTTCAGGCGAAGTCGACTTACATCAGGATGTTGGAATCGATCGGCATGCAAAATCCCGATCCGATCGAAGCTTGCAATATTTCCATTAAGCTGACTCAGTGCGGCCTCGATCAGGGGGAGGCATTTGCAGAACAAAACTATCGTGAAGTGCTCACTTCTGCCGAGAAGTACAAGAACTTCGTTCGCATCGATATGGAATCGAGTGAGTACACCGAGCGCACCCTTCAAATCCTCGAGCGGGTGTTTAGAGATCATAAGAACACTGGCACGGTTCTGCAAAGCTATCTGCTCCGAAATGACGCGGACGTTGAAGCCATCATTGCTATGAAAGCGAGGGTGCGGCTGGTCAAGGGGGCATATCTCGAGCCGGAAACCGTGGCTTACAAAGACAAGGCGAAGGTGGATGAAGCTTATGTTCGTCAGGCTAAGAGGCTTTTGGAGGCGGCGAATTATCCAGCGATCGCCACTCACGACGAGAAGATCATCGGACAGCTGAACGCGTTCGTTTCTCAGAGCGGAATCGACAAATCTGGTTTCGAATACCAAATGCTGTACGGCATTCGGCGCGACCTCCAAGATCGTTTGCTCGCTGAGGGCTATAACGTCAGGGTCTATATTCCATTCGGAGACTCTTGGTATCCCTACTTTACGCGTCGTCTAGCGGAGCGGCCAGCCAACGCATTCTTTATTCTTAAATCCTTATTCAAAGGGTAACCCGTGGTGCCACGCTTATTGGAGCGTCTCTGGATTGAACCAAACGGGCCGAGAACCCACAAGAATCTCTTGATGCATCTCCCAGAACTTCTGGGTGTACTCCTTCAAGCATCGTTCTTTCAACGGCTTTAAGAATTCGTCATAGCTTTGATCTTGCTCTTCGACCACTCCTAGATTCGCTAACGATGGATAGGCACCAAACAGAGGCGCGAAATAGCCAGCCTTCGCAAGGCGTCTTCCCCATTCACAATCATGAAAGCCCCATTCCTGCGGAAGATCGACAAGATTGTAACCGCCCACCGTCTCCAGCACCTCCCGCCGAGCGACATTGATGCACCCGATCCATTCGGGATAGAGGTCCAGCTCAATGCCCTCGAAGCGCATGGTTCCTCCGGCTCGATGACTCGGATCCAGCATTCGGCACATGAAAACGGGCAGCTTTTGTGATGCGGCGGAAGCCGTTTCTATCCAGGACAGGTCTTCGACCCAGATGTCTCCGTCCATCATCGCCAGCAGTTCGTAGCCTTCTCGCAACGTTCTCACAATCGCCCGGTTGCGAGCCCACGCCCATCCGAGATTCCGCGGAAAATGTTCGACGATAATAGGTCGATCGCCAGGTTCTGAGAAGAAATCGTCAAAGAGTTCGGTCACGCGTGGTCCCAGCTCAAAGGTCGTGATATACAGATCGAAGACCCCGGTGTATTTCCAGAGCCGCCAGAGGTGCTTCCGCAGTCCTTCTAACCGAATTGGCTGGTCCTCGGGGCACCAAACGATCGAATGGACGAGTGTTCTCACTGCTTGACTATGCCTGATCCGGCTATGCTTGAAGAATGCTTTCGATCGTTCTTCCTCTGATCCTTGGTACACCGCAGATCGACGCCGCACGCGGTGTGATACTTCGTACGATCGGGAGCAGGGCGAATTCTATCGAACTCAGGCTTGCTTCAGACGGAAAGAACGATCACTATGAGGTGAATGCTGCGGGCGGAAAACTCACGATCTCGGGAAACAGTGGCGTAGCTCTTTGCCGAGGGTTCTACCAGTACATCAAGAATGAGTGCCACAGCTCTGTCTCGTGGGAAGGCTCGCAAATCCACTTTCCTAAAAGTTGGCCGGATGCGCACCTCATCGACGCGTCGCCGGTCCCGTACCGGCACTACTACAACATCTGCACGTTTGGATACACCACGGCCTTTTGGGATTGGAAGCGTTGGCAGCGAGAGGTGGACTGGATGGCGCTGCATGGCATCAATATGCCCCTGGCGATGACGGGCCAGGACAAGGTGTGGCAAACGGTCTTTCGCTCCTACGGTCTGCCGGAGAAGTCGATCATGAATTTCTTTTCTGGCCCGGCGTTCCAGCCTTGGCACTGGATGGGAAATCTGAATGGACACGGTGGGCCGCCTCCTCAGAGTTGGTTGGATGGTCAAGCTGCGCTTCAAAAGCAAATCCTTGCCGCCGAGCGATCATTGGGGATGAACCCGGTGGTACCGGGATTCTCGGGCTTCGTTCCCGTCGATTTCGACAAGTATGTTCAGGGCGTACGCTTGGACAGCCCAACCGCCTGGGCTGGATTTGCTCCCACTAAATTCATTGATGTTCGCGATCCCAAATTCGTCGAGGTTGGTTCTCGGTTCGTGAAGGCTTACGAAAAGGAATTCGGAACGGATCACCTTTATCTTTGCGACACGTTCAACGAACAAAATCCACAGTTTCCGGCAGAGTCGAAGCTAACCGATTTGGCGAGAGCGGGTGAGGCAGTTTACGAAGGTTTGCGGAGCGCCGACCCTGACGCAATTTGGGTGATGCAGGGCTGGCTCTTTTACAACGAGCGGGACTACTGGGGTCAACCGGAAGTTGAGGCGCTCCTCAGCAAGGTTCCCGACGGAAAAATGATTATTCTGGATCTCTCCGCGGAGCAGTTCCCCGTTTTCAAAGCTCAGCCGGCGGTGGCCAAGAAGGGCTTTATCTACTGCACCCTTCATAACTTCGGGCAAAACACTGCTTTGGGGGGTGACATCGATGCCTATCTTAAAGGACAGTTGGGCGTCCAGTCGCAAAACGTCAACCTGCTTGGATTCGGGTTAACTCCCGAAGGCATTGACCAAAACCCGATCGTCTACGAAGAGTTGACGGACGCGATGTGGAATTCAAATGCGAAGCTCGGGGCGGGCGTGTTGACAGAACGTTACGTGGCCGCGCGATACGGATTTCCCAACGCTGGAGTGCTGAACAGCGCGTGGGACTCCGTATCGAAGGCGCTCTACTCGGCAAGCAGTCCTTGGTACAAAGATGGGTGGCGGCAGCGCCCTGGGCGGGTAAAGCATGGTCGCTCACTTACGCAGATGGCGGAGCTCCAGCGCGCTTTGGAACTGATGCTGAACGAGCAAGCGTTGCCGGAAAGCAGCTACTGGCCAACCATATCCGCGAATCCCCTGTTTCAGCGCGATCTCGTCGATCTGTGTAAGACCTGGCTCGGCGGCATCGCAGACCGAGAGTGCGCCATCGCATCGACGAAAAAAGATCCGGTGATGACCACCCGATTCTTCAAAACGCTCGATGACATCGATCAAGTGATGGCGTGCCGTCCAGAGCATCGCCTTTCGACGTGGATCAAACAGGCGCGATCTTGGGGCAAGACGGGCGTGGAAAAGGACCTTCTGGAAAGGAACGCCCGCCTTCAGGTCACCGCTTGGGATTACCAGGGTGTGCTGACCGACTATGCCAACAAGGAGTGGGCCGGACTGACGAAGGATTTCATTGCCCGCCGCTGGCGCCTATATTTTGGCGCTCTGCTGGACGGCAAACCGCTTCCGAAATCGGCAGATTATCTCAAGATGGAGCTTGCCTGGTGCGACAGCACGGTTCCACCGAAGGAGAGTCGGCCCGGAAGTGCGGTTGAAGTGGTTCGGCAGATGCTGCTTAAGTACAAAGACATGGCTGCAACGCTCGACGATCAGATGGGCTTGCTCGAACCCCCCGGAAATCTGGCCAAAGGTGCAAAGGCAAGCGACGATGGCCACAACGAGCCCGGTGGCACTCCTGACAAGGCGATCGACGGCGATCTCGACACGTTTTGGGCAGCTTCACCTTCTCCTTGCACTTGGCAGCTCGACCTTGGCTCTGCCCAACTGGTCAAACGGATTGTGCTGTTCCCGTACTGGGGCGACGAACGCTACTACCAGTACGTGATCGAGACTTCCCAGACCGGTGATGAGTGGACGCTCTTCGCAGACGCTTCCAAGAATCAGGAGCCTACTTCCGATCAGGGATATACGCATTCTCTGCAGCAGCCCAGGTCCGTTCGGTTTTTGCGGGTCCGCATGTTGAAGAACAGTGCCAACGTCGGCGTTCACCTCTGTGAGGTCCGGGTCTACAAAGATTGAGTCGCCTACAGGGCGAGTGTATAACCTAACCATGCTTGCTGGATTTGCCTGCGCCCTTCTCATCCAAAGTTCTATCGAAGCGAAAATCACCGAGTTGATCTCGCAAATGACTTTGGAAGAGAAGGTGGGCATGCTGGCAGGTCACGACGGCATGTACACCCATGGCGTTCCACGCCTTGGCATTCCGGACATGTTCTTCTCAGACGGGCCAGCAGGAGTGCGCACCAAGGAACCTACGCCGTCATACGCTGCGCCGATCTGCCTTGCCGCCTCCTGGAATATGGAATTAGCAAAGAAGGTGGGTGCCTCGTTCGCTCGCGATGCAAGGGCGCGCGGGGTGAATGTGATGCTAGCCCCAGCGGTCAACATCTACCGAGTCCCGGTCAATGGCCGCAACTTCGAATACCTGGGCGAGGATCCCTTCTTGGCTGGAAAGACAGCAGTTGGATACATTCAAGGTCTGCAAGCGGCTGGAGTCGGTGCGACGGTCAAACATTTCGCCGCGAACAATCAGGAGTTTGAACGCACCACCATCTCATCCCGAGTGGACGAGCGAACTCTCCGCGAACTGTACTTGCCCGCCTTCGAAATGGCGGTGAAGGAGGGAAAAGTCTGGGCCGTCATGTCCTCTTATAACCGACTAAATGGCACCTACGCCAGTGAGAACGATTGGCTCCTGAACCGAGTTCTGAAAGGAGAGTGGGGATTCCAAGGAATGGTGATGAGCGACTGGGGTGCCGTGCACAGCAGTCTGCCGACCGCCCTTGCCGGAATGGACCTTGAAATGCCAGGCGGACCCTTTTTCCTGCCGGAGACACTGCTCCCGCTCGTTCACTCTGGGCAATTGACTGCAGGGATCTTGGACGATAAGATTCGCCGCATCCTTCGGGTCGAATTCTGGACTGAAGCGATCGATGGCACAAAAGTGAGCGGCCCTCTCAACTCTCCCGAGTCGGACGAGATTGCCACCGAGGAAGCCCGACAAGGAATGGTGCTGCTCAAGAACGACAAACAGCTACTACCCATCAGGAGCAACGTCAAGAGCATCGCGATCATTGGACCGAATGCCGAGCCAGCGGTGGTGGGTGGAGGAGGGAGCGCTCACACTCGGCCCGAGAGCAGCATCAGCCTGTTGCAAGCGATCAAAGATCGAGCAGGCTCTTCCGTAAAAGTGCGATTCGCGCGTGCGGCAAATCCGACGATCGGCCAAATCGTGAAGGAGAGTAAGTTTACGCAGCCCATTAGGGCAACTTATTTTTCCAATCGACAATTGCAAGGAGCACCGGTTCTTGTGCGTGAGGAATCCCTGATCTCGCACGATTTCTCCCGAGACGAGCAAGTGCCGCGCAGCGATTTCTCTGCTCGGTGGAGCACGACGATTACTGTCCCCGTGAGCGGGGACTACGAGTTCGTTGCGCAGGGTGACGATGGCTTTCGAGTCGCTCTCGATCAGCGCCAGATCATAGATGAGTGGCGAGATCAAGCGTCCACGTCGGCTCGCAAAATTGTGCATCTTCAAGCCGGTCGGAACTACGCATTTAGAGCTGAGTACTATCAAGCGGGCGGGGACGCTACCTTTTCGGTCGGCTTTCGCCGCGTCGATCCAGACCGATTCAAGGAGATCGAAGCTGCTGCTAAAGCATCGGACCTTGCGATCGTCAGCGTTGGGCTGAATGCATCTTTGGAATCCGAGGGTTTTGATCACGCCTACAGCCTGCCCGATGATGAGGATCAAATGATCTTGGCTGCCCTGAGAGGAAACAAACAGGTACTTGTGATCTACAACGGGGGCGGTGCCGTCGATATGAATGCCTGGAGGGACAAGGTGCCGGGGCTGCTCTTTGCGTGGTATCCGGGTCAAAGTGGAAATAAAGCGCTTGCCCAAATCCTCTTCGGCGATGTCTCCCCCAGCGGCAAACTTCCGATTTCGGTGGAGCGGCGCTTCTCCGACTTGCCTGCCTACAAGAACTACCCTGGGAAGGGTGGAGAGGTCGTCTACGCCGAAGGCTTAAAGGTCGGTTATCGATTTTTCGATCAAGCTCCAGTCAAGCCCGCGTTCCCGTTCGGATTTGGACTCTCCTACTCCACTTTTGAGTACTCAAACTTGCGGGTCAGCTCTCGTCAGGCGACCTTCACGATCAAGAACACGGGCAGGATGAAGGCAGCAGAGATTGCCCAACTCTATGTACAACCGCCCAAGGGATCGGTTTGGCGACCTGTGAAGGAGCTTAAAGGTTTTGCGCGTGTAGACCTGCGGCCCGGCGACAGCAGGACTCTCTCGATACCGCTAGACGATCGGGCTTTTGCCTACTGGGACATTGCAAAGCACCGATGGACGGTTGAACCGGGCACGTATAAGATTCTCATTGGCAGTTCGAGCGTCGACATGAAACTGATCGGCGAGCTTAAGATCAACTGATCTTCGAAATATAGATATCGCCGTTGCTGTCGTCTCCGCCATCCGTCCGCACACGCGCTCGGAGGGTGATTGGCGCGCCCGGCGATGGCGTTCCAATCTTAACTTGGTAAACGTTGCCGACACTGTCGCCTCCCGTACGGCCGAAATGTTTATCCTCGCCCAGCACCGCATCGGCTTGAACCAACTGAACCGAGTTGATATCGAGCCGGCAAGCGCCGGACGTGAATGAGAACACGATTCGGTAAGTGCCCGCGTCCGAGATTTGCTTGGACACATCCCACGATTTGTCGGACCATTCTTCGGAGGCTTGTCCCGACTTCCACCCTGCTGCTGGCACGGGCTCTGGCCGCATCTTTCGATAGTTCACGTCCAAAACATCCAGGCGCTTGAGATCTTCGGCCAGCCGGCCAGCGAATTCGTCAAAGGCACGTCCCTCTTTCGGCGACCACAGCACTTCGGCCATCGCGCAAAGCCGCGGGTATGCCATGTATTCCATGTGCTTCGGCATCGGGATGTACTCCGACCAAAGATTTCCTTGGCCGCCAAGGATGTGCTTGGCCTCGGCAGCACTGAGCGCAGGTGGGACGGGGTCGAATTGATAAACCTTTTGGATCGGGACGAAACCGCCGATTCCCTTCGGCTCCTTGTCGGTTTCTTTTGACTGGAGATAATCCAGATAGGCATGGCTGGTTGGAGACATGACGACATCGTGTCCAGCCTTTGCGGCGGCGATTCCTCCGTCGATGCCCCTCCACGACATTACTGCCGCGTTGGGCGCCAAGCCACCTTCCAAGATCTCGTCCCAGCCGATTAATCGCCGCCCTTTGCTGACCAAATAATCGTCAAATTGACGAATGAACCAGCTCTGCAGCTCGTCCTCATTCTTCAACCCGAGTGCTTTCATCTTGGCTTGAGCCTTCGGGTTGTTTTTCCACGGGTCCTTCCAGACTTCGTCGCCGCCGACGTGGATGAATTTGCTCGGAAATAGGTCGAGAACTTCATCGAACACGTTCTTCAGGAACTGGATCGTAGCTTCATCTGCGTTAAAGACGTTGTCCATATCGCCCATGAACTTCGTGTCCCCTCCCGATGCTGCGATCTCGACCTTGTTACCGAGTTCAGGATAGGCGGAGATAATCGCATTGGCATGGCCCGGCAACTCGATTTCAGGCACGACCGTGATGTGACGATCAGCAGCGTATTGCACGACCTCCCGGATATCGTCTTGGGTGTAGTATCCGCCCACGGGCTGACTAGCGGACCGGGTCGCTCCCTTCGGATTCATGGAGGAAAAGTCGACCTGAGAGGCTTTCTCGGTGAGCAGCGGATAGCGCTTGATTTGGATGCGCCAACCATTGTCATCGACCAGATGCCAATGGAACGTGTTCAGCTTATGGAGCGCCATCAAGTCGAGAAACTTCAGCACGAATTCCTTGGGCATGAAGTGCCGCGCAACATCCATGTGCGCTCCTCGCCACGAAAACCGCGGCGAGTCTTCAATACTCAGGCACGGTAGCTCCCAATCCTTCGAAATGTTCGATTTGCGAAAGACGTCGGGTGGGAAGAGCTGGAGCAGGGTCTGCGTTCCGTAGAACACGCCAGCGGGTTTCGATGCAGAAATCGTCACCGTCCCCGGCTTTACTTCGAGCCGGTATCCCTCATCACCCAGCTTTCCGAGACGAGAGTCGATGACAAGGTTCAGCGAGCCTCGTGACCGGAGGGGAAGATCGTAGCCGGTCGAGGCCAACAGACGTTCCCGCAACATCTCCCCTTCTTTCCAACAATCTCGGCTCACCCCAATCGTAGCATTCGCCTTTAATTGAAAGGTGCCCGGATTCACGCGGAGGCTCACTGGCTTTGGAATCACCGCGACAGGAGACGGCGAAGCGAAGGCGATAGCGGCGATCAAAGATAAAGGCATAGCCAGACTATAGCCTAGGTTCACCGCTGCGCGCACCCTAAGCCAATCGGCTCTTGATCTGGCTGATCTCTTCCAGCGTCGTTCGCAGAGACTGGAGAGAAGTTTCCGGCGTGACAACTTCAAAGGGCTGACCTGATTCAAGCCGATCTACGAAAAACTTCAGCTCGTGAAAATAGCCGCCAAGATCGGAGATGTTTCCGCCTCCCGCCGCACTCATCTTCGGAAATTCCGGCGTGAGAGGATCCTTGCCCTCTTCATAGATCGTCATAGGTCCGCCATCCATGAAAACGGCAGCCCTTTCAAAGATCGCGCGGAAGCTCATGCGAAACGGTGTCCTGGGAGGAAGATTCCATCCTCCTTCGAGATGGACGACGGTGGAGCCGAAGGTCATCGTAGTGAACACGAAACTTGGCCCGCGTTCGTCGATGGTTCCATACGAGGTCATCTCGTCTGGCTCATCTAGAAGGTAGTGCGCGTAGTCCGTATCGTGGATGTGCATGTCCAGCACACCACCGCCGGAGCGTTCCTCATTCGCCAGCCAATTCTCTGATGACCATGAGGGAAACTCTCCGAATCTCGTCAGGTTAAGCGAGAGGAGCTTGCCAAATCGCTGATCGTCCACCATTTGCTTCAAGAGCGCATATTCGGGCCAAAACCGGATGCAATGGCCAATCATTAGCCGGACGCCACTTTCTCGGCAGACGCGAGCCATTTCCTCCGCTTCAGCCTCAGTTCTCGCCATGGGCTTTTCGCAGAAGACATCCTTCCCTGCCTTGGCGGCTTCGATTGTAAATGGGTGATGGAGGTCCGTTGGCAGGCAGATGTCGATCACATCGGCCGCGCTGCAGGCCTCGGCAAAGGTGTCGAATGAGGGAATGCCAAACTCTTCGGCAAACTTTCTCGCACGTTCTGGATCCTTGTCAAAGACCCCAACCAGCTTGGCGTTTGGGAGCTGAGCATAGACATTGGCATGCATCCGGCCCATAAATCCACAGCCAACGAGAGCGACATTCTTCATGCCCTGATTATGCGCAAAAAGGCCCCTCCTCCATTTGGAAGAGGGACGCAGTTGGGTTTAGTTGGTAACAGTCCAGCCCATCAGATCAAAGCGACCCTGGTATGGGAAGCTGAGAATCGGACCGTTCGGCTTAACCGTGACTCGCGACCGCATCAGATTGGTTCCTGATTGCAAGAACCGTTGCGGGTTACTCGCTGTGATTTCGATCGTGCCATCACTGAGCGGCAATGTACTCGCATTGAACGAGACATATTGGCCGGACGTCCAATCATAGAGTTCGATGCTCTGAAGTAGATTTCCGGTGGATCCGTTCGACTCCACCTTAAACTTCAGGTCCGAACTCGTCGAGAACGGCGACGTCGCTGTCACGATCACTTGAATCGGCGCTTCGCTACTGTTCAAGACCATGCCCGTCCGGACCAACAGACGATTGTCATCGCTCGACTGTAGGCTATTGAGATCTCCGCCGTCCACGGTTCCTCGGAAGACCGTCAGGTTAGAGGGAGTGACGAACTGGTTGTTCGAGCCGGCCGTGATGGTGAAGTTCTGGGAAACATTGTAGTAGATGTTGTCCGCACCTTCAACGATGATTCGCGCCGTGGATGTTGGCGTGTTGGGAACGGTGATGTTCTCGCTGCCGTCATTCGCCGTGTTGGCCAGAAGCAAGGTCGCTCCCCCGGTTGCGTAGCTGCTTCCTCCGTTTATGGACAGCAGGATGTTCACGTTGCCGGTTGCTCCTCCGGGATTCCAGGTGACCGTCTGAGTGGTGTTTCCAGTCCATGTGCCGCTGGGTGTATTGACAGTAAAGGCGTTTCCTGACGCGGTAATCGACGTCTGGGAATAAGCTGAACCGCCACCTCCAGAGACGTTATCGCGAGCGGTCACACGCCACTTCATAGTGCGTCCCACCGTCGGCAGAAGCTCCCACTTGTCGGTAGTTCCAGCAAGAACCGTTCCGATGGCAGGAATAAACCGAGTCGGACTCGTCGTTGGATTTTTGCTTCGAACGAGCGGACTGGTGGCCATATTGATGTTTGGCCCGGCCGTTCCCAAGTCAAACTCTTCCCAGCAGAAGGTCAAAGCGTTCCCGTCTGGATCGGATCCCGACGCGGTAAGGCGGTAGGGAGTGTTCAAGGGAATCGTATAATTCGGGCCAGCACTTACGGTCGGGTTGTTATTCGTGAGCGTAGTAGCACTCCCGCCCGAGCCAGAATTGTTCCTCCAAGCCATGATCTCGTCAAAGCTCTTCGTGTGAAAATAGGCGTCCGAATGGGGCTGCAGGTCTTCGACACCGCAAATGCCTGCATACGCCATAACGGTCGAACCACTTCCTGGCTCGTAGGCTGCCGAGGAGACGCGATTGCCTGCGCAACTGCCAGTAGTGCCATTAAACGTGTGATTGCCGCCATATTGGTGGCCCATTTCATGAGCGACATAGTCGATGTCGTACCCGTCGCCGACTGGTGCCGGGCTGCCGGTGACACCACGAGCCTTCTGTCCCGTGACGCCGACCACTCTTAGGCCCGCGATCCCACCGCCGCCGGTTGAGAACACGTGGCCGATATCATAGTTGGCATTTCCGCACAGCGAATCGGTCGACGATTGATTTTGCCCCAGCATGGACCCACCGTTGTTGTTGGTATAAGGATCGGAAGACGTGTCCCAAATCTTGTTGTAGACAAGCGTCATGCTGATGGAGAAATCCTTCTCATAAACGCCAACTACTCTGTTGACCGAGGTCACGACCGCAGCCGACGGAGTCAACCCGTGGTTAATGCAGTAAACGTAATATTCGTAATCTGCATTCATGGCGAGCCGATATGTCTTCAGGGTGCTCGAGACCGGATTGATTCTGATTCGTGATTGGAACGAAGGATCTTCTACGGTCGGCGTGCCGCAAGACCAATTTCTCGGCTGAAGGTTATCCCGCTTAAAGTAGGAGACGATCTGATCTGCCTGACCGTTAACGGCTGGTTCGATTACCACGTCGCCATTGGCCGAGTAAACGTAGCCGTGAAATCCGTTCGGGCCCGTATCGAGGCGAATGGTGGCGGTGCGATCATCCACTCCATAACCAGCATAAGTTTTCACCGGAATTTGCTCTGCCAAGGCAGGCGTCATGATCGGCGCTTCCACGATTCTAAACCGCTGCGTCGTGTGATCCGGCATGGGAATCTCAATTTGGCCAGCGTTCTGACGATCTCCAGGGTAACGCTGCACAGGGAGACCGGCTAGATAAGACTTCAGATTCTTTACGTCTAAGTCATAGGTTGCGTAGTTCGCGAGGAACGGGAGAGCCGGCATCGATTTCTCTGAGGTGAACACCGGGCGAACGCTGTCGCTCGTGAACGTCTGACTCCACCCGAGCGAACAAAGGGCGAGTGCCGCAATGGGAACGGATACTAATTTGAATTGCAAGAAAATCTCCTTATTACAATGAAATGTCGCAATCAGCGCACGTTAACGCCTATTGTGCACCGACTAACCCAAAAGAGAGGCAGCAAAAATGCTGGCTTGCATCCGCCAAGGCAAAAAAGAGTAGAAATAACATATGCCTCGATCTATCTGGAACGGCGTGATCACCTTCGGTATGGTGAGTATCCCCGTCGGCCTCTCAACAGCGGTTTCCACGAAGGACATCGCCTTCCACCAAATTCACAAGAGCTGCGGGTCACGAATCAAGCTGCAGAAATATTGCCCTCATGATGAGCGTGTGGTCAACAACGACGAGTTGATCAAAGGTTACGAGTACAGCAAGGGCAGCTATGTCTTCATGAGCGATGAGGATTTCGAAGACCTGCCGGTGCCATCCAAGCATACGATTGAAGTGATTGCCTTCGTTCGAGCTGAAGAGATCGACCCGGTGTACTACGACTCAACCTATTATCTCGAAGCGGAAGAATCGGGGCGAAAGCCCTTTGCCCTTCTGATGAAGGCGGTCAAAGGCAAAGGGGTTCAGGCCCTCGGAAAAATTGCCCTGCGTAACAAGGAGAGTCTTTGTGTGATTCGGGAAGGTGCCGACGGAGGGGTCATTTTGGAGACCTTGTACTTCCCGGACGAGATTCGGCAACCCGTCGATCAGAAATTGGACGACATAAAGGTCGAGGATAAAGAGTTGAAGATGGCGAACAGCCTCATCGAAATGCTCGAAGAGAAATTCGATCCCTCCCAGTATCAGGATGAATATCGAAAAGCTCTGATGGAGCGAATCGAGGCGAAAGTTGCGGGCAAGGAAGTTCAGCATGCTCCCGAAGTGGCACCGACGAAGGTCGTTGACTTGATGGAAGCATTGAAGAAGAGTCTGGAAGAAGCCAAAAAGAAAAAGAAGACCGGCTAAACCGTGTTAAAGAAATACGAGGAAAAGCGGGATTTCACGAAGACCGCCGAGCCGGGGCCGGAAGGCGGTTCGCCCGATGAAGGGCCACTTCGATTCGTTGTGCAGCAGCATGCCGCGCGTCGTCTGCATTACGATGTTCGCCTCGAACTTGACGGTGTTCTCCTGAGTTGGGCAGTGCCCAAAGGACCTTCCTACAACCCGGCTGATAAACACTTAGCGGTCCATGTCGAAGATCATCCCTTCGACTATCGAAACTTCGAGGGCCAAATTCCGAAAGGTCAGTACGGCGGCGGCGAAGTGATCGTGTGGGACGAAGGCTTCTACTCACCCGACGACAAAGGCGTCCTCTCCTTTGACAATCGGGAGGAGGCTCAAAAGCGCATGCGGGCCGATCTCAAGAAAGGCAAGCTGTCGATCACGTTTCGTGGGCATAAATTGACCGGTTCTTGGACGATCGTCAAGACGAGTAAAGACGACGATTGGCTGATGATCAAGCATCGAGACGGAACAGAGCGAGACGATTTCGACGTGACCTCGCTGAATCGATCGGTGAAGACTGGACGGACTGTCGAAGACATTCGGGAAGGACGGCCTGGGAACTTGATCACCCCGGAAGAGATTAACGGGGCAGTGCGCCGAACGATGTTCACCGTGAAGTCGCCGATGGCCGCACAAGAAGCGAAGAAGCCGTTCTCTAAGCCGGGCTGGCAGTTTGAACTTAAGATCGATGGGATTAGGCTCCTATGCCATGCCTCGGCGGGCAGTATTCAGATCTTTTCCCGGAACGGCAAAGATGTCACTGGCAAATTTCCACGCCTCGTTTCTGAGCTAGGCCAAATTCCAGCCGAGCAGTTTATCCTGGATGGAGAAGTGGTCTGCTACGATGAGGACGGCAAGCCTTCCTTTCAGTGCCTGCTCGAACGATTCCAACTTCACGACGCAGCACAAATTCAGAAGTCGGAAACCACGCATCCGGTCGAATATTGCGTGTTCGACCTGCTCTACCTGGACGGCTGGGATCTGCGGAACGCCACGTTAGAAGATCGCCGAAAAATGCTGGATTTGCTCAACCCACGAACCTCTGCAATTCGGCCTCTCGATGTATTTCTTGAGGAGGGCGAGCTCCTTTTTGACCATGCGACCAAGATTGGGTTTGAAGGGGTGGTGGGCAAGAAGCTCGACAGTCGATATCGAGAGGGGATTCGCTCGGACGACTGGCTAAAGATCAAAGAACACAAAAGCGACGAGTTCGTTGTTGTTGGTTGGTTGCCAGGTCAAGGCAACCGCTCTTCAACGTTTGGATCGCTTATCCTGGCGGAGGAGAAGGAAGGAGTCCTTGCCTACGTGGGCAATGTTGGAGGGGGATTTTCCGAGGATCAGCTCCAATACGTCAAGGGGCAGATCGACGCACTCCCTAAGGCTGACAAACCCTTCAAAGAGAAGATCGAGGGCGAGAGCAAAGCTAAATGGATCGAGCCAAGCCTGCTCGCCGAAGTTCGGTATATGACCAGAACCAAGACCGGCAACCTGCGGTTTCCGGTGTTCCTGCATCTCCGTCCAGCGTGGGACGTTGACGATCCGCCTTCTGAAACTTCGAAGGGACCGCAGATGGTCAAACCCAAGGTGAAGCGAACAGCCAAACAGACGAACCCTTCGACGGTTCAACGCGACGACGAAACCCGAAAGGAACTATCCGATCTTCTGACTCAGCTCGACAATTCGCGTGACGAATTCGTGCTCGAAGTCAATGGCGAACATCTCAAAATCAGCAGTGCCAAGAAGGTGCTGTGGCCCGCGACGGCCGAGCATGCCGCCATCACCAAGCGTGATTATCTGAAGTATCTGGCTCAGGTGGCCGACGTCATGATTCCCCACCTTCGCGACCGTCCGCTATCCATTGTTCGCTTTCCTTCTGGACTCGGCGGCGAGCGCTTCTTCCAAAAACATCAGGATAAGGGCGTGCCCGATTTCGTCGAGCGCGTTCCTATTTATTCGTCGCATAACGACCGCGCAACCGAGTACATGTTGTGCAACAACTTGCCGACCTTGCTCTGGCTCGGGCAGATGGCGGCCCTAGAGATTCATCCGTGGTATTCGCGCGTCGATCCGGCGCCTGACACGAACCTCCCGACCGATTTTTCCTCTGGAGAAGAGGCGCTTGACGCTAGCATTCTCAACTACCCGGATTTTATGGTGATCGATCTCGACCCGAACATCTACACCGGAAATGAAGCCAAAGGCGACGATCCGGAACCCAGCCGGCCAGCTTGGGACATGACGGTGCAGGCGGCACTTAAGCTCAAGGAAGTGCTCGACTCCATCAGCCTCAAGGGTTTCCTCAAGACGAGTGGCAAAACCGGTCTGCACGTCTATGTACCGATCAAACGAATTTACGACTATCAGACAGTGCGCCTCCTCTGTGAGACCATTGGCCGACACCTCCTTGAACTTGCGCCGGAACTAATTACAATGGAATGGACGGTCGCCAAAAGACCGGCAAAGATCTTTTTCGATCACAACCAGAATGTGCGGGGAAAGACTCTGATCGGAATCTATTCACCTCGGCCAATTCCCGGCGCGCCGGTGTCCTTCCCCATCACGTGGAAGGAGTTGACGGAAATCTATCCAGCAGATTTTCGCTTGGACAACGTTCCCGCAATCCTCAGTGATCGAGGCGACCTCTGGAACGACATCTTCGCGCATAGGCAAACGTTTGCCGGATATCAGGATTAGCGTAGGCATTTCTCGTGGTTGTTACGGAGTTGAGACAAACTAATACGCAGTGAATGCCGCGCAGGAAATCGACGTTCTTATCCGAGCCAAGTATCCGATTCTGTACATCGTGAGCTGGGAAGAGCAACGCGTTGAGGAAGCGCTGAAAGCCATTTGCGCACCATTGAACCGAAGCTTGCATACGTGGTCGATCACTCAGGGAATGAAGCCCCCAGTCAACCGAACAACTGGTCCTGTTAAGCCAACTTCCCTTCCTGGGGAACTTGAAGCTCTGGCGCTTGTGCACGAAGCGCCCGAGTTCACGGTTTTCGTGCTCAAGGATTTCCACCCCTATCTGAAGGACTCAAGGGTGATCCGACTTCTCCGTGATCTCGCGGTACGAATTCGTGGGAAAGCTCAAACGCTGATCCTGCTCGGACCCTCACTCAACCTTCCACCGGAACTCGAAAAGGACGTGACCGTGATCGACTATCCCATCCCAAAGGCGGAAGACGTAAATGCTGTCCTCGACCAGGTCATTGCTTCCGTCAAAGATAATCCAAAAGTGGATTCCAGCCTCTCTCCCGAAGCCAGAGAACTCCTCGTCAAGTCAGCGCTTGGACTGACCTTGGATGAGATCGAAGCTGCCTTCGCACGCTCCCTTGTGGAGAGAAAGAAATTTGATGTGGAGGTGATTCTGGAGGAGAAGCAGCAAATCATCCGCAAGAGTGGGCTGCTTGAGTACTACCCAGCCCAAAACAGCTTGGGCGACGTCGGCGGTATGGAGCTCTTGAAGGAGTGGCTCGACAAGCGCACCCAAAGCTTTACGGACAAGGCGCGGGCTTTCGGCATCCCTGCGCCGAAGGGAATTCTTCTGCTTGGCGTTCAGGGCTGTGGCAAGTCTCTCCTTGCCAAAGCCGTGGCCGCCGAGTGGAATCTTCCAATGCTGAAGCTCGATGTCGGCCGTATATTTGGCTCGCTCGTTGGGCAAAGCGAGGAGAATATCCGGCGGGCGATCCGGACGGCCGAGTCAGTTGCTCCCTGCATTCTCTGGGCGGATGAACTTGAGAAAGGGTTCGCTGGCATTCAAGGTTCAGGGGTAAGTGATAGCGGAACGACAGCACGGGTGTTCGCCACCTTTCTCACCTGGATGCAAGACAAGACGGCACCGGTTTTTCTGATCGCGACCGCCAACGACGTTAGCGCCTTACCCCCCGAGATGCTTCGAAAAGGACGCTTCGACGAGATCTTCTTTGTCGACCTTCCCGATTTGGATGAGCGCCAGCAGATATTTAAAATTCACCTTTCGAAGCGCAAGCGTGATCCCGCCAACTATGATTTAGGCAAGCTTGCGGATGCTACGAAAGGATTTAGCGGCGCTGAGATCGAACAGGTCGTCGTGGGGGCTCTATTTTCCGCATTCGATGAGGAAAGGGAACTGAGTGAAGAGGATCTGATCACCGAGGCCAAGTCGGTCGTTCCCCTCAGCGTTATGATGCGAGAAGATATTGAAGAGCTAAGAACCTGGGCAGAGCTCCGTACGAGACCCTCGAGCAAGCACGACGGCGACTAACCCTCTTCGGGCAACGCGTAGTGGGTTTTCTCGTCCTCCGGGCAGACGCGGTCGATCTTCAGCCTCACGATTCGACGACCGTCGGTGTCGGCAACCGTAAAGGAAAAGCCCTCCGCAACAATCGATTCGCCGATCTTCGGCTGACGCCCAAATAAGCCGAAGACATAGCCACCGATCGTGTCGAACTCTTCGCTGTCGATCTCGACCCCGAGTTGATCCGACACATCGTCGACGTGAGTCTTGCCGTCGACCAGGTATGAGCCGTCTTGCTCGACGATCTCCGGCTCCTCTTCGTCGTACTCGTCGACGATTTCTCCCACCAGTTCCTCGACGATGTCTTCGTTCGTGACCACTCCCGCGGTCCCGCCAAACTCGTCCTGCACGATCGCCATCTGCGACTTGTTGACTCGGAGTTCGGCCAGAAGCTGAGTGAGGTTCATCGTCTCTGGAACGAATAAAGCTGAGCGCATCAGGCTCTTCAGGTTGACCTTCTTACCGTTTGAATGGCGAATCGCATTCAGGAGATCCTTGGCATGCACGATGCCGACAATCTGGTCATCCGTCTCTTCGTATAGGGGAATGCGCGAGTGCCCCGTCTCTTCGATCACCCGGGCGACTTCTTCGGGCTCGCTGCTCGCGGGCAGGGAATCCATATCGGTGCGCGGAGTCATCACTTCTCGGGCAATGGTGTCGGTGAATTCGAAAACGCTATGAAGCAGTTCCTTTTCGTCCGCCTCGATCTGCCCGCTGACCTCCGCATCTTCAACGATGGATTTGATTTCCTCTTCCGCCTGATTTTCAATTGTGAAGCTCGCTTTGGCACCAAAGCGCGCGGTGATGAGGCCCCCGATCGCGGTTACGAGCTTGGCGAGCGGCGAGAACACAATCGCAAACCCGGTGATGAACGAATACAAGCGCAATGAAGAGCGCGCGGGGTGAAGGCTGGCGAAGCTCTTTGGAACCAGTTCCACAATCAGATTGAGGATGAGGATGGGAATGGAAACAATGATCGACGACTCGATGATAAGGGTAAAGGAAGGTTCTTGCTCAGGCTGGAGTTGGTGCGCAATGGCCGGCGCAAGCAACAGTCCGGCGAGGATCATCGCGACTCGGCAGATGTGACTGCCCAGGATGCAAGCCGCGGAATACGTTTGTCGATGGTCAAAAAGCCGTTGCAGCCTCCCAGCTCGTCTCTCGTTGTCCTCATCCCGAAAGTGTTTGATGTGGAGCGGCTTGAGCAGGTCGACCGCAGTGCCCGCGGCCGTAAAGAGTCCGTTAAGAATGACGATGCCAAGGATGAGCGAAATTGCCGCGGATCCCGGAACTCCCGTTGTGAGCTCCGAAAGGTTTTCGCCATAGTCCGAAGAACCTGCGCCGGCGGTTACGAGCACTGCGAGAGCGCCAGCCATGAGAAGACCGATGAACGTTTCAACCCGGGTGACAAGCGAACGGTTGGGAGGTCTCATTTGGGAATCAATCCAAAGAGCACCAGGCCCACCACAACTCCGACCGCGGCTCCCATGCAAATTTCAAACAAACTGTGAATCTTGGCTTCCCATCGGCTCTGGGCGATAATCGCGGCCAACAGGAGCGCAATTCCTGCGGCCAAAGCGTTATCGGTGATGAACATGACGCTCACCGCGAAAAAGAAACCGTAAGCAGAGTGTCCACTGACCAAGCCGCCGCGCAATATTTGGCCCCGCTTGCCCAAGCCTTTGCCTATCAGTACCGTCACGAAGACGATAAGAATTCCAATGATCAACCGCCCCGAATAAGGGGTGCCGAGCGATTCGCTCGTCATGTTGATCTTGATGCGCTCCCACCCCTTATCTCCCAGCATCAGCAGACCGCCGATCACAACGGCGAGGATGCTCGTGATCAGGACCGCTCCGGCCGCAATGTCCTTCGCAAATTTGGCCAGCGGGTGGTAATTAGGCTGTATGAGATCGACGGTCGCCTCGATCGCGCTGTTGAACATCTCCGCGATGACGACCAGCGAGACTGTGAACAGGAGCACCATCAGCTCTCTCAATCCAAAGTTGACAAGCATCCCGACAAGGAGCACAACAAGAACCACGTAGAGGTGGATGCGCATGTGCCGCTGCGTCTTGAATGTGTAGACGACTCCGCTCATGGCCACTCGGAACGGCTGCAGAACGTCTTTCTTGCTCTTCGCACTCACGAAGCCGCCTCCTCATGGAGGAGCGAAGACCACGCTGATTCTTCCGGCAAGCCGATCGAACTCGCGACTCGATGCATCTCCCTCATCATCTGGTTTCTTGCCTCGTCTTCGACGTCGTCGTATCCGAGGAGATGGAGAACACCGTGAATAGCGAGAAAGGCGAGCTCCTGGTCCGTTGTGACTTGTCGCTGCATCGCTTGCCGAGTTGCGTAGGGTACGGAAATGGCAATATCCCCTAGCCCAGCCCCAGGGACGTCTTCGCTTGAGAATGTCAACACATCGGTCGTCTCGTCGAGGCCGCGAAATTGAAGATTAAGACTTCTCACCTGCTCATCGGACGTGAGCAGCACGTTCACGGACTCTCCGGAACGAGCGTGCAAGTCTAGAGTAGCCGCGATAGCCACAGTCAGGAGAGAGCGCGGGGCTCTGCGTCCGAAATCATTGATGATGCTGATCGAATGGCTACTGGGAGGTTCCATAAAGGAGCGGCGTCAGTCTCTTGCGAGCGTCTGCCGTGAGCTACCCGAACGGGCGGTTACCGAACCTTTGTCGGTGGAAGGTTGCGAGATGGGAAAGGCGGACGGCATTCCGCTCTCACCTGCGCACTGCGGATGAGAGCTTGATTCTCGCTTGGAAGATTGGTCGATCACGATGCAGAAAATGGCTGAATGTCAGCTACGGGACTTGCTTCGGCGAGCCATTCGGCGTCGCTTTTCGCTAGGCTTCTCGTAATGAGAATGCTCCTTCAATTCGCGGAGAAGGCCGCTCTGCTGCAGCTTCATGTTAAAGCGCTTGAGTGCGCTGTCAATCGACTCGTTGGGTTGTACGGTTACGTAGATCAAAGTTCGTTATTGCCTCTGCAAAGAACTATTATGGCACATTTCGCGATCAAGAAGAGAGTTGACGCACCCGAGCCTCGCGGTTCCGAACCCAGCTTCTAGGTCAAGCGATTACCTTCACTATCAGGGTGGGGAGCCCCCCGGCAACGGCGACCCCATACAGCGCATCAAGCCAGAAGATCGAGCCGAGAGCCCCCACGTAGATCAAACCCACCACTGGATAAGCCCAAAGCTTTGTATGGAACGGCACGCCCTCCTCTTTCACCGTCGCCAAAATAGATTTCGCATCGCCGGTGCTCGGGAATGAGTGCATCGCGACTGAGACTCCCAGCCATCCCAAAAAGTAATCCAGCGGATCGGCACTGTGGAAGCGCAAGATAGGCAGAGCCGCAGGGGCCGCGATGATTGCACCGACAATTGTATTCACCAAGAATGGCCCGATGGCAACGATCACATTGTGCCAGTGCTTCCGAGCCGGACCATGGATAACATAACCTGAGGGGTTGCCGAACCGGAAGTAACAGACCTGATATACCGGAATCTTGTACAAGTAGCAGAAGATCTGGTGCGCAAGCTCATGAACGATTACACCTGGGAAAGTAATCCACGAAATGATGAAGCCAGGAATCAATCCTTGTCCTCCTGGTGATCGGCAGGGAGAAGCTGCTCGATCTTTGCAGCTATCTGATCTGCCCTCTGGGCAATTTCGTCTGAGACTCTTGTCCCTTCCAACGGATTCAGGGTTTCGATCGCGCCTCGAGCATTGTTGGCATTCGCGTAAGCTTCTGCAAGGTCGAGTCGATAGTCGACTGCGTCTGGGTAGCGGTCGACCACCGGTTGAAGTAGCCGTGCAGCCTCAGCGTATTGACCTTTAAGGGCGAATTTGTGTGCACGCTCAGCCGCTATTGCGGAGTTGACGCTAGGTCCAACCCTCATCAGAGCGAACAGGAGCAAGCACGCAATCGCGAGTGCGAATGCTTTGATCCACGCGGGAAATCCGACGATCTCCGGTCTTGCGATCGGCTCCGTCTGGACCGGGGGCGGCGTTACATCAGCCATTTATGCGAAGAAGACGGTTAGAAGAGGCAAACTGGATCAATTCACTGGAGCCGCCGAATCACGGGCTTATAATTCACCGATCCGCTGATGAAGGCGATCGCATTGAGCAAGCCTGGCTTCTTGACATTCGCCACCTCGAATTCCACGTGCTCATCCGATTCAATTGAGAAGTCGACGCTTGTCCGATAGAGCCGATTGGTTAGTTCCAATCGGTGCTCACCAGGATCAACTTGCAGCTCGACAGTTTCCCCAAACCGGAGATTCACTTCAGACGAGCGGTCGATTTGAAGATAGAGGTCGCGCATTTTGATGTCGCGCTCTGAAAGACGCACAATGCGAAGATTCAACGGCGGGATCCGAAGCTACTCTTCTGGAGGGTATCCCGCCGAGCGAAGTTGATCGACTACAAAGCGAAAATCGTCTGCGACTGCGCAAGTGACAAACACTGTATGATCGTGATAATTTGGCTCGACTCGATCAATGCCAGGCACAGTAAGCAAGCTCTCCTGAACCATATCTGCGTCACTTTGCGACACCATATCTGGGCACCGATACGTTTTAGCGTGTAATTCCATGTTGGTTGCTTCTCCCGCCTTCCAGTATAGAGCGTGCTGAGGATGGATGGCAGGTTGTAATCTAACCAGGTGCCGATGTTCACCGCTCTCCTGCTGCTGCAATCTTTCGGAATTCCCGTTCAGCATTTTTCAGATCGAGCTCCACTGGAAGATCCCATGCGTCCCGTGAGCGAGATCCGGCGTGACGGATTTACCCTCCAGTACTTCACTGAGGAGCCGTGTGAAACCCGTATCGAGCTCCGCCAAGATTCCCTCCCCATGACCGCCTTTGGACGCCAGCAGCCGCCGCTGATGAAGGTCGCGAACGGACCATCGGAGAAAACTAACTGGCACAAGTTGGAAGTGCGAGGTCTCGCCCCCGGCCTTCGCTACTACTACCGCATTTGGAATCCGGACGCCAAGCCAACCTCAAGAGAACGGAATTGGGGAGCTTCAGGAGGGTACGAGCGGGAATTCGCCGTCAGCACCCAAGCACGGAAGGGTGGCAAGACCATCATCCATATTCCCGTCAAGGTCTTGCTCATGCCGAACGTGATCAACGTCGTTTCCGCCTACGGGGAAAGGTCACAGCCCGCTCCAGCACCACCGAAAATGTCGGAAGAAGATTTAGCCAAGATCAAGCGCGAATATGCCTTAGCTTCGCGCTACTTCTGGGTGAACAGCGGCATGCGCTTGTGGGTGGATTATCAGATCTTTATCGATGATCGCTGGCAGCGATGGGGACCAGAGCCTGAAGGCGCGACTGGCATTTACAAGGGCCTGCCTCAAAACCGCAGTTATGCTGGAAAAGATTTTGCTGACCCAGGGGGCGGCAAGTTTACGATCGTCGACGTTAGAGACATCACTCGGGTCACCGAGTCGCCTGTGGTGGAGGAACGCCCCTATAGCGCGCAAGTCGAACAAGCGTTTCCCCAGCGATGGAATGCAAACGCGCAACGGTGGGAGTATTACAACAGCGGCGGCGGAACTTACGGGGTCGATGGCTTCCCGCAAGGAATTCCCGGGCGCTCTCAGTTTTTGGGGGGAGGCGACACCGCCTGGCTCGCAACCCACGAAGTGCATCATGACCTCGAATCGCATGGTGAGTTCTCCCTCTCAAATCGTGAGGATGACCGGATCGTCTTCAATCATCCTGCCCCGCGACACCGAACCGTGAGCGGCGGCAAGGTCGACGAAATGCCCTGGTCCACCAACGGGCGTCACGGAGAACATTGGGACGTGATGGCTTATTGGGACCGAACTCTGACCGATGCTCAGTGGCTGCGGATGTACTTCGGAGAAACCCTCTCCGTGAAGGATTCGGACGAAGACGGCATACCGGACGACGATCCTCGACTCCCCTTGGATGAGAAGCGCTTTGGCAGCAGTCCAACCAAAGCCTCCACTGATGGGCAGATGAATGACCTCGACAAGGCGATGCTGAGTACATGGGCACCCACTGTGCTCCAGCCCACTTGGACCAAGCCCGACCTGCAGACGAGAATTCCTGATCCGAAGAAAACCGACAACGATGGCGACGGATTGCCCGACAGTGTCGATCCGCTCCCGCTCTACCCCTTTCTTCCTTTCATCGTCGACAATCGGGCAGAGATCGACGGCCACAAGGGTGAGTGGAGCGGTGTTCCGATCGGCGGCGACATCAAAACCAAGGAGTCGGAACTCATATTCAAGCAGTCGCACGACGATTCCGCCTATTACGGATTGTTCATCCTGAAGAAAGGTTGGCGGCGAGTCGATGCAATCTTGGACGGGGAGGGGCAAGGGGTCTACTCCGGCGTCGGCGTCATCGGTCTCCAGTTTACGAAGCTCACCGATCAGCGAGTTGCTGGACCAAATCCGGGCCCCGTGGAGGTCAAGGTCAATCTTGGCAAAGCGCCAGGACTCAAGTGGAAGGCAGTCCAGAATGGTGATGAGACGACGATCGAGTTCAGCATCCCGAATCGTGGTGAAAGCATCTGGTACTGGGACCGAGGGGGACGAGAAATTGGCTCCGAAGTGACTCTTTGGAACGAAGATGGCCGTGGCTATCCGATGTACGAGCCGTATCGACTGTTTTACGCGCGAATGCTGGAGCCTACGGGACAGCCACCGCTTCCCGCCCATCCGCCCGCTGAACTGACCCTTGCACCAGACGTGACAAGCTTCCATCCGGGTGACAAAGCGTTAAAGTTAAGCGGTAACTGGACGGTTGAGAATGGCGTCGCCACCTATTCTGGCGACGACGAGGGGAGCATGATCGTCGAACTGCCCAAAGCTCGCTACTTCGATATTTGGGTGGATGTCGAGGGCAAGAGCGACGGCATTGTCGCCGCATTTGCGCCCGGTCAGAAGATTTCCGCCGGAGACGGTTTTGTCGGCTTCGTTGGAGGCTACGCGAACACGAGCACCCGCCTCCGGCTCAATGGCACTGAAGTCGGGGATGAAGCAGTCAGGCTCACCCCTGACCGCCACCGAATCCAGCTCAGCCGCCGGGAGGATGGCGTTTGGCTCCTGCTCGATGGGAAGCCTATCGTGTACTCAGTCGATCCCTCGCCTCAACTCCAGTTCACTCGCTTTGGGGTGTTGGCGGGCTATGGAGGCGACCAAAGAATCTATGAATTGCGAATTCGAACAGGTTAAGGACTTTACGCCAACTCAATCGAGCGTTACAATAGAGCCATGAATCGTTATCTACTCCTCTTTGCTTCGCTGATCGTCCTCGCTGGCTGCAAGAAGAATCCTCCTCTCGCGGTGAAAGATGCTCCGATTGGACAAATTCCGCAGGGATGGGAGCGTCTTGACAACCTTGACCAAGGCATATCACTCTATGCGCCACCTGGATGGAAGATCGGCGCAGGTACGTCGATGGATCTGCCCGACCTCACTTCGATGGGCGGTGACACCAATCAGAACCTCGAGCAGATGCAAGCTCAAGCGGAAGCGGAACAGGATAAGGCAGACGCCGAGGCGGCCAAGGCGCTGGAGAAGAAGAACATTTTCCTGTCCGTCATCGATAAGAACATCAAGCCGATTCCAGGTGAGGAGCGGACGCGCTTCTTTGTCAAGCGGGTTGACGAACATGGGAACGTCACGATGGAGGACGTCGCCGAGGAAGTGAAGAGCCTCGCTGGCACCGCCTCGTCTGTGACCCTGCCGATTGGTCCGGCGCAGAGAGGACTTAGCACCGAGACGCGTAAAGATGGCGGAGTGGTGACCCTTATCTGCTACGGAATACCGGCCGAAGATCACATCTACGTGCTTGAGTTCATCACGGAAGAAGCGCCTGATACCATTAAGTCAATCGAGCAGCAGGTGGCGGAATCACTGCGCATCAAGAAGAAGGCATAATAGATTTATGGTGCGCTACCTCCTCATTCTCGCGGTCGCGGTCAGCTTAACTGGCTGTGCCACGAGCGAAATCAACGCCGGCCGTACCCTCGGCTTATCGGGTGATGTCCCCAGCGGCACGCTCGAGAATGGTTATGGAGACTTTCGCGGGGATGCGGTCGCGCCTCCCGGCAGTGAACAAGCCGAGCAGCGCGAAGCCAGCCACGGAGGCACGGAGTGAAATATATCGGCACCTTTCTGCTGTTAATCGTTCTGATCATCGGTTGTGGCACCCCACCCGAGTCCCAGCCGGAGCAGCCCAAGCGTGACATGCCAGGCGGAGTAGGCCTCAATGGTGGGCAGACTGGCACTGGCACTACTTCGGGTGCCAGCACCGGCTACTAAACCAAAGGGCTAGGGGCTAGTCAAGAGCGAATCCGAGGGTAAATTGTGGTCAGTCTATGGGAAACTGGCAAGAGGCATCAAAAGCCCATGTAAAGCTCCGAGCTATTTATCGGGCGTGATGCGCTGAAATCTAACCTTCAACTCATCGCCACCAGGCAGATGGCTAATCGGCCGAAGTACCGTCACGCTGCCACTTGCGATGGAGAGGTCCAGTTCCGCATTCTTCGCCTCACATACCAAGCGTTTGCCGCAACAATGTACAACCCGAAACAAAGAAGAATTGACCCGACGATCAGTACAATCATTGTCGTGTGCCGTTCCTCGCGGCTGCAAATCGCGCGAGGGGCCTTTTAAATTGCTCTGTCATGAATTTTCTTCCCTGTTGAGCGGAGAGCGACTGGGGTTGTGCGCCATAGTCCAATAGCATCTGCACAGCACGCAAATCGTCGTTCTCCATGGCTATGTCGAAGCTGCTTTGCCCCGCTGAGTCGAAATGGTAGTTTGGGTCCGCTCCATTCTGGAGAAGATGAAGCATCGTCTGATAATCTGATTTCATCGTTGCCATACAGAGGTCTTCCGATTTAAACGGATTGAAATAGTCACGGTTCAGATAACCAACAACGAAGAGGAAGAGGGCGGCTAGACCAAGCGTGCAATCACGAATTAAAGACTTCTTCAAATTCGCTGCACCTCCTCACTAAGCGCACGGACGCTCCACAATTCAATTCGTGGAAAGAAACGTTTCAACAAGGACGTAGTCATTTGACCCTTCGTCCCTGACCTCCGACTCGAAAGAAGTGATCCTGTACCCATTCACCTTAACCGTCAAGTACCTTGCGCCGTTCCACTTAAAGACGATGGAAGGAGCGCCTTTAGTTTTGGAATCGAATCCATGCACGGCGCTGAAAACCGTTCCGACTACACGGCCCCGCCTTTTTAGCACCAGTTCATAGTAGTCGGCAGTGAACACGCCACCCGAGTTGTCGCTCAAGAGCTAAGCACTCCAAACCAAGTCAGGCGAGTTCAGCTTTTCCTTCATGACGAGAGAACTCTTGCCTTTCCCGCAACCTGTTATGAAGCAGACAGCGGCCAGTGGGATGATGAAATGCAGCTCAATCACTTTGGCCATTTAACTTTGCCCGTTCGCAAATCTTCCCGAAATGCCTTTGCACCCTGTCTTATCAGATCCATGTCGTGCGCATCGTCACCATAAGGCGATTTAAAGAATGGAAACCCCTTACTGGCAAAGACCGAGTTGGCGGCGGGGGCGAAGGTCCTGCCCGTGCGCTTCTTCCGGTAGCGCTTCATCCGGCCCAGCTTCTCCTCCTTCCATAGCCGGTGAACCCGCTTCACGTTCAGAGGAGCGAACTCCTCTTTCACCAGCGCATGCGCCATCCGGTAGCCCATGTTCGGGCGCCACACCGATCTTAAGCGATCCTTCAGAGCCACGTCCTTGTCCGGAGCCGTCCGCCGATACGGTGCGGCCGTCGAGATCCCGACGATGAAGCAGGCGCGCCGTGCCTTCACGCCCTCCGACATCAGTAGTTTCGCTCCCGCAGCTCGCTGGGGAGCGCCCACCCGTTTTTTCGGAAGAGCTTCCTTACCGCCGAGATCTCGAGCTCTCGCTCCGCGACCAGCTTCTTGAGCTCGTCGTTCTCCCGCTCCAGGTCCTTCATCCGCTTCACGTCCTGCGTCTCCAGACCCGCGTATTTGCGCCGCCAGATGTAAAAGGTGTTGAGATTGACCCCGTGCTCCTTGCAGAGCTCCGCGTGCGTCTTCTTCCCCTCCGCGGCTTCCTGCAGAATCCTCACGATCTGCTCCTCAGTGAACTTCGATTTCTTCATTGCTCCTCGCGTCCATTTCAGGACGAGGAGGCCCATCTTACAGCGTCTTCATTCTCGGGGAGCAGACCAGCAGAGCTTAGCAAACTGAACCGGCAACGCGGGGCTCCGATGTCATTGGGGCTACAGGCCCCCACCGCTTGGGCTGCGCCACTTGTGGGCTCACTCGTTTAGCGCAGCGGTGGCGTCGAGCAGGATGACCTTGAACAGGAGCTTCCACCGCGTACGGCGGAACGATCCATATTCAATCATTACCTAACGGGAAATCGAAAGTGAATCCGTAGAGGGCCACAAGCGATATAGCGACATTGCACAATACATTCGCATCGGGAAGCTCAAAAGGAATCGAGAGGCTCCACGATCCCAGATTCACATCGTAGGTGGGTTGCTTCACCAAGAAGGTCTTGGGAATGTAGGGTGCTGCTCTACTGATAACATCACCATACAAAGCGATATCCGGGTCTAGTCGAGGGTTCAGGGTGAGCAACATATTCGGCGGGGGTGCAAAATCCAAGGATATCTCCAATTCCATAAGAATCGGTTCTCGCAGTCTTAGTAGGTTCTTCAGGTCTGGGTCCAAGCTGTGGAAGCCTTCCAAAGTCGCCAGCGGACATTGCAGTGCCATGACGATCCGCGCTAGACTCATAATCCACCTTCGATCGGGATTGGGATCGGACCTAGATTTGGAGCAGGAACTGGAGTTGGAGCAGGGCCAGGCAGTCCGCCGTCGATCGGATTAACAGATGGTGGCACCTGGAAACCAGGAGCGTCAACCTCGTATGGCATTTGCTGGGGAGCGACAGGCATTTCATGAGATGCCCACCTCCAGCCGCTCGGGCAGGGGGGCGGTCCCCCGCAATAGGTTGCGAAATTGTTTAGAAGCTTCCTTAGGTTAGCTTGCTTAGCTTCGAACTGAATTTGGTGGCCGTCCCAGGTTCCAGAACCTGGAAAAGCTTCTGTATCTTTTAGAGGGTACAAACCGTGGGGGTCATTCCACATGTTCCAAAATCTGGTTCGCAATTCAGCTACTCGCTGTAGTATCTTATTCGCGAGTGCATCGCAGAGTATTGCCTTGGCGCTCGCGGCCAAAATGGCCAGCATGGAATGCCCAGAACCGTCGATCGCTCCACTCGGAGATGCCATGCAATAACCGTATACATTTACACCGCCGATGTACCCGATCGGGTCGCGGGTCAGCCACCTACCGGCGGTGGCGTCGTAGTAGCGGTGTTGGCAGAGATAGAGGTCGAAGCCGGTGCCGAGGTCGTGGTAGTAGCCCCAACGCGCGTTGTAGCCCCAGCAGTCGGGGGTGCCGTCGCAGAGCTCCTTGCCGTAGCCATCGAAGGTGGAGTTGTTGACCACGCCTTCGCTCGCGTTCTCCCGATTGGCGACGTTGCCTTGGTGGTCAAAGGTGTAGTAGGTCCAAGCGGAGCCGGAGTGGCGGGCGACGAGGCCGTCAGGGGCGAACACGTTCTTGGCGATCACCGATCCTCTGCTCAACTCAAGAACCGGCTCCCCGCCGTCATAGAGGAAGTAGGTCGGTGAGGAGAGGATCGGACCGGTGCTCTTGCGCGAGGCGCGGAGCCCATCAGCGCGGTACGTGTACTCCCGCCCAAGAGAGCCCACCGTGCGCGTCTTCAGATGGTTCTCAGGATCGAAGGTCATCGACGCCGTTCCGGCGGCGGTCGTGTTGCCGTTCCCGTCCTCGGTGTACGCAGCATTCTGGTTGTCGGCGTTAAACGTCTGAGTCGCGCCCCGGAAGGTGGTGGGATTCCCTGCGGCGTCGTACCCAAAGGTGTTGGAGTAGCCGTAGCCGGAACCAGTCGCAAGACTGGAATCCGCAGTCAGCCTATCCTTCGTGTCGTAGGTGAAGCCGAGGGTGCGGCTCTGGTTCGTGTTTGGGGGAATCGAGGCGGAGACTCCGGTCAGGTTGAACACGCCGTCATAGCCGAAGCTGCCGAACGAGGAGCGGGTGACGCTGCCAGAGGTCGAGTTCACCAGACCCGTCAGCGCACCTACCCCGTTGTAGCTGTAAGCGGTCGTCGTCCCATTCGGGAGCGTACGCCCGCTCTCCCATCCGTTGTCGTAGTAGCTGATCCCGTGCGTGCCAGCAGGCGACACTATCGAGGTGCAGCGACCGTCCTTGTCCCGGTAGTAGGTCCACGTGCCAGCAATGTTCGCCATCGTCATGCGCGACCCCTCGGGATAGTAGCCGTAGTCGAAGGTGTAGGTGGTGCTGGGAGAGATGCCGGTGTAGTTGCGGGTCGACTGCACTACATTCCCCAGATCGTCATACGAGCGGCCAAATGTGCCGGTCCAATCGGTACCCGAGTCCAGCCGATCATAGCTGTCGTAGCTGAAGTTAAATGCTAAGGCGAGTCGAAAGAGCAAGCTAAGCAGCAGCGCAAGGAAAACAAACCTGCGTGGCAAAAAGCAGAATTCGCTTAATGCTCTACCTGCTTTGCCGGCAGCGTCGTACTCTTGAGGGCAAACAGTGTAGACATCAAAAGACATCCGGCAAGAGTGCGGCAGCCGCTTCATTCCTAGCAAAAATCGTCACTTCAGTTAAGTCGAACACGTACACTTCGATCAAGCTGCCCACAAGAGTCATTTCGATCTTGCCGCTTATCAATGCCTTGTTCCCGTCTGCCGCAAAGTCCTGAGACCGGTCGAATTTGCAGCAATCATCTGCGGCAACAATGGCGGCAGCAAGCCATTCGAAGTGAAAATCCCTTTCAACAAGCCATGAACGAACGAGGTCGATGGAGGTAAAGAGCAAGAAGTCGTCCACTCCCAGACTTAAGGAACTGTTTACTGCAATTGCTTCGCCAATCAGCACGGCTCCAATGTTTCGCTCGTCGGCAAGCCTTCCGAAGACGCTCTTTAATTGAGCTGCGACAGCCCCGCTATCCACATGATTGATTTGAGAACGTAAACTGTTCATGGTATCGGAACTCCTGGACCCCATGGACCCATTGGACCTGGCCACCCGTGACGGTGTGGATTTGTGTGGTTTTGGGGTCTACCATGATCGGTTGCATCAGTTCTACCTTGGAATACATCTTCATCATATTCCCAACCTTGTCGGTACCTGCCAGATCGCCGGCTGGTGTTCCATCCTAGAACGCTGTGGGGACGTCCCTCTGCGCTTGGATCTGGATTTGGGTCGTTCGGAGGAGCAGAATTTGGCTCCCAATTGGAACAAAATCCCTTCGGACCCAAATCAGGATCGTTCAGATTCAGTCCCGCCCCCTGGGGCTCGGGGAGAGGTAACGGCTGACCGTTTAGCGTGCCACCCGGACCGATTGGTTCGACTGGAGGATCGGGATCAGCACCAGGCATCCACTCAGGAACTTCCTCCGGTGCTGGTTTGAATTCATCGAGAATTCCGCGAACGATTCCCCCAGGTCCTGTTCCTTCATAAGGATCTGAAGCTCCGCCATATCCGCCTTCGTCATCATCTCCATCCCCACCGATCGGGGGTATGGGATCAGGCGGTGCTTCTTGGTAGCCGGAACGATCCCAATGCTTTAAGGGCCGACTGCCGCAGTAGCCATACAGTCCGATGCCGCCGCGATACCCTATAGGATCGCGCGTCAGCCAGCGGCCGGCGTTTGCGTCGTAGTAACGGTGTTGGCAGAGATAGAGGTCGAAGCCGGTGCCGAGGTCGTGGTAGTAGCCCCAGCGCGCGTTGTAGCCCCAGCAGTCAGGGGTGCCGTCGCAGAGCTCCTTGCCGTAGCCATCGAACGCGGAGCTGTTAATGACGCCTTCGCTCGCGTTCTCGCGGTTGACGACGTTGCCCTGGTGATCGAAGGTGTAGTAGGTCCAGGCGGAGCCGGAGTAGCGGGCGACCAGCCCGTCGGGGGCGAAGACGTTCTTGGCCGTCACGGTCCCAGTGCTGCTCAACTCGAGAACCGGTTCTCCGCCGTCGTAGAGGAAGAAGGTCGGTGAGGAGAGAATCGGGCCGGTGCTCTTGCGCGAGGCGCGCAGCCCATCAGCGCGGTACGTGTATTCGCGGCCAAGAGAACCCACCGTGCGCGTCTTCAGGTGGTTCTCCGGATCGAACGTCATCGACGCCGTTCCTGCAGCCGTCGTGTTGCCGTTACCGTCCTCGGTGTAGGCAGCATTCTGGTTGTCCGCGTTGAACGTCTGAGTCGAACCTCTAAAGGTCGTCGGATTGCCTGCGGCGTCGTAGCCGAAGGTGTTGGAGTAGCCGTAGCCGGAACCAGTCGCAAGACTGGAATCCGCAGTCAGCCGATCCTTCGTATCGTAGGTGAAGCTGAGTGTGCGGTTCTGATTCGTGTCCGGTGGAACTGAGGCAGAGATGCCTGAGAGGTTGAAGACTCCGTCATATCCGAAGCTGCCGAAGGATGAGCGAGTGACGCTGCCAGAGGTCGCGTTCACCAGACCCGTCAGCGCTCCGACACCGTTGTAGGTGTACGCCGTGGTCGTGCCGTTCGGCAGGGTGCGCCCGCTCTCCCAGCCGTTGTCGTAGTAGCTGATCCCGTGCGTGCCAGCAGGCGACGACATCGAAGTGCAGCGACCATCCTTGTCCCGATAGTAGGTCCACGTGCCAGCGATGTTCGCCATCGTCATGCGCGAGCCCTCGGGATAATAGCCGTAGTCGAAGGTGTAGGTAGTGCTCGGCGAGATGCCGCCGTAGTTGCGGGTCGACTGCACCACGTTCCCCAGGTCGTCGTAAGACCGCCCAAACGTGCCGGTCCAGTCGGTGCCGGAGTCCAATCGGTCGTAGCTGTCGTAGCTGAACGTGAGGTTGCCGTAAGAGGAGCTGGGGTAGCTGATCTGGCTCAGCAGGCCATCGGTGTCTCCGTAGGTGTAGTTCGTCGTCTGGCCGTTGCCATCCACTCTCGTCAGAAGGTTGCCGACATCGTCATAACTGGTGAACTGGACCTTGTCGAAGTAGGTGCCGGTGGCGCCGGGATAGGTGATCTGCGTAACCTGCCCCTTCGTGTTATAGGTGTAAGTGGTCGCATTGGTGTTGCCGTCCTGCAGGGTCGCGACCGAGTAGAAGGGCGTATACGTCAGCGCCACTTCTTCTGCGCTCCCGGTCCGGCTTAGGGTCTCTCCGGCGGGTCCGTAGGTGAAAGCCACCGTTCTTACCACCGAGCCGCTCTCATCCTTCGCGTCCTCCTGAACGACGGGGCCCGCGGGATACAGATAGCTCGTGACCTGCTGAGCTTGGCCCACCCCGGTATTACCGGTTGCAGGAAACGTGGTAACGGTCGGCTGATTGGCAATGTTGTAGGCGTAATCGGTTTCGTTGCCGTTCGCATCAGTCACCGACGTGGAGTTATTTCGGGAATCGTAGCGCAGGTGCGTAACCTTGCCGTTCGGATCGGTGATCGTGATCGGTTGCCCAAGCGCCTCCGCTTGGGAGTAAGCGCCATCCGTCGTATAGCCGAGGCTAGTCGTATGGGTTGCCTCAGAGTTGTTTCCCGGGCTAGCGACTTGCGTGAGATTGCCCATTGAGTCATAGGTGTAAGTAGTGGTCTGTCTGAAGCCGGTACTCGCTTCACCGGGAATAGGAGACAAGACTTCATGCAGACGGCCGTTTCCGGAATAATAGGTGTATTGGGTCGATGTCTTGGTGCCGGTTTGACTCTCCGTTAGCTGTCCCAGCGCGAAGCTGGAGTAATCGACAGTGTTGGTCGTGGTAACTGATTTGGGAGTCTGACTGGTTAGCAGATTGCCGTATTGATCCCACGTGTAATTCCATGTGCGGCTGTTGCCATCGGTCACAGAACTAGCTTTAAGCGGATTATTGGGAGAGGCAAATAACGCCGACCATACTTGATGTGAGGCGGCATCGAGTTGCCCGCACCAGTTCATCTGGGCATCGAATTGAGATGTAAACTCTAGCGCCACTGTGCCAGCAGCGTTCTTGACTTGAACTGTAGTTTCTGGGAGGATGCCACTGGCGGTAAGGTTAATCGTGTTCCCGTTTGGATCGGTCTCTTTTTGGACAAATCCGCTAGAGCTATCATAGTCCAAGGTCGTCGTCGCCACACCAGTTCCGGTTGGATTTACGACCCCAATCGTGTGAAGGAACGGAACAGTTTCCCCTACTTCACCATTTCCGTAGTTCGAATAGCCATAAACATATCGCGCGGGCGGGCTGCCCGTACCCGTTGCAACGATTTGGGAGGCTGCGGTGAGTTCCTGCGACCCTTGGCGATATGGAGAAGGAACTCCTGCGTTGGCGTAATATTCGGTTTCATAATAGACACTCCGATTATAGCAATCCTCCACTGACACGATGTGAGCGTCGGAATCGTAGTTGCAAGTTAGCAGCGCGGTTCCGGACGAGTCTTTAATGTCGCTCAACCCGCATTCCGGCCAACTGATCGAGCCGTCAGTTCGAGTTCGCGTTGCATAGTCAAACGTGATGTAGTTCCCGAATGCATCGGTTACTCGGTCTGGCCGATACATTGAACCGGTGGCTGTTCCGAGGGGCGGATAGAAGTAAGACCAGGCGGGGTCGCGGAACATGAATTTGATCACGGAGTGGTTTGGCAGCGTGATCTTAAAGTAGTCGTAGCTGCCAGCGAAGTCCCAATCCCACTCTGCTAAGTAAGGATGGCCGTGTTCAACCGAAAGAGGAATAACTGGATGGGTGGGCCCCACATGAGCGGATGGTGCCTTGTTAAGTTCGACGCGTGAACTGTTTGGAAGTATGAGATAAGCAGGTGGTGTGGACGGTGCAAAGCCATCGCTCCCCGGCCCGTCATTGTCTTGCTCTTCCTCGGTTGTCCAATATGGAGGACCAGGCTTCATAATCCCGTAATTGTATGAATGCGACCAACTACCGCCAAATCCCGTAGCAATTGGATAACCCAAGCTCCCGTAGTACCTCGCCCAGGATAAAGACGGGCCTTTAGGGTTGTAGACCGTAAGATCAGGAGCTGGCTCATATTCTTCACCGGCGGTTGCGAGGTTAATGTGACCACCGTATCTCGGACAGGACTGGTCGCAGGAACAGTTGAGGCCTGGAGGATGTTCTCCGCATACGGCAGCAGGGATGGCGGGAAGGGGCGTGATATGGCGTGTGGCGACACTTTTCGGTTTGGCTACGATCCCTACGGTCGACAATGACGCGTAAAGATCGTCTCGCAAAGTCGAAAGTGCCATCTCTTGCTGTCGCTTATCTGCCAGACTACCGGGTCTTGTACAAACGAGGTAAGCATCTGCTTCCATTAACTTCCACTGGGGCCAAGTCACATGCATGTCTCCACCGCAGTCGACACACCAGAAAGACACCCCTGAATCATCGGCAGAAGTCACCGTGATAAAGTGATCGTGTTCGACGTGGGCGACCAACGGCTTTGATACAAGTCTTAGTCCTGCTTCGTCACAGGTTATTGGATAGGCATGTAGGCCCACCGACTCAATCCCGTCGGCGATCTGCTGCATCGAACTGCCCTCTCCAGTGTGCTTCACCAGCCCGGCAGCTTTCGTATTGCTTAAGACTATTCCGTAGTGGCGGGCAATTTTCTGCAGGCTTTCGACACCGCACAGCGGATCGACTTTGCCGGGCTCAAATATTCCTGCCTGTTCACGCACCTTATGGTAGCCAGCACAAGCGCGAGCATGCTGCGACATAAGCTGAGCACGATTTGTCGGAATCGCAGGATTCCCGGTTGCAAGGGCCGCTCTAAAGTGAGAGAGGGATTCCTCGTACTTGCCCTGATAATACATAGCCAAGCCAAGATCGTATTGGGCTAACCCTTGCATACCCTTGCTCGCTCCCTGGCTCCTCTCGGCTGCTCGAAAATGTGCTTCTGCGGCAATTGGCTCCTCCTGACCAAGTTCATATTCGCCGATCCAGATCAGGTCCTGTGCACGAGTAGTCCCAGGAGAAGTACGATGAACCTGATCTTTCCAGGCTTGGACCTGCTGAGGAGATATTGCAATGGGCAGGCGTCCCACCTCATCAAGCATGGTTCCGGTTGCAGGGAGGTCATTGTGCGGAACCTGCGGTGGACTCGCGGTTACCCTGCTCGCCTTTCTAGGATGGAGCAGGGGTACTTCCTCGGCCACTTTTGGCTCTGACGCTTTACTAGAAGCGGATATCCTTGGTCTACTCGTCAGTGCTGCGGCAAGGGGCTGGACGAGAAGTAATGCGGATGCGGCAAATGAAATTGTTGTTCGAAACTTTCCAACAAACATAATGACACTATCATACGAGTGTTTCTATACTAAACCAATAGTCATTCTTTGTCTACGTGCTTGTGGGGGATATCACTCCCCTTTCTGCTCGTCGCTAGCTTGCTTCACTTGGATTGAAGAGAGGAGACCGCTAAGTGTGGTAACTGGCTTTCGTTCCAAATGCTGCACATTATGCGAGGAAATGCCACAGTGGAGATAAATAGCCGCCCGCCCTGACGACGCTTTCAATCGATGCCAGTGATGACCGGGAGGGGGATGAGGCCGGAGGATTGGCCTGTGGCGGAGTCGACGAAGCGGTAGGCGGGGGCGTAGGGGGTGAGGCGGGTGGGAATGGTGACGGGCTGGCCCTCGGCGAAGCTGGTGAAGGCCATGGTGCGGTAGCTGCGGGGATTTGGGGTGCGATGGATGGACTTCAACGGCTGAAGGATCAGCTCGGTGAGGATCCCTTCCGAGTTTGGGGCACTCGGGATGAAGGTGATGCCTCCTGCGGCGGGCTGGGCAGTGACTCTGATGCTGTCGCTCCGGAATGGGCTGGATGGCGGGGCGGTTGGGAGTTCGGCCTGGGGATCGATTTGGAGGAGCTTGGCGGCAAGGCCAGCAAAGATCGAATTGGCGGCGGGGGCGTATGTCCTGCCCGTGAGTTTGTCGGTGCGGTTTTGCGCGGCGGCGTAGGCTCTCCAGGCTTGCATTTGCGGGGCGGTGAGGTTTCGGAAGGCGCGGGCCGCTTTCGCCATATTGTCCCTGGCCCTTTGTTGGGCGGGGGTACTTCCGGTTTGGCGTACATATGGTCGAGCTCGGACGACGGCACCTTGCTGAGTGTGGACGAAGACGGCATTGCCAGCTCGGCCACTGAGGGCCTCGGCAACTACGGAGAGAGACGCTTTCACCTCCTTGTTATCGGAAGGTTTGGGGAGTGTCTGGAGGGTGGATGAAAGGTGGATGGGAGGTGGATGGGAGGTCGTGCCTGGGGTTCGGTTTCTTGGTGGCTCGGCTGGTTGGCGGTTCGGCGCTGGGCTTTGGGCGTTGGGCGTTAGGCCTTAGGCGTTCGGGACTTGGTGTTCGGTGCGACGGGCCGCCACTCCTGGCCCTCCCCGCACGAGCACGATCATCTCGGCGGGCGGAGGGGGGAGAGGCGTTCGGCGTTGGGCGTTCGGAGGCTTCGGTGGTCGGGGGTGGGGATTTGTCTAGGTAACGTTGGCGAAGCTCCACCCTTTGGCCGGCCCCTCAGTTTTCTCCGAACGGCGGTCCCCTCAAGTACTCTCACAGGGAAACCGAGGAGGGGGAATGGTGTTCGGTGTTCGGTGTTCGGGACTGGTCTGATATACTGTGAGAACTGCCAGGGATTGGCGGGAAGGATTTGAGCCTATGAAGGTGAGCACAAGGAGTGCGGTAACCGTGCGGCGGAAGGCCGGGAAGCAGCAAGAGACATCACATCGCGTCTGGGACATTGTGGGCGTGCTGCTGCTGGCGCTCGCCTTATTCACCCTTTTGAGTCTGGTGTTGCGCGACACGGGCGTGCTGGGGTCGCTGGTGGGCGGCACGGTGCGGGCGATCTTCGGCCGTGGCTCGTGGAGCGTGCCGCTGTTCTTTGGCCTGCTCGGCGTCGCGGCTCTGCGGGGTCAGAAGTCGGTTGGGATGAATCACCTCAGCTGGGGGCTGTCGCTTATCTTCGTGAGCCTCCTAGGGATGCTGGCGATCCCGTACCACGGCGACTACCTTGCTCCTGATGCGATCGGCACGGGAGGCTATCTTGGCGGGCTCATTGGCATGGGCTTCAACGCCTTACTCGGTGAGGCGAAAATGGTGGGGCTGGGGGCTCTGGCGATGGTTGGCGTGATCCTGTGCGTGGATGTGCCGATTCGGACGATGCTTTCAGGTCTGGGTCGGGGAGCGGCAGAGGTCACTCAGCGGACTCTTTCAAAGCGGGCACCACGGGAAAAGAAGCCGGTTCCCGCCCGGGCGGTAATACAAGCTCCTTTGGACGAAGACGAGCCCGTGCGGCGGCCAATTGAGGAGCCGGAATCGGCGGTTCCGAAAGAAAAGAAGAAGCCGATCTACACGAATTTGGCAGATGGGCAAAAGACCATTTCGCTGGACACTACCGGCACGGCGAAAGAAGGCTACAACCTTCCGCCGATGAACTTGCTCGCGGAGCCCGCCGCAAAACCGAAGCGCTCGCAGGCGGAGATGGAGAAGAACATCGAAACGCTGGAGGGGACGCTCGAGGAGTTCGGCATCGAAGCGAACGTGGTTGAGATCGCGAACGGCCCCACGATCACTCGGTATGAGATTCAGCTCGGGCCGGGGATCAAGGTTGCGAGAATCGTAGCTCTTGCTGATAACATCGCCATGAACCTTGCCGCGAACGCGGTGCGGGTCGAAGCTCCGATCCCTGGGAAGGCAGCCATCGGGGTGGAAGTGCCGAACAACAAGCCGACTCCGGTCCTGATCAAGGAAGTGTGCGACACGTCGGAGTTCCGGGATCATCCTTCGCGGTTGCTGGTCGCTCTTGGACAAGACGTGAGCGGCGCGAACAAGTACGCGGACCTTGCGCGGATGCCTCACCTGCTGATTGGTGGCGCGACGAACTCGGGCAAGTCGATCGGGTTGGCGACTCTTATCACTTCCCTTCTGATGCGGAACACGCCGAAGGACGTGCGGCTCGTGATGATCGACCCGAAGCGGGTGGAACTGACCCTCTTCGACGGGATTCCTCACCTGATGTGCCCGGTGATCAAGGACGTGAAGGAGGCGCCGGGCGTCCTGCGGGCGGTCTGCCGCGAGATGGACCGACGCTACGACTTGCTGAGCGAGCACGGCGCGCGCAACATTGCGAGTTGGAACGAGAAGGCGAGCTTCCAGGACAAGATGCCGTACATCGTGGTGATCATCGACGAGTTGGCGGACCTGATGATGCAGGCTCGGGCAGAAGTCGAGACAACGATCGTCAGGCTGGCTCAGCTCGCTCGCGCGGTGGGCATTCACCTGGTTTTGGCGACTCAGAGGCCGAGCGTGGACGTGATCACTGGCATTATCAAGGCGAATATCCCCTCGCGGATCGCGTTCTCGGTAGCTTCGCAGATCGATTCGCGCACGATCCTCGACCAAAAGGGCGCGGATAACCTGATCGGTAAGGGCGACATGCTGTTCATGCCCATTGACGCGGATAAGGCGATCCGCGTTCAAGGCTGCTACGTGTCCGAGAAAGAGATCGAGGACATCTGCAAGTTCTGGAAGGATCAAGAGGCTCCGCAATATGTGCTTGATCCCGCCGACGAGGTGCACGATGCGAAGAAGGAATCCGGCGATTTCGGAGATGAAGGTGCCGATCCGCTTTGGGAGGAAAGTGTGCGCTGGGTGGTGGACCGTGGGCAGGCTTCGACTTCGATGCTGCAGCGGAAGTTCTCAATCGGATTTCAGCGGGCTTCCAGACTCTTGGACAGCATGGAGGAGCGTGGCGTGGTTGGGCCGCGAGACGGTCCTCGCCCTCGCGAGGTGCTGATGAATCCTCTCGACGTGGATGGTCTGTTCGGGAAGGGTCCGAAGTACGACACCGACTGGATCGAGGAAAACTAGTCTCTTATGGCACGCTAATTGTGCGAAGGCGGGTGGGTGGATAAGGGTTCGAAGATCATCGTCTCTGTTTACGGGGTAGTTGCAGCGCTCATTGGGATCGCATTGCCACTGCCTTTAATGGCTCGGCTGTTCCAGGACGACGCTTTCTTCTACTTTTCGATCGCGCGCAACTTTGCCGAGGGACACGGTTCTACGTTCGATGGACTGCACCTGACCAATGGCTACCATCCTCTTTGGATGTTCCTTCTGTCTGGCTTGGATCGCCTCGTTCCGCTACGAGGCGAACTTGGTCTTCGAGCCATTCTCCTGCTATGTGCGGCGCTATTCGCGCTGGCGCTCGTGGTTGCGGCAAAGGTTATGGATCGGTCAGGACTGAACCCTCGGCTGAAGCATGGTGTGCTGCTCAGCCTGATCGCTTTCCTGGGTTTCGCCAACTTTGGAATGGAAGCTTGGATCTGGCTCCTTTCCTTCTGGTGGTTTGCGGGGGCAATGCTTCGCCTTTGTGAGGATGAGGTGGATGCGAGATCGATTGCCATTGCGGCGCTTGCGACTCTCGCATGCTACTGGAGCCGCAGCGACTCGATTCTCTTCATCTTTACGATGGGCGCATACGTGACCGCGGTTCGAATGCGGAAGAAAGGCTTTGCGGGTGCGGCCCAAAGCCTCGGAGGGATCTGGCTGCCAGTAGTAGCAGGTGCTGCTACGCAGGTGGCGGTGAACCTCAAATACTTTGGAAACGCGAAAACGATCTCAAGCGATCTGAAGACGAATGCAATCAGCTTTGGCCTTCGGATGCTGCACAGCGCTGACGAGCGCGGCCTTCAGCCGCTCATTCACAAGGCAGTATTTTTTGCCGTCTTCCTCGGCTCGCTCGTCCTCGCTGCCCTTCTCTTCCGGAAAGTAACCACCCACTGGAGAAACCTTCTGATCGGCGCCAACGCCTACGTCGCTCTTTTCTGTCTTGCGGCGCTTCTCACGCTTCGTGAGCCTCCACGCACCTGGTATTACACGGTCGCTTTTGCGATCCTCATCGCGAGCATTGCGGCAATCGCAAATGATTCTGGCGATCGGCAAAACAGTCGCATTCGCCTCGCGACCACCGGGTTTGCCGTTCTTAGTCTCGCATCCCTAGCGGGACTCGCGATTCAGTATAAGAAGAGCCCCCGCGAGAACAGCTTGGAGATGGCGGCTTGGCTGAAGGCGAACACCGAGCCTGACGAAGTGGCCTTTGCGGCGGACGGCAGCGGCATCATTAACTATTTCAGCGAGCGGCCGGTGATCAACGGGGATGGCCTCGTTAACGACTTCGCTTACCGAGAGGTGCTCGATCGCGGAACTCAAGCCGATTATCTTCGGCAAAATCGGGTTTCGATCTTTATCGCGAACGTGAACCGCGCCTCACCTTCCGAACCGCTGCCGAAGACGGTGGAAATGTACGCCAGCACCTATCACGATCACCCTGGCTACCGCTTTGCCTCGGTGGACAGCAAGAAGGCTCTTGCAGATTTCACTAAAGATGGATTCTTTGGCTACCTACCTTTCGCAGTATCCGATTTGACCTTCGACGTGCCTTTTTACCAACGGTAGTCGCAAAAATATGGGCATAAGACCTAGAACTCTTTCCCACTTGCCTACAATAAGAATGCACGAGACAAAACCATGAATTCCAAGCATTTTGGTGGCATCAAACTCGCCCTTTTAGGATTAGTCGGCGCTGGGGTAGTCGGCTATGCCGGGTATCGAGTTTTCTTTAATCGTCCAGGCGAAGCGGCAACCGCGCTCATACCGAGCGATGCTTCTTTCGTTCTCACCCTCGATACCAATCCTTCTCAGAGTCAACTCCCAACCTTCCTCAAGATCACGAATGCGCTAAAAGCAGGCGGGTTCGATCGCGATATCGAAGACGGGGTCGGCGAATTGGTGGGCAAGGCTGGTCTGGCCAAATCCCTTCGTCCGTTCGTCACAAACAACTTTGCAATGGCGATGTGGAACTCGAAGTCAGGAACCAAAGGCCTCGCTCTGTTCTCTTTGAAAGACAAGGCGGGTGCAGAGGCGGCACTCAAGCAAGGACAGGTGGTGCCGGGGAGTACGGTTCCCGCTTACAGATTTGATCGTCCCGACATGGTGTTTGCGATCGTGGGCGACTATATCGCTCTCGGCAGCGACGTCGAGATCATTAACCGAGCGGAAGCGACTCGCACCAACGGACAAAGCGTCTCTGCAGCGCCCGACTTTCAAAGCGCGCGAGCGGCCTTGCCACCAGATAGCAATCTGATGTGCTTTGTCTCGCCGCAAGCGCTCGCAGAGCTATCCAAAAATGCACCCGGCCAATATATGCCGATGCGATGGATGTCGATGTCGGCAACAGTGCAGAACAATGGACTGCAACTCGACTACCGGGCTCCAGTTGTCGACAAGCTGCAAAGAGACATGGGAGACTGGAAGTCAATCTCTCCCGAGCTATGCAAGAAGTTTCCGGCTGGCGCGTTAGCGATGGTGGCATATTCCCAGCCATCCAAGTTTTATTCGATTTTCCGGTCATCAAGCACCGATCCGAAGATGAACGAAGCTTATGAAAAGTCCAGCAAGTCTTTTGAAGAGGAAACTGGGCTGAGCATCGAGAAGGAGATTGTGCCGGCTCTCAGTGGTGAGTTTGCCATTGCGGCGTATCCCGATTTCGGCGGCAACACCAAATCGGCAGATATCGAGATCGTTCTGTCAAACGCGAACGGTGCGAATCCCGGCGACTTGGTTCCTAAGCTACGAGCGCTGTTTGACCGCGAAGTCAGCAAACACCTGGCTGATCATCCTGAGAAGCCAGCACCCAAAATTGCCGAGAGCAATGTCGCAGGCGCGACGGTGTGGCAATTCGACTCAGGAACGCTCGATGAAATGCACAAGAGCATGGACGAAACGGCGCGATCCTCATTCAAGGATAAGAACTTGATTGTCGCGACAAAGGATGGCAATGTGTATATTTGCTCTTCGAACGCCATGCTGATGAACGCGCTTTCGCCAACCCGCACTCTGGCAGACGACCCGGTGTTCACCGAGTTGCTCTCGAAGTCACAGGATCCTCAGTCGTACATTCTCGTGGCGGTTGGCCGCACACTGGAAACTTATCGAGCTGAAATCGACCAGACGATGAAGGGCGAGTTCAAGACGGACGATCTCCTCAATCTGATTGGCGGACCCAATGCGGGGTTGATCGGCTCTGGAAAGGTGCACCAAGACATCGGAACGGCAACGCTCTTTATTCCGCTCGATTGGGAAAAGACGATCGCTTTTGCCGCTCAGCAGAAGAATCGTTCCAAAACGGGGATTGCGCGAACCGAGCCTCTGGAGATCAGGTAGCTTTCAGGTAGCTTGGTTTGGAATGAAAATTGACTACACCTAGGTGTAGTCAATTTTCGTTTAGCGATCTCATGAGCGCCATGACTGAAATCGAAACGCCCCTCCCACCTGTTTCGGTTATTGTCCTGAACTATAATGGCCGCGAATTCGTCCGCGCCTGCCTAAACAGTATTAGGGCTCAGGTTTACCCCGACTTCGAGGTGCTGTTCGTCGATAACGGCTCGACTGACGGAAGCGCGGAGCTGGTTTCGGAGGAATATCCTTGGGTGAAGCTGATCGTCAGTCCGAAGAACCTGGGATTTGCGGGCGGCAACAACTTGGGAGTGGAGCGAGCCAGCCACGACCTCGTCGTGCTGGTCAACAACGATGTCGTCGTGCAGGATGGGTGGTTGGCAGAACTCGTCGCTGCCATCTCAGAGCCGAATGTCGGAATTGCTTCCTCGCTGTGCCACACGGACGGGATGCCGAAGCTCTTCTATGCTCGGAACGGAACCCTCAACCTGCTCGGGCAGAACATCATGCTGGCGTTCGAAAAGCCGGAAGACATCTTTTACGCGAGCGGCTGTTCCATGATCTTTCGCAAGAGTGACATTGGACTGCCTTTCGATGCAGACTATTTCGCCTACTCTGAGGATGTCCACTTAGGATTTCGGGTTCGGTTTTCAGGCAAGCTCGTGCGGCACACCAATAAATCCTTCCTGCTGCACTTCGGCGGAGGGACGGCGAAGAAGCAGGCTTCGGCATTCGTCACGTTCTATCAGGAGCGGAACCGCCTGCTCAATCTCCTCCTATTCTTCGGGCCAGGGACACGCTTAAAATTAATTCCCTACTTCCTTTTCAACTCGGTCGCGAAGACGGGGTATGGCATCTTGAAGAATCGAAGAGGCCTCTCCGGGGTGTGGAAAGCGTACTGGTGGCTGGTATCGCACCCCCGCGTGATCAGCAAAAAGCGTCGTGAACTTGCGGCGCAGAGATTAATCGATGAGAAGCAGGTGCTGAAAGTGATGTCGTGCCGCCTCCTCGATTCAGAGTCGGGTGGGGCGAAGTTCATCAATGGAATGAGTAAGTTGTACTGCACGATTGTTGGCATTCGCACTCAAGAGCACTTCCCTACCTCACCGCTACTCGAAAAGTTGCGCTCGGACATGTCAGATCCCGCAGTGATGAATGAGCGCATCGACCTGACAGATTTGCGCCAATCATTGAATCGTGTGCCTAACGTGGAATAAAGCTCCTGATGTTCAACGCAGTTGGAAGTTTGAGCTCCGCGATTCAGTTTTCGCTGAACTCGGCTGATGAGATCATGCAGAGCGCGGCCGCATCCATTGGCAGCGGCGACTTAGATGGTCTTGTAGACGCCAGCCTTCAGATGTCTCAAGCAAAGCTGAATGTTGGAGTCGCCGCAAAGATGGCTCGGGTTCAGGACGAAATGATGAGCTCGACGCTTAGCATCTTGGCTTAGAAAAAAATAAAACGCGCCGAACTCTCTGGCCGGAGCCAAAGCCTTCAGCGCGAATTACTCGGTTCAGAAGCCCTTCTTTCGAAAGGCATCCTCATCCGATGAGGCTTAGGTGCGCCACTCGTCCTGAGATTTCGCGGCGCCCCACAGCTTTGATTCGGATGGATGCTCACAAAATGTGAGCTTTCACTTCGTCTACAGCAAGCTGCGGACGAATCTCCGAATCGACAACCTTCCGGTGCATTCCGATCACGACCTTGGCGTTTTCGGCGCTACATCCGCGAGGCGACTGGTCCAAGGAACCCTGCGAACGGAGCGTTAAGTTGTTGTTGCAGCCGATAGAGCCTCAGACCTGCTCTATGCCCCAAAGGGCTCTGCGACAGTACTCCGCAGACGTTTGCAAGCAACTGATTCAGGAGTGGTGCGATCCTAAAAACTTTGAAGTGATTGCTCACTTTCTCGACGACTCGCTTCTGTCATCGCAGTTGCATGAATACATTATCACCAAACGACGCCCATTCCAACGCAAATCCAAAGTTCTTTTCCACCCCACCCGGTGGGTTCTGAAGGGGAAAAGTTGTCTGGCCAAAGGAAACGGTAGACACCCGATTTAGGGGTCTGGAATTGACTGCTCAACAGTGGTAGACAATGCAGAAGAATTCTTATCCACAACGATTTCAGGAATTTTTCTGCTTTTCTTTTGTAAAGTGAAACTAGAAACTATTCGATTCAGGATTGGGTCGAACTATGGAAGCTGGGCATGGAACCGATTTTCATCAGGACTGACAACACGTTTTACCAAGCGTTCAAGTGTTTGCAGTATCGCCTGCCCAAGCCTCGGGGATTTAAGCCGGCTGGTTATGTGCTTGCACTTGCCTTACGGTACGGCCTAGTTGGCGTTGCGAGCAGCCATCATCTTCTGATCACCGCAGAGGAGGGCGACGAAGCTTCTATCCTCGAAATAATTGGCCAGTATGGCGAGCGTGTCGAAGATCATGTCCGCTGGGAATTGGGAGAAGAACTGCCCTTTGCCGCTCAGTCAGCGCTTCCCCATGTAATTGGGCGCTTGGCTACCCTGCCCATCGAAGCATATTTGCCTCTCTTTCGCAAGTTGGTTCCTCTCGACGTGTGTTTGAACTTGATCATCGACAAGATTGCCAGTGATCACCTCGAAATGGTGGTCGAAGGGTGGTCGTGGTGGCGCAGGAAGAAAGCCATGGCTAAATTCAGAGAAGTTGCTCAAGAGTCGGCAAACTACGCCTATCACTTCTTCGAGCGCCGGCAGGCAGATATCGATGAAGTCCCACAAATCGTTCTATTAGGCGAGTAATTCTCATCGGTTATGTGAATAACCGGTGTATCTTTCGGTGGGAAAGAATTCCTCACTCAGAATTTTGCGAAGAAATCGGAAATAGAAATTTCCTGCTTCCAAATGAGGGCACCTCCTCGTCAAGATGTTATCGGGAGGCAAATCGAGTGTTAAGAATCGTCGGTATTCAGAAGAGCAATCAGGCTGAGCAAGAATTCGTTCTATTACAGAACCAGGGGTCTATGCGGATCTCCTTGCGAGGGCATGTCGTCGTCAGCGATTGCGCGGTGGATGCAGGAGATTTGGCCATGAACGCTCACGCGTTCAAGGATGACATTCAAGTACCCCCAGGAATGTACGTGCTTCTTTTTAGCGGCCTTGGCAAATCTCGGTGGGCCAAAACCAAGGATGGGGCGATGGTCTATTACACCTACATGAACAGGGACAGCAGCGTTTGGGAAGGATCTGCGGGGCCGCTGCACGTACTGAATCGGATTCACACTTTCGCTGAACGGAGAGAAGCGCTCCTCGTCAGTTAAGTCTTACCGACCTCTCCTCTCAGAGCCCCGTCGATCTGGCGGGGCAATTTGTTTCTAGGATGCCTTGTTGACGCGGTCCACCACCGTCTGGGCGGCGAGTGGGCCCTCGGTTAGAAGTACGGTCACCGCTTCAACACATCCTTCGATCGCCCGTTTGATGTCGATCCTCTCGCCCGGAGTAAAGCCGCCGAGAACGTGGCTGATCGTGTCGGCTCCGCCCTTGCCCACCCCGATTTTGAATCGAGGATAATCCTGTGTTCCAAGGGAGTGGATGAGCGATTTGTGCCCATTGTGGCCGCCTGCACTGCCGGTCTCTCGCAACCGCAGCTTCCCCGTAGGAAGGTCGAGATCATCGGCGATCACAACAACTTTGTCAGGCTTGATCGCATGTTCGCGAGCAAGGGGAGCAACCGCTTGGCCGCTGAGGTTCATAAAGGTCAAGGGCTTAACAAGCATGACGCCCGATTCGGAGATTTTTCCGGAGCCGAACCTCGCGCGATGCTTACTGCGATCTAGTTTGATCTTGAATCGTTCGGCCAAAGCGTCGATCACTTCGAAACCGACGTTGTGGCGGGTTCCCCGATATTCAGGCCCCGGATTTCCCAAACCCACGATCATCCATTCGGGAACGACTTCAACCTTGTTCTTCTTGCGAAACATCAGGGCTGTTGCTGAACCACGTCCGGCTTAGCCTGTAGAGAGGTGTTGGCACCGACATCGGCCTTGATCAGATTGCCACCCACTAGGGCAAAGATGAGGAGGCCCAAAGCGACCCGGTACCAAACGAACGGGGCAATGCCGTGCTTGCCTAAAAACTTGAGGAAGAAGGCGATCGAGATATAACCCACGATAAACGCCACGATCGTCGCGACGATGGTGGGAGCCCAATGGATCTGCCGTGAAGCAAACGCCGCAGCCGATTCCCCTGCTTCTTGGGGCAGTTTCGCCTCCTTTAACGTCTTGTATCCTTCATAGAGACCAGCTCCAGCCACGCTAGGGATTGAGAGGAGAAAAGAGAATCGCGCAGCCGCAACCCGATCAAATTTCTGGAAAAGAGCACCTGAGATGGTGCTTCCGCTGCGACTCATGCCGGGGATTACAGCCAACACCTGCCAAAGACCGACGATCACCCCATCAGCGACTTTGACATCTTTCTGCTGGCGATGACCTTTTGAAGTGCGGTCGGCGATCAGCATCACCACACCCATCACGATGAGCGAGGCGGCTATGATATAGAGCGAGCGGAATCTCGTTTCGATCGTCGACTTAAGCGCTAACCCGACGATGATGATTGGGATCGAGCCGATGATCACCGCCCATGCCATCCGGGCTTCGCTCTTATCGTATTCACCCTTACCGGTGACGCTGCGCCACCAGTTCACAAGAACATTTTTTATATCTTTGGCGAAGTACAGCAGCACGGCAGCGACGGTTCCTAGCTGAATGATCGCGGTGAAGGCTGCGCCGGGATCGTCCCAGCCAACAAGCGCCGGAATAATTCTCAAATGCGCAGTACTGCTGATCGGAAGGAATTCGGTGAGGCCCTGAACTAGGCCGAGGACGATCGATTCAATTATTCCCACATAGGCTCCTGCGGTGTGTCGACGCCTAACTCCTTGGCGATGATATATCGAATTCTACTTGAGGCCTTGCCGTCTCCGTAAGGACTCACGGCCTTCGCCATCGCTTCGTATGCAGCCGAATTACCCAGCAGAATCCGCGCATTTCGATAAATCTCTTCTTCGTCGGTTCCGACCAACTTTGCTGTGCCCGCTTCCACGCCTTCGGGCCTTTCTGTCGTCGTACGCAACACGAGCACAGGGATACCGAAGGCAGGTGCTTCCTCCTGTACCCCGCCGCTGTCAGACAAGATCAAGGCACTGCGCTGCATCAGCTTGACGAACGGAGCATAGTCGGGCGGTTCCACGAGGCGAATTCGGGTTTGGTCAGCAAGCACGCTCTCCAAAGTCTCGCGAACGGAAGGGTTTTTGTGCATGGGCACGACTAGGAGCACGTCCTCGAACTCCTCCACCAGACGTTTGGCGGCGCGAGCGATCGCCACCTGAGGTTCACCCCAGTTCTCGCGCCGGTGGGTCGTGAGAAGAACGACGCGCCCGGCATGCTCAGGAAACCATTCATCGGGAGAAACCTCAGCGGCCAAACGCACTGCATCGATTCCCGTGTTGCCAGTAATCGAGATGGTGGCCGGGTCCTTCCCTTCTTTCAGAAGGTTGTCGAACGCCCAGCGAGTCGGTGCCAGATGCATTTTCGAAATGAGCCCCGCTGCGCGGCGGTTGAATTCCTCTGGAAAAGGGTTGTCGATCGTATCCGTGCGCAAGCCAGCCTCCACGTGCGCAAAGGGAATTCTCCGGTAAAAGGCGGCAAGACTCGAGGCGAAGGTGGTCGTCGTATCTCCCTGAGCGATCACCATCGAAGGTTCGAGGGCGCTCAATGCTTCATCGATACCCGACAAAGCACGCGACGTTACCTCAGCAAGAGTCTGCCCATGCTGCATGATGGCGAGATCTTTGTCTGGCTTTAATCCAAACGCGGCGAGCGCCTGATAAAGCATCTCTTGGTGTTGGCCGGTAGAAAGAAGAGTGGTGTCGAGACGGTCTGAGTAGCGCCGTAACTCGAGCGCGATCGGAGCGACCTTGATCGCTTCTGGACGTGTGCCGACGATCAAAACGATGTGCGGCTTAGGCATAACTCCGCACCACCACGATGAGCGCAAAACATAGCAAGGCAGCGGCCAAGTACAGAACGAGCACGGTTTGGCGTTGACTCAGCCCTTTGTTGAGCAAGGTGTGGTGGACATGCCGCTTATCCGCCTGGGTAATCGGCACCCCGCTCAGCTTACGCCGGATCACCACCTGGGCGGCATCAAATAGAGGCACACCGAAGACGCAGAGGGGAATGATCAGCGCAATGGCGGCGGCCGTCTTGAACGCACCCACAATACTCAGGCACGCCAGCATAAAACCCAAAATGTAGGCTCCGCCAGTGCCCATGATAATTTTGGCGGGATTGTAGTTGTGGCGCAGGAAGCCCAAGGCCGCACCGGCGATGGCGGCAGCGATAATCGCCACACGGGGCTGCTCCCCATAAACTCCGATGATCGTCAGGGTCGCGGCGGAAATCGTCGCAATCCCGGCCGCCAAACCATCGACGCCGTCGATCGTGTCCATTGTCTTCGTCACGATGAAAATATAAATCGCGGTCACGAGCATCGCGAGCGAGCCGAGGATGATTGGATGGCTCGGTGACAGAGGGTTTCCGAAACTCTTGATTTGGATCTGCCCCTGTGAGCTTGCAAAGAACTGCACCACAACGCCCGCCGCCAATAAGATGAGGAGTTGGATTTTCGCCGAGTACTGATACAGGTCGTCGAGCGCGCCCGCAACGACTAACAAGCCTCCGACGATGACGATCCCGATTAGATAATTGGGGTAGATCACGTGGCCGGCGTTTGCGAATGGAAGGACGATGCCAATCGCGACCACAATTCCCACGTAGATCGCGATTCCACCCCAGCGAGGCAGAGGCTCCTTGTGAATTCTCCGGTCGTCCCGCTTGGGATCATCGACCGCACCGTACTTGAACGCCAGCTTTCGAACGAGGGGGGTCAGCAAATAGGAAACGATCAGCGCCACCACGCCGGTCACCAGCGGGTAGCGAAAACCGGGTAGAGGCCCCGAATCGACCTTCCCAAACAAGTCAAACCAAATCATGCGCCAAGCTCTACCTTTTCCAGACGTCCGTCTCGGTAGCGAAGCACTTCTATCTTCGCCTGTCGGAAGAGTTCTTTTGAAAACTCGTCCGGGTAGTCCCCTTCATAGATCACCCGATCGATGCCGGCGTTGATGATCATTTTTGCGCAGCTGTTGCAAGGCTGACAAGTCACGTACATCGTCGCTCCCTCGCAAGCCACTCCGATCATCGCCGCCTGAAGCAGCGAATTCTGCTCCGCGTGAAGGGAGCGAATGCAATGCCCCGCCCGCATACAGCCATTCGGCCAGTCATTTTCGGGACCGCCGGGTGGGCAATGGGGGAGCCCCTTCGGAGAACCATTGTAGCCCGTCGAAATAATTCGCCGATCTCGGACGATGAGAGCGCCGACGGACCTTCGCGGACATGTCGCGCGCGTTTTCACGAGGTGCGCGATCTGCATGAAGTACGCATCCCAACTCGGCCTCTCTTGCATGGTTCAGATTATGGAAGCGATTGGCCGGCGAATGCGCTAGAAGCGCCACCCGAGGGGTCGGTGTTCGGTGTTCGGTGTTCGGTGTTCGGTGTTCGGTGGGCGGAAAAGAGGTGTTGGGTGTTGAGTTTTGAGTGTTCGGGTTTGGTGTTGAGGTTTGAGTGTTGGTGTTCGGCGTTCGGCGGTCGGCGTTCGGCGGTCGGCGTTCGGGAAAGAGGTGTCGGGTGTTGAGTCTTGAGTGTTAAGGGCGGGAGCGTTGGCTCTCAAGGCCGGCACCTGGGGCGGTTTGGCCCGAAGGCTTTCCCAAGTTCTGGCATACTTGGAACTGTGCCGAAGATCACGTTTGATCGCTACTATCGCTATGACGAGCTCACCCAACTGCTCAAAGACTTCGCAGCTGAGCATCCAGATCTAGTTCGGATCAGCAGCATTGGGAAGAGCCATGAGGGACGTGAGACGTGGCTCGCGACAGTAAGTGACAGCGCGACCGGACCGGATGCGGAGAAGCCCGCCTTTTGGTGCGACGGCAATATCCATGCGAGCGAGGTAAGCGCATCTACCGCGGTGCTGCTCCTAATCGAGCGTCTCGTCACCGTGCATCGTAACCTGCTACGTGAGCATACGTTTTATCTAGTTCCGCGAGTTAATCCGGACGGGGCCGAATGGGCGCTTGAGATGCCGCCGAGAATCATCCGTAGCTCGACAAGGCCTTATCCCTACGATGAGGAGGACCCTTACGGCTTGGAGAGGAAGGACATGGACGGCGACGGGCGCATCCTGAACATGCGGGTACCGGACGCGAAC